>NZ_JAFEJT020000010.1 GCF_018555435.2 Bifidobacterium amazonense
CGATCGAGAGGATCACCTGACCGACCACCAGCGCCTGCGTGGGGTTCGGCGCGAACCACAGCACGATCAGCGCCGGCACGAGCGTAACCACACGGCACGCCCACATCGGGGCCTTGATGCGCAGCAGGCCGTGCATGATCTCCGAACCGGCATACGTGCCGACCGACGTGGAGCTCAAGCTCGAGGCCAGAAGCCCGATCGAGAAGATCGTGCCCACGACCGGCCCGAGCACGCTCACGATCGCATGCTGCGCGCCTTCGATCGAATCGGTGCCTTTCATGCCGTACAAGGAATTCGCGGCGATGATGAGCAGCACCACGTTCACCGTGCCGGCCAGCAGCAGCGCCCACGCCACGTCGATCTTCGACCCGTGGAGCAGCTGGCGCACGCTCGGCTTCTTCTCCCCCGGCCCGTAATGGTCGTTGACGAGCGTCGAATGCAGGTAGATGGCGTGCGGCATCACGGTCGCGCCCAGCATCGATGAGGCCATGAGCACCGAATCGGTGGTGGTGAAGTGCGGAATCAGGCCGCGCAGCACCTCGCCCGGGTCCGGCGGCGCGATGAACAGGCCGAACACAAAGCCGAACGTGATGACCAACAGCAACGCGATCACGATCTTCTCGAACAGACGATGCGTCTTGCCGCCTTGGAACCACAGGAGCACGGTGGAGATCGCGCCGATCACCAGACCGCCCACGAACAGGTGCATGCCGAACAGCAGGTTGAGCGCGATGGCCCCGCCGATCACCTCCGCCAGATCGGTGGCGATAGCGATCACCTCCGCCTGCATAAAGAACATGAACCGGCCGGCGTCGCTCATGCGCTCGCCGAGCAGCTCCGGCAGGGATTTGCCGGTGACGATGCCGAGTTTCGCGGACTGGTATTGGATGAGCACGCTCATCGCGTTGGCGAGCACGAGCACCCACACGAGCAGGTATCCGTATCGTGCGCCGGAGGTGATGTTGGCGGCCACGTTGCCCGGGTCCACGTAGGCGACGGCCGCCACGAACGCGGGACCGAGGATCGAGGCGAGCGCGTGCCCCTTGCGCCCGTTGGTGCGTTTGGAGCCGCGGGCGCGCTGTTGTTCGGCGACGTGCTCCCGTTCGATGTCGAGTTCGGCGAGTGGATGCTCGGCGGGGTCGCCCTGGGTGCCGGTGGCGTCGGGGTTCGTGTTGGTGTTCGTATCGTTGGTATTCGCTGCGCTGTGTGCGCGCGCTGCAGTATTCTCTTCCATTCCGCGCCCCGTTATAGCGGCGCAATGTTACATCTGGTCAACACCCAAGTGGACCGGGCGAGAATTCTGGCTACGCATGTATTCCGATGCTCACTGTTTTTCGCATCTTGTCGTATATGGGTGTTGCCGATGCGTCCGCATGGCCTCGGAATCGCGCTGCGCGCGATGCCTGTTTATCGGCGGCCTTGCGGCCGCGGAGCTCCCCCAGTCGAGCTACGCTCGACAGCCCCCTCAGTGAGGGGGGCCGAGGCTCCGCCAGCTTCACTTACCGGCTATGACAGCTCCTGCGCGGGGCAGGCACGCAACACGGCCTGCATGGCCCGGCGCTCCGCGGTGGTGACGGTGAGCCCGTACGCGGTTTTGACGCCGATCTGCCGTGCCACGTACTCGCAGCGGTAGTCGGCGTTGGTGGGCAGCCAGTATGCGGCGGACGCGGACCCCTTGTCCTGGTTGGCCGGCCCGTCGACGGCGAGCAGATTGGCAGGATCGTTGCCGAACCGCATTCGCGTGGCCGCATCCCAATCGCGCGCCCCGGACTGCCACGCGTTCTCGAGTGCGACGACGTGGTCGATCTGCACGGCCGAGCTGGTGTCGCGCCCCCGCTCGAACCGTATGGTCTGCCCGGTGTACGGATCGTCGAGCGTGCCGGACTGGACCTGGCAGCCGCCGGCCGACCGGTAGGTCACGTCGGTCAGGTCGCGGGCGAGGATGTCCTCGCGGATGTCGCAACCGTTGCCGTCGTCATCGGTCTGCCGGTAGCCGAACAGGTCACGGTCATAGCCGGCCGTGCTGGGAGCGTCATCGACGGCGAGCGCCGCAAGCGCGTCGGCCGCGGGTCCGCTGGCCGTGTACAGTCCGGTGATCTGTCCGACGGTCGGGCTCACATGCGGCAGGACCAGCCCGACGGCCACGCCGGCGACCGCCGCGAGCGTGAGCAGCGTGATCAGTCGCCCGCCCGGACTGTTCACGTCGAAGCGACGCGCACGGAAGTGGGTCGGCTGCGAACCGCGATGCGGGCGACGGCTGGGCATGACCGGACTCCTTACTGGCGGGCGACGGCACCGACAACACGCCGGTGCAGCCGACACATTGGCCGGACGTAATGCGCCGGATATGACCACCCCTCAGTCACGTGACAGCCCCCCCTAGCAAGGGAAGCCAAGAGAGCAGAAACGCTTCGGTTTGGCCCCGACACGATAGTGGCGGATCAGGCGTAGGTGAAGGTCATCGGATCGTGGCCGGCGCGGGTGGGGCCGTCGAGCGCATCGATCGCGGCGTGCTCGTCCGGAGTAAGCGCGAAGCCGAACAGGTCGAGGTTCTGCTTCTGGCGGTCGGCATGCACGGACTTGGGGATGATGATCGTGCCGTTTTCGATGTGCCAGCGCAGGATCACCTGCGCTTCGGTGACGCCGTGCGCGGCGGCGATGCGTGCGATCGTGCCGTCGCCGGCGTTGAGGTCGGCGCCGCGGGCCATCGGCGAGTATGCTTCGACGGCGATGCCGTGCTCCTTGCAGAACGCGACGACTTCGCGCTGCTGCCAGGTGGGGTGCAGTTCGATCTGGTCGATGGCCGGCCATTCGCCGGTCTCCCGATGCAGCCGTTCGAGGTGCTCGGGCAGGAAGTTGCACACGCCGAGCGTCTTCACGCGGCCTTCGGCGCGGAACTCGTCGAACGCCTTCCAGGTTTCGCCGCTGCGCCAGTTGAACGGGGTGGGCCAGTGGAGCATGTACATGTCCACATAGTCGACCTGCAGCAGGCCAAGCTGGCGGTCGAAGGCGCGGCGGGCGGAGTCGTAGCCCTGTTCGGAGTCCTTGAGTTTGGTGGTCAGCCACAAGGTTTCGCGCTGCGAGCCCGTGTTGTATCCGGTGGCGGCGAGCGCGCGGCCGACGCCGCCTTCGTTGTTGTAGCCGGCGGCGCCGTCGATGTGACGGTAGCCGGCGGCGAGCGCCGATTCGACGACGGGCACTACGCCGTCGTCGTCGATGCGCAGCACGCCGAGGCCGATCTGCGGGATCGCGTTGCCGTCGTTGAGGGGGATGTTCGGGATGGTCGTCATGGCTTGCTCCTTGGTTTGGGTTACGTTACCTGGATGGCGCCGTTGTTGCGTCGTTGGTCCTGCAAGCCACAATACACGCCCGTTCAGCGCGTGGTGGCGCGCGGGATGACCTCACTGCGGGTGGTGAGCAGCTCGGGCCGGTCGACGTCGCCGCGAATGCGTCCGAGGATGCGTTCGACGGCGGCGGGCGCGGTCCATTCGAGTCGCGAATCCATGGTGGTGAGCGGAATCTGCAGGTATTCGGCCTCTTCGATGTTGTCGAAGCCGATCACCTGCACTTGGTTCGGGATGTCGATCGCGTTGGCGCGCAGGCTGGCGATCGTGCCGATGGCGAGCTGGTCGTTGAGCGCGACCACGCCGTCGAACGGGACGCCAGAGTCGATGAGCCGCTGCGTGACGCGTGCGCCGGAGCCGATCGTCCAATCCTGCCCGGTGTAGCCGATGAGCCTCGGGTCGACGGCCATGCCGCGCCGGTGCGTCTCCTCGATGAATCCGCGCAGTCGTAGCTGTGCGTTGCCTTCGACGGCGCCCAGCAGCGCGGCCTCGTCGTAGTCGTCGCGCGCGCCCACCACGGCGAGCCGGCTGGAGCCGTGGTCGTACAGGTATCCGGCGGCGGTGGCCGCCGCGGCCGTGTCGTCGGGGGTGACGTGGTCGGCGACGCCCCAAGTGGTGCGCGCACCCACCACGACGAGCGGGAAGTCGACGGCGAGGTCTTCGGGTGTGATGTCCTCGACCTCGCTCATGGACAGGATCATGCCGTCCGAGACGGTGGAGTTGAAGTTGCGCAGCAGGTCGCGCGCGCCTTTGGCGGAGCCTTCCGCGTAGGTGGTCACGTAGACGAGGTAGTCGTGCTGGCGGGCCGCGTCGATGATGCGGTTGGCGAGTTCGGCGAGGTAGGGGGCGGTCAGCGACGGCACGGCGAGCGTGATGAAGCCGGTGTGGTCGCGGTTGAGGTTGCGTGCGGCCACGTTGACCCGGTAGCCGAGGTCCTTGATGACCTGTTCGACGCGGGCTCGCGTCTCGCCGCTCATGCGCCCGTTGCCGTTGATCACGTTCGACGCGGTTTTGAGCGACACGCCGGCGGCCTGGGCGACGTCGCGCAGCGTGACGCGCTTCTTGTCCGCTTTGGTCGTGTCTGCCATGGTGCTCTCCTCGCTTGTGCCGTGCGCCTACTTGCGGCTGGTCTTGGTGACGTTGGTCCTGGTGACCAGTATGCCATTGCGGCCGATTGCGCAGGCGTCTGACGCGCCGCTGGCGGCATCAACGCGTTGCGCGACGATCATCTCGCCGGCGATGCCGTTCACCGCGACATGGTCGCGGCTGCGGTTGAGGTAGAAGTCGAAACGGACCGTGTCGGATTCCCGCACGGTATGGATGATGCGCGGATCGGTTTCCGTACCGGCCACGCCGACCACGCCCAGTTCCGCCAGCAGCCGCGCGATGTCGCCACGTTTCAGATCACAGCCGACGTAGATCGCCTCGCCCTTGCCGTACGGATGCCTCACGATCGCGGGTGTGCCGTCCAGCTCCCAGTCGGCGGCGTCCGGCCCGGCATACGAGGCGACCACAGACGCGTCGGGCGCGACTGACGTCACGTCGTTCTGCCACAGGCGTGTCGTCATCCCGTTCGTAAGTGTGATCTCGTCCGGTTCCCCGTCGGCCTCGCCGCCGAGGATGTTGAACTCCTCGCCGCGCACACCGAGCATGTCGCGCAGCAGTCCGCCGCCGGCGCCCGGGTAGCCGCCGAGTCCGACGTGGAACCGGTCGTCGACGAGTCCGGTCGCGTATCCGACGATCGCTCGGCCGCCGTCCCTAACGAACGCCGCGATGCGGCGCACGTCGTCGTCGGACATCATGAGCACGGTCGGCAGCACGATCGTCTCGTATCCATTCCAGTCGTAGGCAAGGGGCGTCACGTCGGCACGCTTCCCCGCGTCGAGGAACGCACGGTACCAGTCGCGCACGTCGTGCCAGTGGCTGAGCCTCATGCTCGGCAGGGTCTGGCTCCACGTGGCCCATTCGGATTCGGCGTGGAACAGGATCGCGGTGCGCGAGCGGCGCAGTCCGGTACCCTGCACACCCGCGTCGGACAGCGTGCGCAGCGCCTCGCCGAGCTCGCACACGCCGCGGTATACGGCGCTGTCCTCGCCGGCGTGCGGGACCATCGCCGAGTGAAACGCCTCCGCGCCGGCCTCGGACTGCCGCCATTGGAAGAAGTTGATCGCGTCGGCGCCCATCGCGATGTGGGCGAGCGAGTCGCGCATCAGCTCGCCACCGCGTTTGCGCGCGTTGAGCGGCTTCCATTGCACGGCGGACGTGGAATGCTCCATCACATACCACGGCTTGCCGAGCGCGAACGAGTCCATGAGCGCGTCTGAGCAGGCGAGTTCGTCGAGATGCGATTCGCCTTCGTGGAAATAGTGGTCGTTGGAGACGAAGTCGACTTCGTTCGCCCATTTCGCGTAGTCCATCGAACACTGGTCGGTGGAGACCATGAAGTTCGTGGTGAACGGCTTGTCGGGGCAGACCGCCTCGATCGCGTCGCGTTCGGCCTTGTAGAAGTCGAGGAGCATGTCGTTGCCGAAACGGGTGAAGTCGAGCTGTTGGGCGGGGTTGACCATCGAGTCGCCGCCCATGTGGTACGGCAGGAGGATCTCGTCGAACGAGTTGACGTGCTGCGACCAGAACGCGGTGCCCCACGCCTCGTTGAGCATGTCGATGGTGCCGTACTTGGCCTCGCACCACCGGCGGAACGCGGCGAGCGAGTCGTCGGAGTAGTCGTTGCGGTTGTTCCAGCCGTACTCGTTGCCCATATGCCATGCGGTGACGGCCGGGTTGTCGCCGTATCGTTCGGCGAGGCGACGGCACAGGTCGAGTGCGTACCGTTTGAACACGGGGCTGGTGGGCCGCCACGACTGGCGTGAGCCGGGGTTGACGACGTGGCCGTACCGGTCGCGCGGCAGAATTTCGGGGTGGGTCTCGTACAGCCACATGGGCGCGCTGGCGGTGGCGGAGGCGAGGTCGACGGCGATGCCGGTCTCGCCGAGCTTGCCGATGATGCGGTCGAGCCAGCCGAAGTCCCACGTGTGTTCCGTTGGTTGGATGCGTGCCCAGCTGAAGATGCCGAGGGCCACGGTGTTGACCCGGGCCTGCTTCATCAGGCGGATGTCGTCGTCCCAGACCTCTTCGGGCCACTGGTCGGGGTTGTAGTCGCCACCGTAGGCGATGCCGCGGCCGGTTTCGGTGAGCAGCGCGGGCCAGCGGAACGGGCGGCGCGCGGACGGCGGGATCGCCGTCGGGGATGCTGCGGCCGTCGACGACGTCATGGCGGACGCCGTGCTCGAAGTGGTCTTCCCGTTCGTATCAATCGTTGCAGTCGTCCAAAGCGTCGCGTTCGCCGCGTTCGCCGCATCCGTCGCCGTGGTTGTCGCGTTTGTCATGGTGGTCATGTCGTACCGTCGTCCTTGCCTGGTTCGTTCGTTATTGATACACCAGTGTATCACTTGCGGTGACTATGATACACCAGTATATCAATGACGTGTCGGCGGACTGAGCGACGACGGACCGTCCGACGACGACGACGGACCGCCCGACGACAGTGAAACGTCAGGCGGCGACGATGCGGTCGGCGATGCGCATGGCGGATTCGCGGTGGGAGACGAGCACGATGGCTGCGTCCCGTTCGCCGGCGAGCGCGTTGATCGACTGGAGGATCACCGCCTCGTTGAGCGCGTCGAGACGGCTGGTCGGCTCGTCGAACAGCACAAGATCGGCCTGCCTGAGGAAGATGCGGGCCAGTCCGATGCGCTGTCGTTCGCCTTCGGACAGTCGGTCGCCGAGCTCGCCGACCGGTGTGTCGAGCCCTGCCGGCAGCGAGTCGATCAAGTCGAGCACGGACGCCTTGCGGCACGCCTCGCGCAGCAGATCATCGACGGACGGCATTCCCGCCGTCGGCGCATCAGCCGCCGAGGCTCCACCAACGGCCGACGCGCGACGCTCGCCGGCATCGGTCTCTGGCGTCGCGACCGGCGCGGCCGCGTCCATCGCCCCGGCTTCAGGCAGGGCGATGAGCAGGTTGTCGCGGATCGTGCCGTCGAACAGGGCGGTCTCCTGGCTCATCATGGTCTGGACGCGCCGGCGGTGGTGCGCGTCGACTCGCGGCAACGGCTCGCCGGAGAGCGTGACTCGGCCGGACTGCGGATCCCAGTAGCGCATGAGCAGTTTGAGCATGGTGGATTTGCCGCGCCCGGACGGCCCCTGAATGCCGAGGATGCCGGTGCGGGGCACGTCGAGCGACACGTCGTCGAGCACCGTGGCCGAGGCTGTGGCAGACGGCGTCACGACGGCATGTCCGTCCGCAGTGGGCGAACCGGCGGAAACAGAGGTCGGGCCGGCTTCACTCGTCGTGCGGAGACGCTCGCCATCGTCGTCCCCACCAGTCATGACCGCCGGATAGGCGAACGTGACATGGTCGAGCGCCATGCCGTCGTATGCGGGCCGGTCGATGCCGGTCTCCGTGACGGCCGGAGCCTCGTCCATCAGCGAGAACAGTCGGCGCGCGGCCGCGAACGTGTTCGTCAGGTTCGCCGGCAGCGCGGCGAGCGCGAGCGTCGGGCCGAACGAGCTGGCGATGAGCACGACGGCGACGACCAGCTTCGGGGCTCCCATAAGCACACCCGCAGTCCCCGTCGAACCGGAAACGCCGACGATGCCGGCCGCGCCAGCGACCGCCAGCAGCGCCGCGACGGCGGTGAACACGAGCACCAGCACGCCGCCTACGCCCGCATAATGCCCGTTGATGCGACTGAGCTTCGCCCGGCGGGCCCACAGGTCGCGAGTGCGTTCGACGATGTCGGTCACGCGCCGCTCCCCCGCACCGAATCGGATGATCTCGCCGATGCCGCGCATGCCGTCGAGCACCTGATTATCAAGCGCGGACGCCGCTTTGCGCAGCCCGTCGCCGATGCCGTGCACGCCGCGCGCGAACAGCCATGGCAGCAGCACGCCGACCGTCAGGTGGGCCGCGACGAGCAGCAGCGCGGACCACGGGTCGAGCGCCAGCAGCGCGAGCGTGTAGATCACACTGGTGGACAGGGCGATGACGACCGGGGAGATGGTGTGTGCGAAGAAGATCTCGAGCATCTCCACGTCGGTGGTGATCAGGGCGATCAGGTCGCCCTTGCCCTTGCCGTCGAGCTTGGCGGGGGCGAGCCGGCGCAGCGCGGCGAACGCCTTGGCTCGGAACAGGGCGAGCAGGCGGAAGGCGACGTTGTGGTTCATGAACTGTTCGGCGTAGCGCATGAGTCCGCGCACGACCGCGCACACGGCCATCGCGACGACGGACGGCGCCACGCCCATGCCCCACACGGGGTGGCCGGCGGCGGCGAACAACGCCATCGTGCCGAACACCGGCAGGAACGTGGCCGCAAGGTGGCCGAGCGTGCCGCACACGCAGGCGAGGATCATGAACCGCGACAGCGGCGCCGCCTCGTGCAGCAGGCGCGGAATGAGCCGGGTGCCGCGGTTCGGCTGCTTCGCGGAACTCACGGACTTCGCGGAACGAGTCTCATCATCCGGACCGGACGGGGTCCGGTCGCCGGTCGCGGAATCGCCGGCCGTATCGGAGACGGCTGTTGCCGTACGAGCGGCTTTGGAGCGCGGCTTCCGCGCCCGTTTCGTCGTGTGCGTCGCGGCATGACGGTCGCTCTCGGCAGCCGATGCCGTCGTCTTCGCGACGGGATCCGCGGCATCGGCCGCATCTTCCGAAACGTCCGCGCCGTCGCGTCGTCCGACCTGTTCGACGGCCTGCTGGGTGCGGAACAGCCTCGCGTACGTGCCGTTGGCGGCGAGCAGTCGGACATGGCTGCCGGATTCGACGACATGCCCGTGGTCGAGTACGACGATCGCGTCCGCGTCGGCCGCGTTCGCCATGCGGTGCGTGATCATGATGACCGTCTTGCCGGCGTCCGCGAGCTCGCGGATCGACGCGAGGATCAGCGATTCGCTGTCCGCGTCGACGCTGCTGGTCGCCTCGTCGAATACGATCACCGGACTGTCGTGCAGCAGCGCGCGGGCGATCGCGACGCGCTGGCGCTGTCCGCCGGACAGGTTCGCCGCGTCCGGCTCGATCGTCATGTCGAGCCCGCCGTGCGATCGCACGAAGTCGTCGATGCGGGCGCGTCGCAGCGCGTCCCACATCGCGGACTCGTCCGGGCCGGCGGTCATGGCCATTGCGAGATCGTCGCGCAGCGTGCCGGCGAACAGGTGGCTGCGCGCGCCGACGACGGTGACCGCACGCATCAGCGATTCGTCCGTCAGGTCGCGGATCTCGTGGCGTCCGGCGAAGTCGAACAGCGCGATCGAGCCGGTGTAGCCGGTCAGCGTGCCGGACAGCAGCGCCGCCGCGGTCGACTTGCCCGAGCCGGACACGCCGACGATGGCGGTCACCTGGCCGGGATTGGCCATGAACGTGGCGTCGGCGAGCGCCGGGCGCGCAGAGGTCACGTCCGTGGTTCCACTGGGCACGGTCGACGTGCCGGACGCCACATCCCCGGCCTTCCCGACACCATCGATGTACCCGGCACCAGCGTTTTCGGCACCGGCAGGCGTGGCCGGCTTGCCATCATCCGCAACAACATCGGCATCCTCGTACGTGAAGCCGACGCGTTCGAACGTGACGACCGGGGCTCCCGAGTCGGCGGGGAGCGTTTCGGTGCCGTGCTGCGGTTCGGGCGCGTCGAGCAGCGCGAAGATGCGCTTGGTCGAGGTCATGCCGTTCATCGCGACGTGGAAGAACGAGCCGAGCTGGCGCAGCGGGATGAAGAAGTCGGCGGACAGCAGCACGATCATGATCGCGCCGGGCAGGCCGAGCGAGCCGGCGGCGAACTGCCAGACCGCGACGCCGATGCCGGCTGCGGCGCCGCCGTAGGCGACCGTGTCCATCGCGGTGAGCGAGCGCAGCTGGATCTGCAGCACGTTCATCGTCATCACGCGGAATTCCTCGGCCTTGCGGTCCATGTCGCGCGCGGCGCGTTCGTCGGCGTCGAAGATCTTGAGCGTTTCGAGGCCCTGTAGGTTGTCGAGGAACGCGGCGCCCATGTCGGTGTATTTGCCCCAGTATTTCTTGAACACGCGGGCCGCGCGCATGGCCACGAGCCCCACGATCACCACGATCAGCGGCGCGCATACGAGCAGCGTGACGGCGCCCGGCAGGTTGACCGGCAGAAGCACCACGAACAGGGTGAGCGGCGCGAGCACCGCGTAGAAGAGCTGCGGCAGGAACAGCTCGAAGAAGCTTTGGATCTGTTCGACGCCTTCGCCGGCGGATTGGACCACGTCGGCGGTTTTGACGCGCGAACCGTACGAGGGGCCGAGCGCGAGCATCTTGCGGTACAGCTTCTCGCGCAGCGACAGTTTGACGCGTTCGGCGGCCTCGAAGCCGAGTCTGGTCGCGCCGCGCGTGGTCGCGTACCGCACGGCCGCGATCAGCGCGAGCGCGAGCAGATACCATGGCAGACGGCCTGCCGCCGTGCCGCCGATCGTCGGCAGCATCGCGTCGATCGCGTCGATCGCGGTGGTCGCGGCCGAAACGCTCCCCTGCGCCGATCCCGACGCCGCATCCGACGTCATGCCCGACACGGCGCCCGGCACGAACGGACGCAGCAGATCGGACAGCATCGTCACCAGCGTCGCTACGAACGCGACGTTGGCGAGCAGTCCCAGCCACATCAGCGCCACCTTGCCGGCGACGAGCCGGCCGATGCCGTCGGCGAGCGAAAACAGCCGCTTATCGAACATTCCCCACCTCAAGTCAGTCGTCATGCACGACGTTCCGGGCGTCGTGCGTCGTGCGGCCGTACCGCGCCGCGAAAATCACCGTGTCCACGGTAACAGCCGCCGCCGGGTTTCGCCAGTGTTTCGCCGCATCTCTTCGATCCCGTCGCGCCCGACACTCCATACCGGCATGTTCGCCTAAGATGACAGCGGATGCACTGCCGATGCAGCTGTTGCAAAGAGGCTGCTGGAAAGCGAGGTTTTCTACTATGGCGAACGATGGCATGCAGAGCACGCACAGGGGGCCGCTCGGCCGCAAGCCGGTGATCGCGATCGCGGGTCTGGCGATCGAGGCGAGCACGTTCTCGCCGGCGCGCACGGACGCGGCCGCATTCCATCCGCGCCGCGGAGACGAGGTGTTCGACGCGTACCCGTTCATGGCTCCCGGCTCGCCGCTGCGCGAGGCGGCGGACTGGCGGCCGGCGCTGGTGGGCCGTGCGCTGCCGGGCGGCATCGTCACGGCGGAGGCGTTCGAGTCGCTGACGGGCGAGATCGTGGATCGTTTGCGCGCGATGCCGCCGCTGGACGGCCTGTGGTTCGACATCCACGGCGCGATGACCGTGGAGGGCATGGACGATGCGGAGGAGGTGCTGCTGCGTCGCGTGCGTGAGGCGGTCGGCCCGGACGTGCTGGTGAGCGCGTCGATGGACCTGCACGGCAACGTGTCGCGTGATTTTGCGCATGACGTAGACCTGATCACCTGCTATCGCATGGCCCCGCACGAGGATGAGCTGGAGACGAAGGAGCGGGCGGCGCGCAATCTGGTCGACCGGCTGGCTTCCGGCCAGGGCCGGCCGCTTAAGGCGTGGATTCCGGTGCCGGTGCTGCTGCCGGGCGAGAAGACGTCGACGCGCGTGGAGCCGGCGAAGTCGATCTACGCGCGCGTCTCCGAGGTGGCGGCGCGCGACGGCGTGCTCGACGCGGCGATCTGGGTGGGCTACGCGTGGGCGGACGAGCCGCGCAACCATGCGGCGATCGTGGTGACCGGCGATGATCGCGCGGCCGTTGCGGCCGGCGCGCAGGAGCTGGCGCAGGCGTACTGGGACGCGCGCGACGAGTTCGAGTTCGTCGCACCGGTCGGCACGCTTGACGAGGCGGTGGACGCGGCGGTCGCCAGTCGCGTGACGCCGTATTTCATCAGCGATTCCGGCGATAATCCGACGGCCGGCGGCGCGGGCGACGTGACATGGACGCTCGCGCGGCTGCTGGCCGATCCGCGCATCACGAACGGCGGGAGGACGGTGATCTATGCGTCGCTGCCGGCTCCCGAGGCGGTCGAGACGGCCGTCGCCGCCGGCGTGGGCGCGACGGTGACGGTGACCGGCGGCGCGGCGGTGGATGCGGTGCACTCGGGTCCGGTGACGATGACCGGCGTGGTGCATGCGATCAAGCACGGCGACCCGCATGCACGGACCGAAGTTGTGCTGCGGGTCGGCGGCGGGGACGGCGACGGCATCATCGGCGATGGCGAGACCGGCGGCGGGCTGTACGTGATTCTGACGTCGCTGCGCAAGCCGTACCATCACGAGCGTGATTTCACCGATCTCAACCTCGATCCGCGGCATGCGGACGTGGTGATCGTCAAGATCGGCTATCTGGAGCCGGAACTGTTCGACATGGCTCGTGACTGGATGATGGCGCTCACGCCGGGCGGCGTGGATCAGGATCTGATCCGGCTCGGCCACCACCGCATCCGCCGGCCGATGGTGCCGTACGATCCGTCCGATTTCGAGCCGGATCTGCACGCGCGCCTTATCCCGCCGTCGAACGAGCCGCTTACCGGACCGGACGAGTGACGCGGAGCGTGACACGGAGCGGGGCATCGTATCATCACCACGGCAGAAACGTTGGAAAATCAACCTTCCGCGGATGACTGCATAATCAGACGCCGCGCCGTGTCACGCTCCGCGTCACAAAACGGGACCGTGTCAGTGCTGCTTTTGGGCGGCGACGAGCGCTTCGGCGGCGGCCTTGGTGGCGATGGCGCGTTCCTTGGCGCGGCGGGCGCGGGCCAGTTCGGCCTCGGCGGCGCGGATGTCGGATTCGGCCTGCTTGAGCTCGGCGGTGGCGCGCACCACTTCGAGCTGCGCGTTGGACTGCTCGGACTTCGGCTTCCACAGTTCGGCGATCTCCTCGAGCGTCTTGTCCTTGGTTTCGGGCACGAACGTGACCACGCCGAGGAAGCACAGCAGGTTGGTGCCGGCGAACACGAGGAACGTGCCCATGCCGCCGATCGAGCTGATCATGACCGGCGTGAACTGGCCGATCGCCCAGTTGGTGGCCCACAGGAACACGGTGCAGATGCCGGTCGCGCGGCCGCGCAGGTAGGTCGGGAACAGCTCCGGGATCATGATCCACGGGATCGGACCCATCGAGAACGCGAACGCGGAGGTGAAGCACATGACGAAGATGAGCATGAGCAGCTGGTAGTTGTTCGCATACGCGAAGCTGATGCCGAGCGCGAAGACGACCATCAGGCCCGAGCCGACGGCCATGAGCTTCTTGCGGCCGGCCGTATCGATCAGGTACATGCCGACGACGGTGAACACGAGCTCGATGCCGCCCACGCAGGAGGAGGCGAGGAATTCGGTGTTGCCGCCGAAGCCCATGTCCTTGAACATGACCGGACCGTAGTAGCTGATCGCGTTCATGCCGATGGCCTGGTTGAAGATGGCGAGGAAGATGCCGATGAGCAGGGCCTTGCGCAGGCCGGGCTTGAACAGGTCGGAGAACTGGGCGTTGGCCTTCTTCTCCTCGGCGATCTGGTTCTGGATCTCCTCGACGTCGCGGCGGGCCTTGTCGGTGCCGTTGATGCGTTCGAGCACCTTGAAGCCCTCTTCGACCTTGCCGGCCTGCACGAGGAATCGCGGGGACTCGGGGCTGAACCACAGCGCGGCGAAGAAGATCGCGGCCGGGATCGCGCCGATGCCGAGCATCCAACGCCAGCCGACGTTCACGCCCCACTGGTGCGAGCCGGAGGAGGCGATGAAGTAGTTGATGACGTTGGTCAGGAAGATGCCCGAGATCGTCAGCAGCTGATAGGCGCTGGTGAGGGCGCCGCGGATGTTGGTCGGGGCCGATTCGGTGATGTACGTGACGGCGAGCGCCGCGGCCAGGCCGATGCCGATGCCGCCGACGATGCGGGCGAGGATCAGCGTGGCCGGGCTGAACGTGAACGCGCTCCACAGGGCAGCGACGAAGAAGAACGCCGCTCCGAACATGAGCAGCTTGCGACGGCCGTAGCGGTCGGACAGGAAGCCGGAGAAGCCGGCGCCGATCACGCCGCCGATCATGATCGACGAGATGACCATGCCCTGCAGCGCGGGGCTGAGCGCGTACTTGGTCTGCAGGAAGTCGATCGCACCGGAGATGGAGACGGTGTCGTAGCCGTATAGCAGGCCGGCGAGGCCGGCGCTCAGCGCGAGGCCGACGATGTAGCGGCCTGAGCCGCGCTGTGCGCGCCCGTCCGTTCCGAGCGCGATGGAATCATTGGGATTGCTCATGGCAAAACCTCATTCACTTTGACTGTTGATTGCCGCACCACAAGTTGCGGGTGGTGCCGCATGTTCTTCTCTCATACTGTTGTGATGGTCGGGCATCATTGTCGCCTGTCACGCGTAGTGAACGCTCACAATCACAAACCGGAACATATAGTAGTCGTTTCCCGACACGATTCAACTCGATATGGCACAACAAGATAACAATTCGGCAAAGCAACACCGCACGTGGCCCGCACGCGCACCGCCGCCGGCACCGTGGGGACGCACGCGCGGTCATGCACGGCGGAACGCGGCAGGAGACAGCGGGACAAAAAACCGCCCGTGGCCCCTATTGCGGGGATCACGGACGGTCATGTATTGTCCGACGGCATACGCCACCGGTCGGGATGGTCGGGGCTGCCGGACGGAACGGCCGGGGCGGCCTGACGGAACGCCGACCTTACGGAACGCCGGACGGACAGAAGCCGCGCGAACGGAACTTCGGACGGACGGAACGCAGGACGGGCCAGATCAGGCCGCGGCGTCCGCGATCGCGCGGCGCTTGGCCAGCTCGGCGCGGATGGCCGGCTCGTTCTTCTCGAACTTGCGGTAGAAGAGCATGATGAAGATGCAGATCGCATAGACGATGATCGGCAGCCAGATGAAGCAGAACTTGATCGCGCCGAGCGCCTGCGCGCTCTGCTGCTGGTTGGCGACGTAGCCGGCGGCGGCCATGATCTTCGACGGGATCAGGTTGCCCAGGCCGGAGCCGAACTGGATGCAGAACGACGCGCCGACGGCGGACAGCAGGCCGGCCGCGCGGATGCCGTTCTTCCACTCGCCGTAGTCGACGGTGTCGGCGAGCATCGCGAACGGCATGGCGAGTGCCATGGCCGCGCCGAGGATGGAGATGGCCCAGAACACAACGAACAGGGCGAAGCTGTTGGAGGCGGTGAGCAGGAGCAGCTGGCCGATGATGGCCATGACCATGCCGAGGATCATAGTGTCGGTCTTGCCGGCCTTGCCGAGGCGCTTGGAGATGACCGGGATGAGGAACGTGGTCACCAGGCCGAGGATCTGCATGCCGTTGAGCACGGTGGCGAGGTTCTCGTTGTTGAGGTTGTACTTCGCGTAGTACACGGCCACGGACATGCGGTCCTCCTGCGCGATCCAGAAGATGACGAACGCGATGATCAGCGTGATCCACGGCCAGTTGCCCTTGATGGCGTGCAGGCTTTCCTTGAACGGCAGCGGGTTCTGGGTCTTCGGGTCATAGTTGTGCTCTCGGATGTTGCGGAACGCGAACCACAGCAGCGCGATGGCGATGACGCCGTAGACCGCGAAGGTGAACATGAAGCCGACCTTCTGGTTGGTCTGGCCGGTGATCGCCTTGCCCGCCCAGTTGACCAGCGGGATGGTGCACACGGCGGTGATGAACGTGCCGAACAGACCGCCGGAGAGGCGGAACGTGTTGGCCTTGACGCGTTCGGCCGGGTCCGGGGTCAGGTTCGACAGGATCGCGGTGATCGGCGTCTGGATGCCGGTGTAGACGAGGCCGGCGGCGAGGATGTAGGTGATGGTGGCGTAGACGACCTTGCCCATCGGCGGCAGGTCGGGCGCGGTGAAGGCGAGGAAGACGGTGAGCGCGAACGGCACGGCCATCCACAGGAAGAACGGGCGGGACTGGCCCCACTTGGTCTTGGTGTGGTCGACGATGGAGCCCCACACCGGGGCGGAGATGCAGTCGCCGATGCGGGCGATGAGCAGGATCCAGCCGGCGGCCGCGGCGGTGATGCCGAACACGTCGGTGTAGAAGAACATGATGTAGGTGCCGAGCGATGAATACAGCAGATTGCCCGCCATATCGGTGCTCAGGTAGGAGATCTTCTCCTTGAGCGGCAGGACGCCGTTGAAGTGGTCGTCCGCCTCGGCTTTCATTGCATGCGACTTGGCGGCGGATGAGCGCGCCAGCCGTTCCGTGGCAGCAGCAGACATGGTTTCCTCTCTTTATGTGAACGCTAACAGCCAAGTATGGTTTACGCTTACTCGATTCAAGTCAAACATGCGGCCAACAATACTTCACAATTTCTTCACACAGCAATGCACACGATGCTCACATCATCCGCACATGGCATCACACGACGGCACAGACGACGCCATACGCAGCGCCACGCCAACGACACACGACCGATCGTCGGCATCGTCGCCGACGTTTGTGGCCGCATACAAACGCGCGGGCGCGAATTCGTGGCCGCCTACAACGCGGCGCAACCTACGGCATCGTAAGTTAGTTGACGGAACAGAAGCAAACGTCAGCCACACCATGACGCAACGGCACAACACCAGGCGACCGGCCGCAACCGGCCGCGGAAACGGAACACGGCACATCATGCGCACCGAATACACCACCCCCGGCTCGATCGTCGTACGCGACGACGAAACCCTGTACTCACTGCTCACCGAACGCATCGAGCGCACCGGCGAGGACACCATCATCGCCTCGCGCAAACTCGGCCCGGGCCGCTGGGACGACATCACCACCGGCGAGTTCCACAAGCTCGTGCTCGCCGCCGCCAAAGGCCTCATCGCGTTCGGCATCGGCAAAGGCGACGCGGTCACGCTGTTCTCCGCGACCCGCTACGAGTGGGGCGTGCTCGACTTCGCGCTCGCCGCGATCGGCGCGGTGAACGTGCCGATCTACGACACCGACTCCGCCGCGCAGGCCGAACGCATCCTCAACGACTCCGCTGTCAAGCTCGCCATCGCCGACGACCGCGAGCGCTTCGACCGGCTCGACTCGGTCAAGGACCACTGCCCTGCGCTGCGGCAGATCCTCATGATGGACGGCAACGCGCTCGGCGCACTGCAGGGCTTCGGCGTCACCGTCTCCGACGAGGAGCTCGACGAGCGCATCGCGTCCGTCCGCGCCGACGATCTGGCGACGATCGTGTACACGTCCGGTTCGACCGGCGCACCCAAGGGCGCGGAGCTCACGCACCGCAACTTCCTGTCGATCGTGCGCGCGGGATACGAGTGCCTGTCGGAGATGATCTGCGACAACCATCCGCGGCTGCTGTTGTTCCTGCCGCTCGCGCACTGCTTCGCCCGCTACATCCAGTACTGCTCGATCGGCTCCGACGACGGCGTGGTCGGCTACCTGCCGGACACGAAGTCGCTGCTGCCCGACCTGCGCTCGTTCGAGCCGACGTATCTGCTCGGCGTGCCGCGCGTATTCGAGAAGGTGTACAACGCGGCCTCGCAGCGGGCCGGCATGGGCTTCAAGGGCCGTCTGTTCGCCAAGGCCGTGGCGGCCGCGCGCCAGTGGAGCCGCGACGAGCAGGCCGGCACGCCGCATTCGGCGAAGGCGATCGCCGAGCGGGCGACGTACGAGGCGCTCGTCTACCGTACGATCCGCGGCGCGCTCGGCCCGCGCATCCGGTTCGTCGCGTGCGGCGGCGCGCCGCTCGACCCCGATCTCGCGCACTTCTACAACGGCATCGGTCTGCCGATGATCCAGGGCTACGGCATGACCGAAACGGCCGCCCCGTTCACGGTGACGCGCGTCGACGACAACGTGATCGGCACGGTCGGACAGCCCGCGCCCGGCTCGTCGGTGCGCATCGCGGAAGACGGCGAGCTACAGGTGAAGGGCGAGAACGTGTTCCGCGGCTACCATAATCTGCCCGAGAAGACGGCGGAGGCGTTCACGTCGAACGGCTGGCTGCGCACGGGAGACCTGGCGTCGATCGACGACGAGGGCCGCGTGACGATCACCGGACGCAAGAAGGACATCATCATCACCGCCGGCGGCAAGAACGTGTCGCCGATCCCGCTCGAGCAGGAGATCGTCAAGTGCCCGATCGTCGAGCATGCGGTCGTGGTCGGCGACCAGCGGCCGTTCATCGGCGCGCTCGTGACGCTCGACCCGGACGGGCTGGCCGCATGGCTGCCGTCGCACGGGTTCGCGGCCGATCTGCCGATCGCGGAGGCGGCCGTGCTGCAGGACGTGCACGACGAGATCCAGAAGTACGTCGATCGTGCCAACGCCACCGTGTCGCGCGCCGAATCGGTACGCAAGTTCGTGATCCTCGACCAGCAGTTCACGCAGGACAACAAGTGCCTGACGCCGAGCCTCAAGGTCGTGCGTCCGGCCGTCAACCGCGTCTTCGCCGACGTGATCGACCGTCAGATCTACGCCGGCAAGCGCTGAATCAGTGCGTGGCGGTTTTCTCTCGCTGAATGTCCGTGAGCGAGAGAAAACCGCCACGCGGGGCAGCCACGCGGGTCAGTCGCCGCCGAGCTGGTAGAGGTTCTCGTCGTATGGCGTGATGACGGTGTCGGTCGAGTCCGGGTCGGCCGGGATCGCAGGCTGATGCTTGAGCACGTAACTGCGGGATCCGGACGAATCGTCGCGCTGGATGCCGCGCGAGAAGCGCTTGTCGGACGTGACGATCTCGCCGTCGCGCCACCACCATTCGCGGATCTGCCCCTTGCCGTCGTGATGGATAACGGCCGGCTGACGGGGATCGTCCTTCTCCGCCCAGTCGGCGGAAACGTTCGGATCGAACCACAGTATGCGCACCGACACGCCTGCCTCGGCCACATTCCCGGATATGGCCGCACCGCCTGACTCGGCCGCGTCCCCGGATGCTCCCGCATCCCCGTAACCGACCGTATCCCCGGACCCGGCCGTGCCGCCGTTCGCATCACCAGCCGAATCGCCGACCGCGCGTGAAGGACCGACGCCACGGACGACCAGTCTGAGCACGGACTCGCGACCTGCACGCACGTCGTCCATGAACCGGTCGATGCGCGCCGGGTCCGCCGTCACATACCGCGGGAACTCGTCGTCGAGGACGATACGCCCGTACTCCCCGTATTCGGCGCGGCCGCCGTACACATACCCCTGCCCGACCAGCTGGTCCACGGTGACGCGCTGATCAAGCGAGACGAGCTCGTCGTAGATCCTCTGCGCGCTCATGCGCGTGGCGCGCTGCCAGACGAACGCGCCGGTGACGATCACCGCGAGCGCCAGAAACGCGGCGAGCAGCCACCACCACATCGGTCGGCGGCTGGCGATCGGCCTTCGGTCCGTGACCGGACGATCTGACACGATCGGGTGACCGGACGCCGTATGCTCCGCCGACTGCGGCGTCGCGCCCAAAGTCACGTCCGGCATCGCGCCGGGCGACGCATCCGATCCGCCTCCGCGCGGATCATGCTTGATCGTGGGGTTCATGGCGACCTCCTTGTCTTCCGTGCGCCCGGTGCCGCGGACCCGCCGCCCGCCGCTTCCGAACCGTCGTCCGGAGCCGGCCTGCCGGCCTGCCAAACTGCCAACCTGCTGGCCTTCCGGTCATCTGCCGTCGCGGCCGGCCCCGTCGATGATTCCACGGTACGACTCCCCCATTGTCGCGCGACAGTGCACGACATGCGGCGCATGACATGGGGTGCCGGCCGCGTGTCGCACAAGCCTAGACTGGACGGCATGGAGCAGTATGCGCAGTCTCGGCCGGTGTCGGTCGCGATCGTGGACAACGATCGCATGGCATTGATGGCGTTGTCGTCGTTGCTGGCCCGCAGCGGATGCACGGTGATGTGGACCGCACAGCTGGGTACGGCCACGATCCAGCGTTGCATTCGTGCGCAGGACCGGCCGAACGTGCTGCTGGTCGACATGGCGCTTGCGGACATGACCGGCATCGACGTGTGCCGTGAGGTGCGCAAGTGGGCGCCGACGCTACCGATGATCGGCGTGACCGCCTACGATCCGGACGTCTACCGTGATGCCGCGGTCGCGGCCGGTGCGGCCGACGTGATCAGCAAGGACGATGTCTCGTCCATCGCCGCCGCCATTCGCGCGCTTTCCACAAGTCAACCATCCGATCCCGCATCGTCAACCCAACCGGAGCGATCGTTCGCACTGTCCTCGCAGCAGGCCGCGATCATGCGACGATACGCGGACGGCCGGTCGACCGACGAGATCGCCACCGAACTCGGCGTATCGAAGGGCACGATCTTCTCGCAGGTCGCGCGCGTGCGGGAGAAGCTGCATGCGCGCGACCGCGACGAGGCCGTCGCCCTGTGCCGCCGGTTTCTAAGGATGTGACGCGATGAGGAACACCACGAACGCCACGAACACCACGAACGTCAGAGATGCCGGCAAGCGCACTGGCAGGAGAAACCGCCGGCACATCGCCGTCCCCATTTCGGGAGTGTCGGCCATCAGGGGACGCTTCCGCAGAAGCATCAGCAAACGTCTGCTGTGGGATTGGCGCACCCGCGTGCTGCTGGCATGCGCGTCGATTCCCGCGGTGATCGAGACCACGTATCTGATCGGCGTCGGTGATGTGGGTGACACTGCTGTGTTGTTCGCGCTGCTGGCGATCGTCGGCTGTCTGCTGATGGCCTTGCTACCGCGCGTCGGCGGGTGGGCGGTCGTCGCCCTGTGGGCGGCGCGTTGCATCACACCGGAGACGACGCCGTTTTCGCTGCTGTTCTGTCTGCTGATGGCCGTGACGATCATGGCGTATCTGGGCATCGGCATGGCGTTGCTGGCGGTGGTTGCGGCCCAGATCGCGGCAACGTCGCGCATGTGGCTGTATCCGTGGGATTCGTCGGTGTTCGTAATCGTCTGCGCGACCGCCGCGTTGTCGATGGTCTCGCTATGGCTCGGGTCGATGATGGGCTGGAGGGAACGGCAGGAGATCGAGGATCAGGAGCGCGCCGAACTACTGCATCGCATCGCCGACCAGCAGCTCGCCACACAGTTGCATCATTCGGTCGCCAACGACCTGACCACGATCCTGCTGCTTACGCGTCAGCTGCATCCGGACGCGGTCGTCGGCGACGAAGCCGATGTCGGCGATTTCGGCAGTCGCGGTAATCCCAGAAATGCTGACGGCCCCGGCAGTCGTGACGACGATCGTGACGATATCGACGGCAACGTACGCACCGGCACGAACCACATCGACGCGAACGCCGACGGCAACGTCGACGATCGCGAGGCGACGATCACGTTGATCGAGCGGACCGCGCAGGACTCACTGCGCAAGGTGCGCATGCTGATCGCAGGACTGGACCGAAGCGACGGTCGGGAGCAGGTCCGACCAAGCCCGACCGGAATCGTCGATCGCGTCGATCGCGCCGGCATTCACGATTTCGACTATCCCGAGCATCCCGACGATTCGGAGGATCGCAACGATCCCAGCGGCGTTGACGGTCCCGAATGTCTTGGGAATCCCATCACTTCCGACGATATTCGCGACACGGTCCGCCGATGCGATCAGTCGCAGCGGCAACTCACCGTGATCACTTCGGATGAGCTGCACACAATCGCAGAGGAATACGATGCACGGCTGCACGCCAACAGGCTGGACGGCTCGATCATCGTCACCGGGGAACGGCGCTGCTTCTGCGCCGCGGGACGCAAGGCCGCGTTGTTCGACATCCTGCGCGAGGTCGTCGGCAACATGATGAAATACGCCGATCCGGCTGCCGGCTACTGCATCGCGGTCGCGCTCGCGCCCGGATTGGCCACGCTGTCGGCGTCCAACGGCGTGCGCGGGCGGAACGGTGCGGCCGGCGGTTCGGCCGTGACCGGCGCGGCAACCGCAACCGGTACAGCAAGCGCAACGGACGCAGACGATGGCGATCTGTCCGGCGGCACGGGACTCGCCCGATGCCGACGGATGGCGGCATCATTCGGCGGCGAATTCACCGCCGAACACGACGACGGGACATGGACCATCCTGCTCAGGCTGCCGCTGGTCTAACCGGATTGCCTGACAACGGCCTGTTGTGAACCGTATCTTGCAGTTCTAGGTCGTCACGCTGGGTATCCGAGGTTTGCGTGATGATCCGATCATTGGAATTCCGCCGTTTTTGGATTTCCGCAAACGCGTGATACTCGGGCTGATGACCTAGAACTGCAAGATGCGGACTCAGCGAAGCCACTGCAGCCCTCAGCGAAGGGGGATACGGATCAAATTACCTGCAGATGACGCAAATAAGGCCGCCCGGCATGGTGCCGGACGGCCTTGTGATCGGCTACCGATCAGCGATCAGGGAATCGCGATCAGTGCTGGTTGTTGAGACGGTGGTACATCTCGGACAGCTGCAGTTCCTTCTCGAACTGGCGGGCGGTGGTGTCCTTGTCGATGACGGCGAGCTCCACGCCGGCGATGCGGGCGAAGTCCTCCCAAGCCTCACGGCCGACGGAGGTGGTCATGCAGGTGTGGTGCGAGCCACCGGCGGTGATCCAGCACTGGACGGCGGTCTTGAGGTCCGGCTGCGGCTTCCAGACGGCGCGGGCGCACGGCAGCTCCTTGAGGGAACCCTGCGGCTCGACGACGTCGACGACGTCCATGAGCAGACGGAAGCGCTCGCGCTCGTCGGCCATGGAGACCACGACCGCGTCCTTCTTCGGGGCGCCGGAGAAGACCAGGCGCACCGGGTCGGCCTTGCCGCCGATGCCGAGCGGGTGGATCTCCAGCTTCGGCTTGGCGATGGTGCCGATGGCCGGGGAGACCTCGAGCATGTGGGAGCCCATGTCGAGCTCGTCGCCCTCGGTGAAGTTGTAGGAGTAGTCCTCCATCAGGGAGGCGCCGCCGTCGAGGCCGTAGCCCATCACGGCGCCGATGCGCACGAGGACGGCGGTCTTCCAGTCGCCTTCGGCGGAGAAGCCCCAGCCGTACTCGGACGGGAAGCGCTGCGGGCCGACGCCCGGCAGCTGCGGGAGGGCGCCGAGGTCCTCGAAGTTGTCAACGCCGGCGGTGCAGCCGTTGGCGCGCATCATGTTGACCATCGCGGCCTCTTCCTTGGCGGCGATGAACAGGGAGTCGTACTTGGCGTCCAGCAGGGCCGGATCGACGTCGTACTTGGCCTTGTAGTCCTCGATGATCTCCTTGACCTGGTCGTCCTTGACGGCGTCGTACGCGGCGACGAGCTCGTTGACGGCCCAGGTGTTGATGGAGGCGCCGAACACGCGCTCGGCTTCGGTCTTGTCGCCTTCGGTGACGGCGACGTTGCGCATGTTGTCGCCCCAGCGCATGACCTTCATGTTGTTGGAGGCGTCCCAGCCGGCGCAGGCGCGGGCCCAGGTGCCGACCTTCTCGGCGACTTCCGGATCGGTGTAGTGGCCGACGACGATCTTGCGCGGGATGCCGAGGCGGGAGACGATGTAACCGAACTCACGGTCGCCGTGGGCGGCCTGGTTCAGGTTCATGAAGTCCATGTCGATGGTCTCCCACGGGATCTCCTTGTGGTGCTGGGTGGCCAGCTGCAGCAGCGGCTTGGTGAGCACTTCGAGGCCGCGGATCCACATCTTGGCCGGGGAGAAGGTGTGGCACCAGGCGATGACGCCGATGACGTTCGGGTTGGCGGAGGCCTCGACCATGAACTGCTTGACGCCGTCGGAGGACTTCAGGGTCGGCTTGAGGACGATCTTGGCCGGGATCTTGCCGGTCTTGTTCAGGTAGTCGACCATTTCCGCGGAGTGCGCGGCGACCTGACGAAGGGCTTCCTCGCCGTACAGGTCCTGCGAGCCGACGCCGAACCAGATTTCCTTGCCCTCAAAGGGGTTTTCCATTGCCATGATTGGCTCCTTTGTTACTTCGTTGTGGAACAGTTTGTTGTTATCTCAGTGCTGACGCAGTCAGCGGTGATTTGGCGCGTGTGTCCGCAAGGCGCGGAAGGCGAAGACGTACGAAGGTACTTCGAGCCTTCCGCAACGCAGCGGACACTCCGCCAAATCAGTGCTGGCCGTAGACGTTCTGGTAGCGGTCGTTCAGCTTATCGATGTCGGCCTGCGGGATCTCGATGATGTCGCCGAGCTGCTTGGCGGCCCACATGGTGTGCGCGACCTCCTCGGTCATGGCGGCGGCCTTGACGGCGGCCTCCGCGTCCTTGCCGATGGTGAACGGACCGTGGTTCTGCATGAGCACGGCCGGGGACTTCGGGTACTTCTTGAGCGTCTCGACGACACCCTCGCCGATGGCCTCGGAGCCGATGAGACGGAACGGGCCGACCGGCACCGGGCCGCCGAACTCGTCGCCCATCATGGTCAGGCCGCACGGGATGTTCTGGCCGGTGGCCGCCCACGCGGTCGCGTAGGTGGAGTGCGTGTGCACGACGCCGTACACGTTCGGCATGTGACGGTAGATGTACGCGTGGGACGCGGTGTCGGAGGAAGGGGCCTCGGTGCCGTCGACGACGTTGCCGTCGAGGTCGCACACGACCATGGAGCCCGGAGTCAGGTACTCGTAGCGCACGCCGGACGGCTTGATGACCATGAGGTCGGCGGTGTGCAGACGCTGGGAGACGTTGCCGGCGGTCCACACGACGAGGTTCCACTTGATGAGCTGCTCGTGCAGGGTGGCGACGACTTCGCGCACCTGCTTGACTTCGGCGCGGACTTCCGGACCGTAATCGGCGAGAGTTGCCATGATTGTTCCTTTCGGTATTGCTTGTTGACGGTTGTTTGTTTTGCGCTGTACTGTTACGTTTTTTTGCAATTACGGACTCGCCTGCGGCGAGACTTGTTGCTACCTCGCGGCTGTCGCCGCTCGGCTGAGCCTACAAACAGCCCACTGGGCTGTTTGCTTAACGGCTCAGCGGTTCAGCCTTCCAGCGGAACCGCGGCGATGGCGGCCTTCTCGATGGGCAGGCCCTTGCCGAAGCGCTCGAAGAAACGCTCGAAGCCGGCCACGTCGTTCGGATCCGGCGTCTCGGTGGTGGACTGCGCGTCCTTGAACACGCGGCCGTCGAGGTAGTCGGCGAGGTTGGTGTGGTCCTCGTTGGTGTTCCACAGGTAGTCGGCGAGCACGGCCATGCCCCAGGCGCCGCCCTCGGCGGCGGTGGTCATGACCTTGATCGGGGTGTCGAACGCGGCGGCGAGGATCTTCTGCGCGACCTTCGGGGTGGTGAAGATGCCGCCGTGGCCGACGAGCGAGTCGATTTCGACGTGCTCGTCCTTGGTCATCACGTCCATGCCGATCTTGACCGGGCTGAACGCGCTGAACAGCTGGGCGCGCATGAAGTTCGCGAGGCTCATGTGGGCTTCGGGGTTGCGCACGAAGAGCGGGCGGCCCTCCTCGAGGCCGGCGAGGAATTCGCCGGAGCGGAACGGATAGTTGATCAGGCCGCCGCAGTCGGCGTCCGCGTCGTCGGAGATGGCGGTGCGGAACAGCGTGCCGTACAGCGTGCCGGCGTCGACCGGCTGGCCGATCGCGGCCGCGAACTGGCCGAACAGGCCGACCCACGCGTTGAGGTCGGAGGTGAAGTTGTTGGCGTGGCTCATGCCCGCGAGGTCGCCGGCCGGGGTGGTGACGAGGTCGACTTCCGGATGCAGGGCCTTGAGCTTGTGCTCGAGGACGACCATCGCGAAGATGGAGGTGCCGGCGGAGACGTTGCCGGTGCGCACGCGCACGGAGTTGGTGGCGACCATGCCGGTGCCCGCGTCGCCTTCCGGCGGGGCGAGCGTGATGCCGGGCTTGAGGGTGCCGGTCGGGTCGAGCAGCAGCGCGCCCGCCTCGGTGAGCGTGCCGGCCGGGGTGCCGGCGACGAGCGGGGTCGGCAGCAGGTTCTCGAGCTTCCACGGCTGGGCGGCGACTTCGGGCAGCGCGTCGAACTTCTCGATGAACGCCTGTTCGTAGGTGTGGGTGGTCGGGTCGATCGGGAACATGCCGGAGGCGTCGCCGATGCCGAGCACCTTCTCGCCGGTGAGCTTCCAGTGCACGTAGCCGGCCAGCGTGGTGAAGTAGGCGACCTTGGAGACGTGCTCCTCCTTGTTGAGCACGCACTGGTAGAGGTGCGCGATGGACCAACGCTCGGGGATGTTGTACTGGAACAGCTCGGAGAGCTTCTCGTGGGCCTCGTGCGTGTTGGTGTTCTGCCAGGTGCGGAACGGCACGAGCAGTTCGCCGTCCTTGTCGAAGGCGAGGTAGCCGTGCATCATGGCGGAGAAGCCGATGTGGCCGATCTTGGTGAGCTTTTCGCCGTAGGCGGTGTGCACGTCGTTGGCCATGGCGGCGTAGGCGGACTGCAGGCCCTTCCAGATCTCGTCGACCGAGTAGCTCCACAGGCCGTCCTCGAGGTGGCTGGCCCAGCTGTAATCGCCGGAGGCGATGGTGGCATACGTGTCGTCGATCAGCACGGCCTTGATGCGGGTGGATCCGAATTCGATGCCGAGCGAGGTCTTGCCGGCGCGGATCTTTTCGGCGATGCCGGCGATCTGTTCGGTGTCGCTCACGGTTGCTGCCATAGTGCGAACTCCTTGTCGTTACCTAAGCTCCCAAGCGCCGCATCCACTCCATCGGAGAACTGTTAGCGCTCACATCAACGGTTTCATTGTAGCGAGGTGGGCGGATGAGCACAACCCCGCCGTGTCTTGTGTTGATAGCCGGCCATAAACGCGGCATATGGCCGTTTTCCCGCGACGTGCACGATGCGCACCGTCAGCGAAACAGCCGATCGCCGAGACATCTGATTGCCGACGACAATCGTTTCCCGATGCCAGACAGCCGGCCCAGCCGGCCAGATCAGCCGGCTGGGCCGCCCGGTCAGCGACGCGGCGCGGCCGGAGCCAGAGACGCGCGGTCGATCACCGCCGCCGGGATCAGTCCCACGCCATGCGCTGAGGCGGGCAGGGAGACGCCCTCGCCCTCCCCCAGCAATCGCAGCGCCTCGCGCATCGCCACGCGGCCGAGCTGTTCGAAATCGGGCCGCACCGTGGTCAGCGGCGGATACATGTTGTCCATCGCGGGCATGTCGTCGAAGCCGACGAGGCTCACGTCCTGCGGAATGCGCACGCCGTGCTCGTGCAGGGCGCGCGCCACGCCGACCGCCATCGCGTCGTTCGCGGCGACGACGACCGTCGGCAGCACGCCGCCGGACCGTCCGATCGAATCGAGCAGATGGTTCATCCGACCGTACGCCTCGGACGAATCCCACGTGTCGCAACGGACCGTGACCGAACTGATCGAGCGCTCACGCGACAGCTTGACCCACGCATCCAGTCGCGTCGTCGCGTCGCGCCATTCGGACGGTCCGGCGAAATACAGCGCACGACGGTGCCCGTACTCGCCGAGCAGACGCACGACGTCCTCCATCGCGCCCCACTGGTCGACGCCGACCATCGACACCTTGCCGTGGTCGCGCGAACGGATCAGCCGCAGCCCCTCGCTCACGCTCAGCGCGCCGTGCGTGGACGTGACGAACACGCGCGGCTGGCTGATCTGCGTGCGGCAGGCCGCCTCGAACATCGCGTCGGTGGGGGTCAGGAAGATGAACGCATCGACGTTCTGCTCGCTGAACGTGCCGCACAGGTCCTCGAATTCGGACTGCGTGCACAGCGCCTCGTGCACCATCATCACCGACATGAACAGGCCGTGCTGGCGGGCGAGCGTCTCGATCGACGTGATCGCCGAGATCGGTCCGAAGAAACGCAGGCCGCCTGCGATCAGGCCGATCGTGCGCGAACGGCGCGAGGCGAGCGCACGGGCCGAGTTGCTGGGATGATAGTCGAGCTGCTTGATCGCGGCCTGCACCTTGGCCCTGGTCGCGTCCGAGACGTCGGGGGAATTGTTGATGACCCTGGATACGGTCTGGTGGCTGACCCCCGCCAGTTTGGCCACTTCGAACATCGACGGGCGCTTGCCCGCCCCGCGCTTGCCTGCCATACGTAAACCTCCCCGCATGTCTGCCTCGGCATCGGTGGTTTCGAGCTTACCGCGTCCGCGGGCGCAACACGGTGAGAACGCTCACAATCGCCGAAAATCACGGAAATCAGCGATAGGTGACACGCGCGCCGCCGCTCAGGTGGTCAGGTGAGCTTCCAGCTGACGCGGTGCAGGGGCGTCGGCCCGAGCTCGGCGATGGCGGCGCGATGCGCGGCCGAACCGTAGCCCTTGTTGTGCTCCCACTCGTACGGGGCCCATTCGGGGTGGGCGTGCGCGAGCTCGACCATAAGCCGGTCTCGCGTGACCTTGGCGATCACGGCCGCCGTGGCGACCGTCGCGCAGTGCCGGTCGGCCTTGACCAGCGTGGTGATGCGCGCGGGCGCAGGCACGTCGGGCGCGTCGAACGTGTCGAGCGTTTTGGTGATGTAGTCGTTCGGCCCGTCGAGGATGCCGGCGACGCGCACGGCGGCATCGGTCCGATCGGCATCGGTTCCGTCGAGTCCCAGCCTGCGTTCCGCTTCGGCGAGCGCGCGCAACGCCGCGACGCCGAGCGCGTGGGAGATGCCCCATTCGTCGATTTCCGCGTTGCTGGCCGACCCGACGGCCCAGGCCGCGCACCATGACTTGAGTTCGTCGACGATCGCCTCGCGGCGGCGTTCGGTGAGCATCTTCGAGTCGGCCACGCCGTCGGGCACGGCGAGCGACGGCAGGTCGCACGCGCGGATCATGGCCGCGCCGACCATCACCGGTCCGGCGAGCGAGCCGCGGCCGACCTCGTCGAACCCGACGATCAGTTCCGCTCCCCCGTCTGCAAGTTCACGTTCCAGCCGCAGCGTCGGCACTTCCTGAATCGACATGGTCTTCCTTTCGTCATCGTCATATCCGGCGGAATGTGACTGTCCACGGCCCGCAACCATCGCGCGAATCACTGCCGCGGTACGGATCGCGGCCGTCGACCGGACCGGACTTGTCGATCGTTCTGTATCGTCGTGCGGACCCCGGCCGTTACGACTGCTGCGATTCACTGCCGTCCGGCACGTCGGCGAACACGTCGTGATGATCGGCGAACGTGCCGATGCGGTCGATCGGCCAGTATCGCGCGATAGCGACGCCGACCACGTCGTTCACCGGAACGAGCCCGTGGTCGCCGTCATCCTGATGGTAGCGGGAGTCGGCGGAATTCGCGCGGTTGTCGCCGAGCACGAAGACGTGGCCGGCGGTGACCTCGACGCGGAACGGGAACGCGCTCGGCTCGACGCCGGGGCGCAGGTAGGAGCTTTCGTCGACGGCGACCCCGTTGACCTTGACCGGCTGACCCGCACCCTCGCATTCGACCACGTCGCCAGGCAGGCCGATGAGCCGTTTGATCAGATAGTCGCCGCCGAGGTTGCCGCTGTGTTCGGCCGACAGCCAGTTGGCCGGATCCTTGAACACGACGACGTCGCCGCGCCGCAGATCGAAGACGCGTGGAGTGAGCTTGCTGGTGACGACCTTGTCACCGGGTTCGATGGTGTTCATCATGGAGCCGGACGGGATCACGTAGCAGCCGATGAGCAGGATGCGTACGAGCAGCACGATGAGCACCGGCACGCCGCACCAGATCAGGAAATCGCGCCAACCGGACGTCTCCGTCCCGTCGGAGGCCGCGTGACCCGCCGGACGGGCGGCCGTATCGAACGCCGCACGCGACGGCAGCGGTTCCGGGTTCACCCCGTGGTCGGACACCATCAGCGTATGCCGGTCCTCGTCGTTCGACTGCATGTGCAACTCCTTGTCCATTCCGCGCCGCGTTCGGCATTCCATCTTACGGGACTCTTGCGGGACTCTTGCGGATCTCCCGCCGGACGAATACGCGAACAGCCCGGAACCAGACGGTCCGGGCTGTTCGTTCACGCGCTAGGCGAAACTCACTTGGCGGAGTTGTCGCGACGCTCGACGATGCGAGCGGCCTTGCCGCGCAGGGAGCGCAGGTAGTACAGCTTGGCGCGACGCACGCGGCCGCGACGGACCAGCTTGATGGAGTCGATGGACGGGGAGTGCACCGGGAAGCGGCGCTCGACACCCGTGCCGAAGCTGATCTTGCGGACGACGAAGGTCTCGTGCAGGCCGGCACCGTGACGGGCGATCACCACGCCGGTGAACGTCTGGATACGGGAGTTGTTGCCTTCCTTGATCTTCACGTTCACGTCGACGGTGTCGCCGGGACGGAAGGCCGGGATCTCCTCGGCCGGCTTGAGGTGCTTGGCGTCAAAAGCGTCAATAGCGTTAGCCATGATATTCCTTAGTCGCTGCCGCATATCAGCCACAGTCAGGGTACGCCCTCGCGTGTTGCGCGGTTGCGAACGCTGTTGCGTATTCGCCCGCCCGCGATCGGCGACCAATGTCGTTCTCCCTCGGGTTTGCCCTCGGGATGCCTGTCAATCCGCCGGAAGTCAGGCGTCCGCATCTCGCGCACGCCGTCCGGCTGGACCCTTGGAGAGACCGGCTTATGCGGCGGCCCGCCTCTCGACACAGCAATCGACAAGTCTATGCTCCTGCCCGGACAGTCCGTCCGGCCAGTGGCACGCCTCCCCGGATCCCCTACTCGACACAAGCCAACGCCGATCCGCCTTCTGTCGTTGGCTCCCGGCGAGCCAAGCCACCCCACTCACCACAAACCAACGCAAACCAACCTCCCCGCGTTAGCTCCCGGCGAGCCGAACCACCCACTCACCACAAACCAACGCCAATCCACTCCTCAGCGTTGACTTCCGGCGAGCCGAACCACCCCACTCACCACAAACCAACGCAAACCGACCCTTCAACGTTGGCCCTTGGCGAGTTGTATGAGCTACCGACGCATGAGCTCGGCCACGGCGGCGCGGATGGCGGGTTCGGCGGCGGCCGGGCTGTCGATGGCGGCCACGGACCGCTCGATCGGGCACATGCCGTCGCCCGCGCGGTTGAGAATCATCGGCACCAGCGTGCCATAGCCCGCCGCGATGCCGTTCGCACGTAGCGTCGCAAGACCGGCCTCGCTCATGGTCTGCGCGTAGACGGCCGCAACGCCGAGCTTCGCATACAGCAGCGCCGCACCTTTGCCGACAACCCGGTCGGCGGCCGAGAATCCGTCGAGACACTGCCCGGCGGCCAGCCATTGCAGCAGCGGACGCACGCCGCGACCCGTGCCGGTCAAGGTCAGCGTCCGCCCGGTCGCATCATCGGTACGGCAGGCCGCGCAGCCCAACTCGTCGTCGCCCAGCAGCACGGCCTTCGCACGCGCAAGATCATCGGGATCGGCGTGCTTCGTCGTCACATCATCGGTCATACAGTTTCTCTCCCATGACAAGGCCCCTCCGGATGGAGGGGCCAACGCAACCCGGCAACGCCGCCTGCGACCGCCTACTTGCGGCGGTCCACCGCGGTCATGACCACGGGCACCAGCACCCACTGCAGCACGAGTCCCGGCAGGCCGGTCACGACGGCGGCCGCGACGGACGCGACGGTCATCGTCGTATTGCCGAGCAGCGACACGGCCACGGCGATCGCCAGCGCATCGACGATACGGCCCGCGACCTGCGCGCCGAGCAGCCTCACCAGCCACGCGATCGGCGACGGCACGGCGGCCGGCAGCCGCACGCCGCGCAGGAGACCGGCGAGCAGGCCGTACGTGACGAGCTCGATCACCATGAACGGCACCATCGGGGCCATCGGCATGCCGGTGAGCAGGAAGCTCACGATCGGGGCGAGCGCGCCGGTCGCGAGCCCGGCGAACGGTCCGGCCAGCAGGCCGACGAGCAGGACGGGCAGGTGCATCGGCAGCAGGGTCTGGCCGATCATCGTGCCGAGGCCGAGCGCCGCACCGGCGACGTGGAACACCTGCGGCAACGCGACCGCGGCCACGACCGCGATGATCGCGGCGGCGGTCTGGAACCTCACGGACGGCAGGGCGGCCGTGAACGTACGGTCGGACGTGGTTTGGGTTGATTGCATGACATGTTCTCCTTGCTTCTTATGGCTTCTGTCTATGGCTTCCGTGACGTTGACGGACACGATGCGGCGGGCGCGGCCGCCTGATTCCCGCAGCCGTTCTCGCGGCGAACACGTTCCACCGGCAACGCGTCACGATCCGGCCCGGCACCTGGCTCGGTCCGGTTCAGCGCTGGTCCAGATCGACGAGCTGGTATTCGCGGCTGCCGAGGTCCATTTCGACGGCGTGTTCGATGGTGTGGATGCCGTGGCGCGATTCGATGCGTTCGACCATCGCGGCATTGTCCTCGTCGGCCGTGTAGATGCGGTCGACGCACGCCTGGTCGACGGCCACCGGGTCAAGCGAGCCGAACACGCCGATGTCGTGCATACACGGCGCGGATGCGTTGCCGTCGCAGTCGCAGTCGACGGACAGGTTGTTCATCACGTTGATGAACAGCATGTTGCCCTTGAGCGCGTCGAACACGGCGGTTGCGGCCTCGGCCATCGCCTCGAGGAACGCGTCCTGGTCGCCGCTGAACGGGTTGTTGAGGATCTTGTCGCCGCCCGAATGCAGCCGGCGCTTGCCGTTCGAGGACGCCATGCCGATCGAGATGTTCTTGAGCGCTCCGCCGAAGCCGCCCATCGCATGGCCCTTGAAATGCGAGAGGACCGCGTAATAGTCGTAGTTTGGGAAATGCGAGCCGACGATGTCGCCGGTGATGCGCCTGCCGCCGGCGACGGGGATGGTGATCTCGCCCTCCTCATCCTGGATGTCGCACGGCGCGATGTCGGTGAAGCCGTGCTCGCGGATCGTCTGCCAGTGATGTTCGCTCGTGTTGCGCGTGCCGGGGTACGCGGTGTTGCACTCGACGATCGTGCCGTCGAGTTCGTGCACGAGGTCGGCGATGAGCGACGGCTGCAGGTAGTGGCTGTTGCCGCCTTCGCCGGAGCTGAGCTTGACCGCCACCTTGCCCTGCGGCCGGGCGCCGAGCGCCTTGTAGACGCGCATGAGTCCGGCGGGGCTGATGTCTCGTGTGAAGTAGACCTTGGCCGCCATCGGATAATCGGTCTGGTAGGTCGTTACCATGCTGCCTCCTTGCTTCATTGGTTGCTCCCATGGTCCACCATACTCAGCCCGCGTTACACGTGCGGAGCAAGGATTCCGGGGAATCATCGGCAGGGGATGACCGGCGGCGCACGGCGGCGATACGACAAAACGGCCCTCCGCCGAAGCGGAAGGCCGTTTCATTCGCTCAGATCCCGTTACGCGACGGAATCAGGACGGAATCAGAACTCGCGGTTGGCGCGGTAGAACTGGATGAGCGCCTGGGTGGACGCATCCTGCTGGGCGAGCGCCTCGTCGTCCTTGGAAATCGCCGGGGTGATCTGCTTGGCGAGCTGCTTGCCGAGCTCGACGCCCCACTGATCGTAGGAGTCGAGGCCCCACACGGTGCCCTCGACGAAGGTGATGTGCTCGTACAGGGCGATGAGCTCGCCGAGCGAGAACGGGGTCAGGGCCACGCCGAAGATCGAGGTGGTCGGGCGGTTGCCGGTGAACACGCGGGCCGGGACGATCTCCTCCGGGGTGCCTTCGGCACGGACCTCGTCGGCGGTCTTGCCGAACGCGAGGGCCTTGGTCTGCGCGAGGTAGTTGCCGAGGAACAGCTCGTGCACGTCCTGGTCGCCGTCCTTGGTCGGGTTCGGGGTGTTGACGAACGCGATGAAGTCGGCCGGGATGAGCTGGGTGCCCTGGTGAATCAGCTGGTAGAAGGCGTGCTGGCCGTTGGTGCCCGGCTCGCCCCAGAAGATCTCGCCGGTCTCGGTGGTGACCGGGGTGCCGTCCCAACGCACGGACTTGCCGTTGGACTCCATGGTCAGCTGCTGCAGGTACGCCGGGAAGCGGTGCAGGTACTGGTCGTACGGCAGCACGGCGTGCGAGGCGGCCTTGAAGAAGTTGCGGTACCAGACGTTAAGCATGCCGAGCAGCACGACGACGTTCTTCTCGAACGGGGTGTTGGCGAAGTACTCGTCGATCTCGTGGAAGCCGTGCAGGAACTCCTCGAAGCGGGCCGGGCCGAAGACCACGGCGAGGGAGGTGCCGACGGCGGAATCGACGGAGTAGCGGCCGCCGACCCAGTTCCAGAAGCCGAACGCGTTGTTCGGATCGATGCCGAACTCGGCGACCTTCTCCAGGTTGGTGGAGACGGCCACGAAGTGCTTCTTGATGGCTTCGGCCTTCTGGGCCTCGTCGCCGTCGGCGATGGCGCCGTTGGCGGTGAGCTCCTCGAGCAGCCAGGTGCGGGCCTCACGGGCGTTGGTGAGGGTCTCCAGCGTGGTGAAGGTCTTGGAGACGATGATGAACAGCGTGGTCTCCGGATCGAGGCCCTTGGTCTTCTCGGCCAGGTCGTTCGGGTCGATGTTGGAGATGTAGCGGGCGGAGATGCCGGCGTCCGCGTACGGCTTGAGCGCCTCGTACGCCATGACGGGGCCCAGGTCGGAGCCGCCGATGCCGATGTTGACGACGGTCTCGATCTTGCGGCCGGTGATGCCGGTCCACTTGCCGGAACGCACTTCGTCGGCGAACTTGTAGATGCGGTCAAGCACCTCACGCACGTCCTTGACGGTGTCCTGGCCGTCGACGATGTACTTGCCCTCGTCCTCGACCGGGCGGCGCAGCGCGGTGTGCAGCACGGCGCGATCCTCGGTGTTGTTGATGTGGACGCCGGAGTACATGGCCTTGATGCGGTCGCCCAGCTTGACCTCGTCGGCGAGGAAGGTGAACAGGCGCAGGGTCTCCGGGGTGATCAGGTTCTTGGACAGATCGAAGTGCAGATCACCGGCGTCGAAGCTGAGTTCCTTGACGCGGTCGGGGTCCTCGGCGAACCACTTCTTGAGGCTGATGCCCTCGGCCTGCAGCTCGTCGTAGTGCTTCTGCAGCGCGACCCACGCCGGGGTCTTCGTGGCGTCGATAGGAGGATTGATGGCCATAGGTATTGGTCCTTTCATCATCACTTAGCGAAGCGGCGCGGCGCTCCGGCCAACCTGACGACGGCCGAATGCCACTCCGGTTACTTCACCTCACAAGATACTCACAAAAGCAGACATGATCACACAAAACAACGATTCGACAACGTAACCGTGAACGCAAAGCAAACGATCGCAGTACAGTATTCCATCGCAGCGCACCCTGCCATACGCGCCAACCGGTACAACGACATCATGCCGCACGCGACACACAGCGCGACACACCGATCGACACGCGATTTGGCGAAATCAAAACCATGCTGTATGCTTTCAGTCTTGTGCGCGGAAAGCGAATGCGATCCGGGTAACAAGCCACTTTAGCTCAGTCGGTAGAGCGGCTCACTCGTAATGAGCAGGTCGACAGTTCGATTCTGTCAAGTGGCTCCCTCCACAACCCCGGTCCAACGACCGGGGTTTTTGCATATTCCGGCATATCCCGCCGAACGTGGCCCGGCAGTCAGGTCAGGAGGGCAGCAGGAACTGCACGCCGGTCATCAGCAGAATCGCGACGATCGCGGACGCGGCGAGCGTGAACCCGGCGAGCTTCGCATTGCCGAGCACACGGTCGGTGAACAGCGTCGAGAACACGGCGGTCGGCGCGAGCGTAAGCATCACCACGGCCTTGCGCACGCCCGCGTCGAACGGCAGCACGAACCAGGCGAGCGCCGAGAACGCAATCCCCAGCGGCAGTCGCCACGCGAGCACGCGCAGCACGTCACGCACGTCCTTGCCGGTCTGCGGCAGATCCATGAGCATGCCCACCATGAACACCGAACAGAACGAGTTCGCGTTCGCCACCGGCTCGAGCAGCGTGGGGATGAACGCGGGGATCGGGATGCGGCAGAACATGACGACGAGCATGAGCATGTAGATGTCGAACGGCACCGATGTGAGGAAGCCCTTCGCGATCTTGCGCAGCTTCGCGCGGCGGGCGAGCCGGCGCGCGTCCCGGTCCTTCGGCCGCGTGTACGGCAGGGTCGGCGCGTTGCCGGCGTGCTGTTCGGTGATCGGCTTATCCATGTCGATGTGCAGCATCGACGTGGTCATCACGTTCGTGCCGGCCGTGACCATGACCGAATTGCCGATGTCGAACATGGAGGCCGTCACCAGCGCGGAGGGGCCCATGAACGCCTGCAGCACCGGGAAGCAGAAATTGCCGACGTTGAAGCCGGACGCGTTGAGCATCAGGAACGCACGGTCGGCGGCCGGTTTGCGCCGCGAGGCGAGAAACGTGAGCGGCAGCGGCAGCAGCGCGCACAGGAACGCGAATCCGGAGATGAGCAGCATGTTCGGATGGTGCGGATTCGTGGCGAACGAGACGATGATCGACGCGGGCAGCGTGAAGTCGAACACGACGACCTGCATGACGCGATAGTCGCGCGGGCGGAACAGTCCGGCGCGCTTGACCAAATACGCGGCGAAGATGATGAGCAGGAACGCGATGGGCTTGAGCATGGCGGACATGGCTGCGTGTTTCCTCTCCCGTACTCGACCCGGCCCGGGCGGGGTGCGGCGGACGCCACGTCACGCGGAAAAGTCGGGGAAGTGCGCGCGATGGGACTCGAACCCACACGTACAAGACACAGGAACCTAAATCCTGCGCGTCTACCAATTCCGCCACGCGCGCGCAAGTCGCCAATCTAGCATAAGCCCTGCCTTACGCGCCGCACGCCTGACTGTACGCCTGGCTGTACTCCGAGACGCACGCCTGGCTGCACGCCCGCCCGCTGCTTCGACCCGGGCCGTGACGCTCCCCCGTCGTCGCGTTACCGCCGCAGCAGCCTGTGCGCGAACTGCTTGACCGCGTACCGCACCGGCATGACCGGCAGGTTGAACTCGCCCGGCATCTCCTCGACGTAGCCCTCGAAGCCCTGCTTGAATTCGAGCACGCCGCGGCCCGGATCGTCCGGGTCGTCGAACACGCCGTCGATGCCGTAGAAGTTGTACCGGCCCACGCCGCGTTCGAGACACTGCATCATCACATGATGCTGGATCGCGGTGGGCGCGTAGAACTTCGCGTACTTCTCGTCGCTGCCGGAGAACAGGTACACGCATTCGCGCGCATGCCAGACGAACAGTCCAGCCGCGACCGGCACGCGCGAGCCATCCTGTTCGATGTATTCGTGCGCCTTCTCGATGCGCTTGAGCGACGCCTCGTACGTGGAGCGCGCGGTGGCGATCTTCTTGTTCACCGTGTCCGGATACTTGGTGGTCTCCAGCGAGCGTTCGAGCTTGTCGATGTCCTTGAGGAAGCCGTCGCGCTTGCGTTCCCACGAGGCGAGGTACTCGTCCATGTCGATCGAGGCGACGAGGAATTCGGCCTTGTCGCCGAACGCGTCGAAGATGGCCTCGAAGTATGAGAGCGGGCGGTTTTCGAAGCCCTGCTTCTCGCAGCTCAGCTCGCAGATGCGGTGGAACACGTCCAGCTGGTCGCGGCGCAGCTTCTCCACATGCACCGCGCTGTTGCGGGCGATCTTCACGTTGCGGCGCGTGTTCTTGGCGTAGGAGTCGAGCAGCGCCTTCTCGTCCTTGAACCCGGCAAGGTCCTTGACGTAGCGCCAGCGCGGCACGGCCGTGTATCCGACGGTGAAGCCGGAGTGCTCGAAGCCCGCCGCCTTGAGCGCATCGACCGTTTCGTCGTCGGGCGCGCCGCCCTGATCGGCCGGCAGTTCGCCGCCGAACGAGTCGCGCAGACGGTACGGCAGTTCGGGCGTGATCTCGAGCTGGGCCGCTCCCTTGGCCTTGGCGTGCCGTTTGAGCTGTTCGACGAGGAACGAGACCAGTTCACGGTCGTGATAGTCGCACAGCGGACCGTCGTGGATGGTCGCGAACGTGGACAGTCGCGACCGGTGCGTTTCGAACAGCATGGCCGCGATCGTCTCGCCATGCTCCTTGACGGCGAGGTATTCGACGTCGACGCCTTGGCCGGCGCGCAGGCGGCCCATGGCCGAGGTCTGCTGGAAGTTGCCCTGCGGATGCGACGCGGAGAAGGCGTCGCATTCATCCGGGGTGAGCGTGGCGAGAGTGAACGAGCGCACTGGTGGGAACCGTCCTTTGACTCGAAGTCTGACTCGATGTCCCGCACGGCCGATTGTCGCCGGCCCATCGCCGGGGCCATGCGGATTGCTCAGCCGATATTAGCACCGGCGTTCCACGTGCGCCCGGGTCTTCGCCCGAGCGCACATCCTTTTCACACCGGTTCGTACCGGTTCATACCGGTTCGCGCCGGTTCTCTCACCGGTCGGGCCGGCTCGCGGCTATCGCAGCAGCCGTTCGACGGCGGGCACGAGCGCGCGCAGGGCCTTGCCGCGGTGCGAGATCGCGTTCTTTTCGGCCGGGTCGAGTTCGGCGCTGGTGAGCTTGCCGTTCATGCCGTCCGTCGCCGCGCGGGCCGGCTGGTCGTCGGGTTCGAACAGCGGATCGTAGCCGAAGCCGTGCTCGCCGCGCGGTTCGCGGATGATACGGCCGGTCATGTCGCCGATTTCGACGATCTGTTCGGCGATCGGATAGCGGTGCTCGAGTTCGGTCTGCGTCTGCGGCGAATCGGACGCGACGACGACCGGGATCTCGTCCGGCAGCGCGTCGACCTGCGGCACGACGAGCGCGGCGGCGCAGCGGAAGCGCGCGGCGCGCTTGTCGTCGGGGATGTCGGCGATCTGGGCGAGCAGCAGCGCGTTGTTGGCCGCGTCGTCGCCGTGGCGTCCGGCCCAGCGGGCCGAGAGGATGCCGGGCGCGTTGCCCATCACGTCGACGATGAGACCGGAGTCGTCGGCGATGGCCGGGCAGCCGGTGCGTTCGGCCACGTCGCGCGCCTTGAGCAGCGCGTTCTCCTGGAACGTGACGCCGGTTTCGACCGGGTCGGGCAGGTTGAGGCTGCCGGCGGAGACGAGGTCGATGCGCTCCGCGTCCGCGCCGAGTCCGGCCTCGAGGATGCGGCGGATTTCGACGAGCTTGCCTTCGTTGTGCGTGGCGACGATGAGTTTCACTGCGTGTTCCCTCCGATCCGATGCGTCAGTCCTGCGCGAGCGCGGCCTGCTGGGCGGCCTGCAGTTCGCGGTTGCCCTTTTCGGCCAGGTCGAGCAGCGTGTTGAGTTCCGCGCGGTTGAACGGGCGGTGTTCGGCGGTGCCCTGGATCTCGATGAACGTGCCGGAACCGGTCATCGCAACGTTCATGTCGGTCATCGCGCGGCTGTCCTCCGGGTACGGCAGGTCGAGCATCGGCGTGCCGTCGATGATGCCGACGGAGACGGCCGACACCACGTCCTTGAGCACGCGGTCGGCGGACCTGATGTGCTTGTTCTTCTCGGCCCAGCGCATCGCGTCGACGAGCGCCACGTACGCGCCGGTGATCGACGCGGTGCGCGTGCCGCCGTCGGCTTGCAGCACGTCGCAGTCGATCTGCACCATGTTCTCGCCGAGCGCCTTCATGTCGACGACGCCGCGCAGGCAGCGGCCGATCAGTCGGCTGATCTCGTGCGTGCGTCCGCCGATCTTGCCCTTGACGGACTCGCGGTCGGTGCGTTCGGCCGTCGCGCGCGGCAGCATCGAGTATTCGGCCGTCACCCAGCCGAGTCCGGAATCCTTGCGCCAGCGCGGCACGCCGGGCGTGAACGTGGCGGTGCACATCACGCGCGTGTTGCCGCATTCGATGAGCACCGAGCCTTCCGGCACGTCGGTGAAGTGGCGGGTGATGCGCACCGGGCGCAGCTGGTCGACCGCGCGTCCGTCGCCGCGCAGCACGGTATCGTTTCCAAGCAAATCCTTGATCTGAGCCATGAGGCCCAACCTAGCACCAACCGCCGAAGCAAGCCCGCCGGACGGACGGACGGGCACCATACTTCACAAAGTTCGCGTGATCCCGATGCGTGCGCGAACTTTGCGAGGATATCGGCGTCCGAAACTTCGCAAAGTTCGCACGGCCGTCGAGATCGCGCGAACTTTGCGAAGTTTTGGACCCCTGTTTCTTCGCAATGTGCGCGCACCCGTCGAGATCGCGCGAACTTTGCGAAGTTCCCGCGGATGGACGACGGACGGGAGCTGGCACCGGCCCGTCAAGCCGGCCCGTTCAGCCGAGCAGCGGCTTGGCGGGCTCGATGCGGTCGATGACGAAGAGGATGAGCGAGACGGCGAAGAACGCGCCGAGTAGTTCGAGGCAGTTGATGCCGAACTGCTGCCAACCGAGCGTCTTGGGATCGATGAACGTGTACGGGTACGGGTTGCCGCCGGCTGCGGGTCCCGAACCGAGCAGCGTCGGGGCGAGCCATGCGCGGCCCATCACGAACGCGAACCAGACGGGCACGTAGATCAGCCAGCTGAACATGTAATGCCATTGGAAGCGCCGATGCGGATCGAACAGGAGAAAATCGACCACGGCCATGATCGGCGCGATGCGGTGCAGCATCGTGTTGGTCATGATGCCAAGCACTTGCGGCACGTAGTTCGGGTCGTCCGGCGGCATGAGCAGGAACGCGACCGCCGCGGTGACCACCGCATACAGGGTCACCACGCCCTTGAGCCATGCCGGCGGCTGAATGCCCTTGAGAATCGTGGCCGCGCCGGCCCAGAGCATCACGAAGTCGAGCACGGCCCCGGTCTGGAACGTGAAGTACACCCACAGCACCGGGCGCTGCCACGCCTCATAGGTGCCGACGAAGCACAGCGCGGCGATCGCCAGCCGCCACAGACCCGCGAAGAATCTCATGCCGCCAAGTCTACGCGCAAGGGGTTCGCTTGGCAGGACACAGGACAGTTCGTTGCCGGCGGACCGTTGCCGACGGTTGAGGGAGGGCCTCTGCAGCGAGTAGGCTGGGAGCATCCGAAACGAGGGAGATTCCATGGACTATTCACCGGCCCTGATGACCGACATGTACGAATACACGATGCTCGATGCGGCGCTGCGCGACGGCACCGCGAACCGCAAATGCGTGTTCGAGGTGTTCACCAGGCATCTGCCCGAAGGCCGCCGCTACGGCGTGGTGGCCGGCACCGGTCGCATCCTCGACGCGCTCGAACGCTTCCGGCTGGACGACGAGGACCTGAAATTCCTGTCCGACCGCAAGGTGGTGAGCCCCGAAACGATCACGTGGCTCGAGAACTTCCGCTTCTCCGGGTCGATCAAGGGCTACCGGGAGGGCGAGATGTTCTTCCCGAACTCGCCGATCCTGCAGGTCGAAGGCACGTTCGGCGAGTGCACGCTGCTCGAGACGCTGATCCTGTCGATCCTCAACTACGATTCGGCCGTCGCATCCGCCGCCAGCCGCATGGTGAGCGCCGCCAAGGACCGCCCGTGCATGGACATGGGCGGGCGCCGCACCAACGAATGGGCCGCGGTCGCCGCCGCGCGAGCCGCCGTCGTGGGCGGATTCAAGGGCACCGCCAACCTGCTCGCCGCGCAGATGTACGGCCTCAAGGCCATCGGCACCGCCGCGCACTGCTTCACGCTCGTGCACGACTCCGAACGCGACGCATTCCGGTCGCAGATCAACGCGCTCGGCCGCAACACGACGCTGCTCGTCGACACGTACAACATCGAGGAAGCCGTGAAAACCGCCGTGGAGGTGGCAGGACCCGAACTCGGCGGCGTGCGCATCGACTCGGGCGACCTCGCCTCGCTCGCGCAGCGCGTACGCAACCAGCTCGACGCGCTGGGCGCGACCAACACGACCATCACCGTCACCAACGACCTCGACGAATACGCGCTCGCCGCGCTGCAGACAGCGCCCGTCGACTCGTACGGCGTGGGCACGATGCTCGTGACCGGCTCGGGCGCGCCCACCTGCGCGATGGTGTACAAGCTCACCGAACGCGAGAACGCGGACGGCGTGATGCAGCCGGTCGCCAAGAAGTCGAAGAACAAGGCGACCGTGCCCGGCCGCAAGCTCGCCTACCGTTCGTACGAGTACAATCTCGCCGACTGCGAGCATGTGGTCTCCGGATCGGAGGACGCGCTCGCCGCGTACCGGCCGGCAGACGGATGGAAGAACCTGCTCGTCGACTTCGTCGACCACGGCGAGATCGATGCCAAGTGGCAGGGCCACGACGCGATCACGGCCGCGCACGAGTACCGTGCGAAGGCGCTCGCCGAACTGCCGATCACCGCGCAGTCCCTGATGAAGGGCGAGCCGGTGATTCCGACGGAGACCACGGTCCTCTGACGAGGGGACTCGCCCTACTTCATCATCTCTTCGTAGATGCGCTTGCAGTCGGGGCAGACGGGGTACTTGGACGGGTCGTGCTTGGGCACCCACACCTTGCCGCACAGCGCGACGACCGGGCGGCCGGTCATGCGCGACTCGGCGATGCGGTCCTTGGACACGTAGTGCGCGTAGCGGTCCGCATCGCCGCCATCGTCGCGCTGCGTCTGCTCCTTGGTCTCCGGGCGCTCAAGCACGGCCGTGCCGGTACCCGGGTCCGGCGTGGACAGGGGCGAGACCGGATCGGCCAGATCGCGTGCGTCGCCGGTCGTCATCGCAGTCGTCATCGTCTCAGCAGACATATCGCATACTCCATCCTCGTGGGCAACAATCAACCCCATCATAGGACCGTTCCCGGCATCCGCCAACGGATCCGGCCGGGGCGCGCACCGGGCGCGCGACCGGCCCGGCGCACAACACGGCGCCGCAACCGTCGGCAAAACCCGCGCCGAACTCGCCGCGACGGGGTACGCTATGGTTTTATGACTATCGCAGTGTGTCCAGGATCGTATGACCCCGTCACCGCAGGGCATTTGGACGTAATCGAACGATGCGCGCACTTCTTCGACGAGGTGCATGTGGTGGTGGCGGTCAACGCCGCGAAAACGCCGATGTTTCCGGAATCCACGCGCGTCGAGGTGATCCGCCGCGCCATCGCCAAGGACGGGTATTCGAACATCACCGTCGCCTCGACCGACGGGCTCATCACCGACTATTGCAAGCGCGTCGGCGCGACGGTGATCGTCAAGGGCCTGCGCCAGAACGGCGATTACGAGGCCGAGCTCGGCATGGCGCTCGTCAACCGCAAGCTCGCCGGCATCGAAACGTTATTCCTGCCGGCCGATCCGATCCTCGAGCATATTTCCAGCTCGATCGTCAAGGATGTGGCGCGCCACGGCGGCGACGTGACCGGCATGGTGCCGGATTGCGTGGTGCCGATGCTCACGGACGCGCTGTATCGCGAGCGCGTGCGTCGTGAGGAACGTGCGCGGCGCGAGGGAGGGGAATGATCATGACCGATGATGCAGTGAACGACGGCACGGACGCGACCGGACAGCAGTACGCCGCCGGCACGTCCGACGCGACGGCCGATGCCGTTTCGTCGAACGGTGGCGCGGCTGATGCGAACGCCGCGTACGCCGCGGGATACGCGACGGCCGACGGACAGTCGGCTGCACAACCGACCGACCAGCCGGCGGGACAGTCCGAAACGCAGCCGTTCCAGCCGTTCCAGCCGATGCCGATCAATCCGAACGCCGATCCGGCCTCGTACCAGCCGGCCGACCAGCCGATCGCGCAGTCGTACGGGCAGTCCGCGGACGGATCTGCCGACGCGAACGGCGCCGGACAGGACGGACATGACGATCCGGCCGGACAGTCCGGCGATCCGAACGCCGCGTCCCGGCCGTCGTTCCTGATGGACTCGCTGCCGGACCTGCGCGAGAACGCGGGCGCGGGTTCGGCCGACGGCGACGCGGACGGCGCGAACCCGCGCGACGAGTTCACCACCGTCTACGACATCCTCGACCAGATGGAATCCATGCTGGAGGAGGCGAAGACCAGCTTCTTCGCGCCCGGCGTGGTGAAGGTGGACCGCGAGGAGTTCGTCGGACATCTGGACGATCTGAAGAAGATGCTGCCGGTGCAGCTCGAACGCGCGTCCGCGCTGATGCGCGAGGCCGAACGCCGGCTCGAGTCGGCGCAGACGCAGGCGAACGCGATCATCGCCTCGGCGCAGAGCCGCGCGGCCGACATGGTCAAGGACGCGAACGACCAGGCGCAGTTCCTCGCCGGCCAGGAAAACGTGACCGAACTGGCCCGCCAGAAGGCGCGCGCGATCCTCGACCAGGCGCAGACCAAGGCCGACCGGCTCACGCAAGGCGCCGACAAGTACTGCACCACCGTCATGGAAGGCCTCCAGCAGCAGCTCGGCAAGCTCGACCGCGACGTGCAGGCCGGACTTAATGTACTGTATGAACGCCAGCGCACCGCCGGCGAACAACTCCCCCATCTGAACAACAACGACTATCCGGAAAGCTGAACCATGCCCCGTCCTGAATATTCCCCGTGGGCCGTGTCCGTGGCGCAGGTCGCGTCGCGCGCCGGCCAAAGCAAGCCCATCGACGCCGTGTTCCCCGCGCCCAGCGGCATCGGCGACAACATCGTCGGCATTCCGGAAGGCTCCGACGTGCACGTGGTCGGCTCGTTCGACTCGATCGTCGACGGCCTGATCCTGACCGCACGCATCAGCGCGCCGATCAGCACGGAATGCACGCGCTGCCTCAAGCCGATCAACAAGGACTGGACGGTGGACGTCACCACGTTCTTCCCGTACGAGTCGGCCAGCGCCGACGGCAGGCACGGCGGCCGCGGACGCGACGACGACAAGGGCGAGATGGACATCATCGCCGGCGAGGACGAGTCGGAGGACACGTATCCGCTCACGCCGGACGGCGCGTTCGCCGACCTCGAGGCGCTGATCCGCGACACGCTCGCCGAATCGCTGCCGCTGCAGCCGCTGTGCCGCGAGGACTGCCTCGGCCTGTGCCCGCAGTGCGGCGCCGACCTCAACGAGGATCCGGACCATCACCACGACGTGGTCGACGACCGGTTCGCCTCGCTGGCGGCGCTCAAGGCGAAGCTCGAGTCGGGCGAATAGGCCACCCATCTTGGCTCCCCTTGTCAGGGGAGCTGTCGGCTTTGCCGACTGAGGGGTAGGCATACCCGTCGCATCAACAACTCGGGAAACTCACCGAGTGCCCTGACTGGACTTTGTACGCCCGGTGCGCTAAGATACCGAACGCTTAAGCTCAATCGTTCGATCGAAACAGAGGAATACAAATGGCACTGCCTAAGTACAAGACCTCGCGCGCCAACACGCACTCGCGCCGCGCGAACTGGAAGGCGTCTGCTGTGCAGACCGTCAGCTGCCCGAACTGCGGCGCTCCGTCGCTGCCGCACATGGCCTGCCCGAACTGCGGCAACTTCCGCGGCCGCACCTACCGTGAGGCCATCCGCTCCGCCCACACTAAGTGAGCCTGAGTTCGCGGTAACCAAGCGATAAGAAAGCCCTGCCATCGACGGGTGGCGGGGCTTTTTCGTATCCGAGGCCGGGACCGCAGGCGTCCGCGGCGGCCACTGTCCGCGCTCCGGGCTAGATAAGGTGACCATGACCGCAGAAGCAACCCAGGCATCATCGCAGAACACGAATCACGCCGCGCAGCACGACACGCGACACGCAACGCCGGCACCGATCAGCCCGACCAACGTGCTGCTCGAAGCGCTGGGCACCACGATCAGCCCCGAACTGCTCGTGCAGGCGCTCACCCACCGCTCGTTCTCGCACGAGCATCCGGGCGCGCCGAACTACGAGCGCCTCGAATTCCTTGGCGACGCGGTGCTCGAGCTTGTCTCCACCGAAACGCTGTTCGCCGCCCACCCGGACATGACCGAGGGCCAGCTCGCGAAAATGCGCGCCAAGGCCGTCTCCGAAGAGTCGCTGAGCGCGATCGCGCGCACCAAGCTGCACGTGAGCCCCTACATTCTGCTCGGCCACGGCGAGGCGAAGGAGGGCGGCGCGGAGAAAAGCTCCATTCTGTGCGACATCGTCGAATCGCTCATCGGCGCGACGTTCCTCGAGCACGGCATCGACGGCGCGCGCGAGGTGATCCACCGGCTCATCGACGACACGCTCGCCGAGGTCGCGACCGAAGGCCCGGCGCTCGACTGGAAGACGTCGCTGGAAGTCAAGTCGCACGGGCTCGGCAAGGGCGACCCGCACTACCGCATGTCCGTGAAAGGCCCCGAATACGCGCAGATCTTCACCGCGCGCGTCACGCTCGGCGACGACGAGCAGACGGTGTGGGGCGTCGGCGAGGGCTCCAGCAAGCGCAAGGCGCAGCTGGCCGCAGCCGAAGTCGCGTGGAAGGCGCTCGACAAGTAGCGCACCGGTTCACGCCGGTTCGTGCCGACGTGCGTTCGACGGACGCTCCAGCCAGCATCGCTCCAGCCAGCATATGGGCGAAGAATCGCCGTATCTCAGCGCCTGTGATTAGGATGGGGTGAATCATCGCCCGGCATCCCGCGCGCGGGGCCACAAGCGCCGCGACCGCGGGCGAGGCCGGCCGCCGTCGAACGAGCCGATCATCCTGCGGCCGTCGCACGACGCGCGCACCTTCACGATCACACAGTCGATTACGAGAAGTTGAGAGGAACCATGGCGACACCAACGCCCCTTCAGGCATTCAGCGGCGTGCCGAAAACGCACGCGGACGACACGCAGACCATTGTCGACGGCGAAAAGATGACCGGCGCGCAGGCGCTGGTCCGCGCGCTGGAGGACCTGGGCGTTCAGGACGTCTTCGGCCTTCCCGGCGGCGCGATCCTGCCCGTCTACCACGCGATCAACGACGACACGAAGTTCCGCTTCACGCTCGTGCGCCACGAGCAGGCCGCCGGCCACGCCGCCGAAGGCTATGCGGTGGCGACCGGCCGCGTGGGCGTGTGCATCGTCACGTCCGGCCCGGGAGCCACGAACATGATCACGCCGATCGCCGACGCGAACATGGACTCCGTGCCGCTCGTCGTCATCACCGGCCAGGTCGGCGTGAACGCGATCGGCACCGACGCGTTCCAGGAAGCCGACATCGTGGGCGCGACCTACCCGGTCGTCAAGCACTCGTATCTGGTCACGCGCGCGCAGGACATCCCGCGCGTCATCGCCGAAGCGCACTACATCGCGCGTTCCGGTCGTCCGGGCCCGGTCGTCGTCGACCTGACCAAGACCGCGCAGGTCGGCGAAATGTACTACTCGTGGCCGCAGCGCATGATCCTGCCCGGCTACAATCCGATCACCAAGGCGCACGGCCGCGTGCTGTCCGACGCGGCGAAGCTGTTCGCGCAGTCGTACCGCCCCGTGCTGTACGTCGGCGGCGGCGCGTCGCGCTCCAACGCGTCCAAGGAAGTCGCCGAACTGGCCGAGATCACCGGTGCGCCGATCGTGACGACGTTGCCGGCGCGCGGCATCGTGCCGGACGACAATCCGAAGAACCTCGGCATGCTCGGCATGCACGGCACCGTTGCGGCGACGGCGGCCGCCCAGCGCTGCGACCTGCTCGTCGCGATCGGCGCGCGCTTCGACGACCGCGTCACCGGTAAGCTGGACGCGTTCGCGCCGCTCGCGCGCGTCATCCACATCGACATCGACCCGGCCGAAATCGGCAAGAACCGCGCGCCGGACGTGCCGATCGTGGGCGACGTGGCGACCGTGCTCAACGATCTCATCCCCGAAATCAAGCGTTCGCAGGCGATCGGCGGCAAGCCGAACCTCAAGCCGTGGTGGGACGAACTCAACGCGCTGCGCGAAAAGTACACGATCCACTACGACGAGCCGGAGGACCAGCCGACCGACGGCACGCTGCAGCCGCAGTGGGTGGTCGAGCAGCTGTCCAAGATGGCCGACCCGTCGACGATCTGGGTGTCCGGCGTGGGTCAGCATCAGATGTGGGCCGCGCAGCTCATCGACTTCAAGAAGCCGCATTCGTGGATCTCTTCCGGCGGCCTCGGCACGATGGGCTTCGGCCTGCCGGCCGCGATCGGCGCGCAGGTCGGTTCCGCGCGCGACTTCGGCGGCAAGAAGCCGGTATGGCTGATCGACGGCGACGGCTCGTTCCAGATGACCAGCGAGGAGCTGGCCACCGCGTTCCTCGACCATACGCCGGTCAAGATCGCGATTCTGAACAACTCCGTGTACGGCATGGTCCGCCAGTGGCAGACCCTGTTCTACGACCAGCACTATTCGCAGACCAACCTGCTCGACGGCGAGGCACACACTGAGGCCGAAGAGGGCACGCCCGAATTCTTCGACGTGCCGGACTTCGTGAAGCTGGCCGAGGCGTACGGCTGCGTCGGCATGCGCGCGTTCACGCAGGAAGAGGCCGTCGAGGCGATCCGCAAGGCGAACGAGATCAACGACCGCCCGGTGCTCATCGACTTCCGCGTGTGGAAGGACGCGATGGTGTGGCCGATGGTTGCCGCCGGCGCGTCGAACAACGACGTGACGTACCGTCCGGGCACGCAGCCGCTGCGCCCGCAGGGCGAGGCCGGCGCCGTCAAGCTCGGCGAGGCCGGTTTCTAGTTCGTTCGTTCGCGAAGGGTTAAGGAGAAATCTCTCATGGCTAACTATCCCGCTTCCCAGCCCGGCGCCAAGCGCCACACGCTGTCCGTGCTCGTGGAGAACCGTCCGGGCGTGCTGGCCCGCATCGCCGGCCTGTTCGCCCGCCGAGCGTTCAACATCGACTCGCTGTCCGTCTCCCCCACCGAACGCCCGGACATCTCGCGCGTGACGGTCACGGCCGAGGTGGACGACCTGCCGCTCGAGCAGATCATCAAGCAGCTCAACAAGCTGCTGCACGTGCTCAAGATCGTCGATCTGGACCCGGACACGACCGTGGAGCGCGAGCTGGTGCTCATCAAGGTTGCGGCCGATCAGTCGAACCGTTCCGACGTGCTCGAGATCGTGCGCCTGTTCCGCGTGCGCGTGGTCGACGTGAACCCGGAGTCGCTGACGATCGAGGCGACCGGCGCGGAGGGCAAGATCGACGCGCTGCTCGGACTGCTTGATCACTACGGCATCATCGAACTGGTGCGTTCCGGTGCGGTTGCGGTGACGCGCGGCCCGCGCGCGCTGGCCGAGAAGGTCGTCGGTTCGGAGATCACCGGCCGCTGACGTTCTCTTTCTGGCTTCGGCTCGCTGCCGTTGCACTGTTACAGGCTCCTCGCTTATGGGCTCCCCGCCCGGGCGAGGAGCCTTTTTCGTTGCCTTCATTGCTTCCACACCAAAATGCAAGAGTTCTTGTTGATTTATACAAGATTTGTTGTACAATGATTCTTGTGAAATGAGATGCACAACCGGTCGGCAACGATTGCGCATCCACAAGGAGGTTTTATGCAGGACAACAGGCACCACGCCGATCTCACGCAGCTGCGCGCGGTATCGCATCCGACGCGCATCCGCATCATGAACATAATGGAACCCGGCACGGCATGCACCGTGGGCGACATCGCCGAACGCATCGGCGAATCGGCGGGCACGATCAGCTATCATCTCAGGCAGCTCGCCAAGGCCGGGCTCGTCGAACAGGTCCCCTCCCCCGACGGCGACGCGCGCAAAAGCTGCTGGCAAGCCAGCACGCCCAAACTCGTCGTCAACGCGGACAGCGACACCGACCAGGCGTCCGTCGAAGCCCTCGCGCAATCCGCGTCCACCGCGGCCACCGAAGCGCGACTGCGCTACTATCGCGCGGAATCGTCGTTGCCCGAACCGTGGCAGCACTCGTTGGACAGCATGTCGATCATCCGACTGACCGACGCGGAATTCAGCCAGATGCAGCAGGAACTGCTGGCCGTAGCCGACAAGTGGATCAACACGGTCGGCGACCGGCACACCGAAGGCGACGGCTCAGAACAGGTCATGGTCACACTGTCCGCCTTCCGCTATCTGGCGTAAAGGAGCGGATCATGACCGACATCACCGACAGCAATACCACTGACAACAGCCCCGCAGACGGCAGCAACACACGGTCTGCAACCGTAGTCGACGACCGCAGCGATCCGACGACCGATACGATCACATCCACGGCCACGGCCGAAACTCCGATTACCGCCGCAACGAATACGACCGCATCGACCTCCCCCGCACGCACCACGCACGCCTCGCTGTGGCGCAATCCGCAATACCGCGCGTGGTTCACCGCGGACACCGCGTCCGCCGTGGGTCTGGCGATGAAGGGCTTTGCAATCTCGCTGGTCGCCTTCTCGCTCACCAAGTCCCTGCCCACGGCCGGCTGGCTGGCCACGGCGAGCATGATCGCCGCGCAGACCGCCGACGTATTCGGCGGCACGCTGGTCGATCGACACAACCGCAAGCGGCTCATCATCCTCAACGCCATATGCGGCGCCGTGCTGTGGGGCGCGGTGTTCGCATTGCTGGCGAGCGGCCTGCTCACGTTCCCCGTGTTCGCCGTCGTCATCGTCGCGGCATCCACGATCAACGGCCTGCTCGGCAGCGCAACGAACGCGATGCTGCGTTCGATCATCCCCACCGCCGACTATCCGAAGGCGCAAAGTCTCAATCAGGGACGCGATTCGGTGATCGCCCTCGCCGGCTCGCCGCTCGGCGGCGTGCTGTACGCGTTCGGCATGTGGGTGCCATTCGCCGTCGCGTCGATCATGTACGCGATCGCCGGCATCAGCGCGGGCATGCTGCGCGTTGACGAGCACGTGCGTGACATGATCGGCCGCAACGGCGAGCGCAACGCGGCGAACGACACGTCCGCGGTCGCGCGTGGTTCGTTCGTCGACGATTTCGTAGAAGGCTGGCGTTGGACGCTGCGCCGGCGCACGCTGATGACGTTGACCACTATCGCCGCGCTGCTGAATTTCGGCGTCAACGGGATCTTCCAGTCGGTGCAGTTGCAGTTGGTCGGTTCCGGCGTGGATTCGGTGCGCATCGGTTTCGTGTCGACGGCGGTCGGCGCGGGCATGCTGATCGGCGCGGTGATCGCGGCGCGCGTGTGCGATCGGCTTGCCGTGGGCACCGGTCTGGTCGTCATGTCGGTGGCCGCGTTGGCGACGCTGGCGCCGATGATCGTCAGCGACGCCTATCCGGTGATGCTCGTCTCGTCGCTGCTGTGCGGACTGCCAGTGCCGACGATCAACACGCTGCTTATGGGCTTTATCTTCGCCAAGGTGCCGACCAAGATGCAGGGGCGCGTCAATTCGTCGTCGAATCTGATGTGCCTGCTGCCGACGATGTTCTGCTCTGCGATCGCAGGATCGCTGCTGCCGACGATCGGCTTCCGGATGACCGTCGCGCTGTTCCTGCTCGCGCTGGCCGCCAACGTGGCGATCGTGCTGGCGATGCCGGCCGTGCGTTCGATTCCGGCCGCCGACCGTTGGAATGAGGCCGAACTGTAGCGGCATGTTCTTGCGCATCATGTGCTAGCATAATGACAGCACTATTCGACGGCACCATGACAGCAAGGAGGCACATATATGGGAACGCTGACCATTCGCAGGATAGACGACGACGTGCTGAGGAAATTCAAGGAGATCGCCAAACGCAACAACCGCTCAGCAGAAGCCGAGGCGAGATCGCTGCTGGAGGAGATCACGGCCGAATATGCAATACGGTACGAGATGGAACACCATAATTTCTTCGATCGTCTGCGCGAGTTCATGGAAGAGGAAGGCGTCCAAGGATTTGACGATGACGAATACGCGACATCTGACCGTCACAACGAGCCCGAACGCCCGCCAATCACCCTGGAGTGACCGTCATGATCATCTTGGACACCAATGTCATCAGCGAGACAATACGTCAACAGCCAAACCCACAGGTGGCGGCATGGTATCGCAGTCAGCCCATATCAGATCTGTGCGTCACAGCGGTCACTCTGGCGGAATTACTCAACGGGGTGCGACGTATGTCGCATGGACGCCGCCGTACGCAATTAGCGGCAACCATCGACTATGCACTGCTCCCGCTCATCGACCGCATTTTCGCGTTCGATAACATCGCAGCCATCGACTATGCAGACATTCGAGCGGCAAGAGAGGCCAGCGGCCGACCGATCGGTGTGCAGGATGCGATGATCGCGGCGATCGCGCGGTCGCGCGGGGCAACGCTGGCCACGCGCAACATCAAGGATTTCGAACACACCGGCGTCACGCTCGTCAATCCTTGGGAAAACAACGAGTCAGCAACTGCATGAGCCGACGGCATTGGCGGCCGCTATGCAAGGCAAAGGCCGGCGGTGATTGCCGCCGGCGCAACCACGCGTCCGAATGATGTCGGCGACGCGCCAATGCCGGACATGCACCGGAATTTCCGGGACTACCGCTCATCGTCATCCGTATGGGAAGTCTCCGCCTCGGCTACGACCTCTTCCGGGGTGGACGCGCCCGTAGCCACCTTGAGGAAACCGTCGCCGTACCGCTTCCACATCAGGCAGGGTGTGAACACCGTCTGCTGGATCAGCTCACGGGACGGGTTGTTGCCATCGGTGAGCAGCACGTCCCAGTACCATACGTCGCCATCGTCGAAGCCAAGTTGGAAACCGCCCAGATCCGAGCCGGCATTGACGCGGCACACGTATTCGGCAAGAGCCAGCATGGCTTCCCGATCCTCGGGGTCGCATGCGAACGAGGAAACGGCGCCGACGCCGATTCGGCCCGATTCCACCCAGATCACCACGTTGACGGAGCCCACCGCCAGCGAGAGGTCAATGTCATACACGATCGTGCCCTCGTCCGGGTTCTTCGTATAGTCCAACCCCTCGAGGTCAAGGGCATCCTCCACCAAAGCGCGGAGAGCGGCGGCACCGTCATTCGTCATATCCTCAATGTCCATCAATGTCGTTCCTTTCAGCCGATGTTTCGTCACATCACTGATAACCGGACAATCCCGTGCCGACGCTCCGTCACGCATGCCGCCGCCCCGCGCGGCCCCGCTACTCGAGCTGTTCGGACAGCTCCATCCATTCGGCGGTCAGCTCGTCGGACTCGTCGGCGATGGCCTTGAGCTGCTCGTTGAGCTCACCCAGGCCCTCGTAGTCGCTCGGGTCGTGCGAGGCCATCTGCGATTCGATGTCGGCCTTCTGCTCCTCGAGCTTGGCGAGCTTGCGGTCGATGGCGGCGACGCGCTTGCTTGCGTCGTGGAACGCCTTGCCGGTGAGCTTGGGCACGGTCGCCGCGTCGGTCGCCGCGGCCGCCGTCGGCTGATCGTCCGCAGCCGGCGACGTTGCGGCGGCACCGCCGTTCTTGCCCTTCTTCTTGCCGTACTCCGGTTCGAGCGACGGCAGCGGCTTGCCGTTCTTCAGATCCTCGACCATGTCGAGATAATCCTGCACGCCGCCGGGCAGATGCCGCACCTTGCCGCCGATCAGCGCGAACTGCTCGTCGGTGACGCGTTCGAGCAGATACCGGTCGTGCGAGACGACGATGAGCGTGCCCGGCCACGTGTCGAGCAGGTCCTCCATCACGGCGAGCATGTCGGTGTCCAGATCGTTGCCGGGCTCGTCCATGATGAGCACGTTCGGCTCGTCGAGCAGGATGAGCAGCAGCTGCATGCGGCGCTTCTGGCCGCCGGACAGGTCGCGGATCGGCGTCATGAGCTGCGCGGATTCGAAGCCGAGCCGCTCCATGAGCTGACCGGGCGTGACCTCCTTGCCGTCGACGATGTAGCTCGGCTTGTAGCGCGACAGCACTTCCTTGATCTTGTACTTGCCAAGCTTCTCGAGCTCGTCGAGCCGCTGCGAAAGCACCGCGAACCGCACGGTCTTGCCGATGTTCACGTGGCCTGCGGTCGGGGTGAGCGTGCCGTCGAGCAGACGCAGCAGCGTGGACTTGCCGGCGCCGTTCGCGCCGACGATGCCAAAGCGGTCGCCGGGGCCGATCAGCCACGTCACGTCGTCGAGGATCTTGCGTCCGGTGACGGTGATCTTGCGCGCGGCGGACGTCGCGTCGGCGGCTGATTCGACGTCGGCGTCGTCTGCGCCGATCGTCTCGCCGCCGGTCAGGCGACGTCGCGTCGCGCGATCAGCGTCGTCGATCACGGCCGTGCCGGCCTCGACGCGAGCCTGTTCGGCCGCCTTGCGCGCGGCTTCGGCAGCTTCGATCGCCTCGGGCACGCCGGCGTCGACGAGCCGCGGATCGTCCATGTCGGTCACAGCGACTTCGACCGAACCGTGCACCTGCGGTTCGGCGTACATCGGCCGCACCACGTCCACGCGCGACGCGGAGTCGGCCATCGCGGCCACGTCCGGGTCGATGTCGGCCGCGACCGAACTGTCGGCGCCGCCCTGCACGTGTTCGAAGATCTGCGTCACGTCGATCAGGTCCACGACCTGCTTGCCGAGGCGCGAGGTCGCCATCTGCTTGAGTTCGAGCGTGTTGCGCACCGGCGGCACGTCGGCGATGAGCTCGCGCGCGGCCTTGACGTGGAACTTCTGCTTGGTGGAGCGGGCGCGGGCTCCGCGGGTGAGCCACGCGAGCTCCTTGCGAGCGAGGTTGCGGCGCTTGGTCTCACGCACGTCGGCCTGGCGGTCGCGTTCGACGCGCTGCAGCATGTACGCGGAGTAGCCGCCTTCGAACGGCTCGATCAGTCCGTCGTGGACCTCCCACATCGACTCGCACACCTCGTCCAGGAACCAGCGGTCGTGCGTGACGAGCAGCAGCGCGCCCTCGCCGCGCGACCAGCGGTTCTTGAGGTGTTCGGCGAGCCAGTGGATCGTGACCACATCCAGATGATTGGTCGGCTCGTCAAGCGCGAGGATGTCCCAGTCGCGCAGCAGCAGGCGGGCCAGATCGGCGCGGCGGCGCTGGCCGCCAGAAAGCGACCCGATCTTCGCGTCGAGGCTCATGCCGCCGAGCAGCGCCTCGACGATCTCGCGCGAGCGCGTCTCCGCGGCCCATTCGTAGTCCGCGCGCCCCTCCAGTGCGGCTTCGCGGATCGTAGCGTTGTCGTCGAGCGGATCGCGCTGGTCGAGCATGCCGAACGTGAGCCCGTTGCGCTTGGTGACGCGGCCCGAATCCGGTTCCTGCGTGCCGCGGAACAGGTGCAGCAGCGTGGATTTGCCGTCGCCGTTGCGGCCGACGATGCCGATGCGGTCGCCTTCGAATACGCCCTGCGTCACATCGGTGAAGATGGTTTTGGTGGCGAAGGCGAGCGAAACGTGTTCCAGTCCAATATCGTAAGTCGGCATAATCCACTAACTTAGCGGCACCACCGGGCATCGTTCGACCAGAAGACCAGCTTGGTATTTTGTCGAACGCAATGTGATGGATCCTGACTACCCCTCAGTCACTTCGTGACAGCTCGTCCTGCAACTATGGACGGAGCTTTGCTCCGCGCCGTTGCCGACTCGCCTGCCGGCTCGCACGTTGCCTGCAAACAGCGCTACTATTTGCTGCACGGCAACGTCCTGACAAGGGGAGCTAAGAAGGAAAGTACGGCAGTCACGGTCCTGTAGCATTCGCCGGCCGCTCAGCCGAGCGTCTTGGCGTACGTGTTGCAGCGCGCGGCGAACCCGGAGAACACCTGTTCGGCGAGCGGCTGAAGCTGCGGGTCATTGGCGGCGAAGTCCTCGCGCAGCTGCGACTTGGAGCCTCCGGCCGCCTTGAGATCCTTGACCATGGACGGTTCGGCCAGCCATTCCTCGAGGATCGGCGCGCTGACCTCGAGATGGAACTGCAGGCCCAGCGCGGAGGCGAAGCGGAACGCCTGCACCTTGGTGCCGGCCGAGCGGGCGAGCAGCTGCGCGTCGGCGGGCAGGCCGACCACGTCGTTGTGCCAGTGGAGCACGTTGATCTGCTTGTCCCACATGGAGAAGTAGTCGTGCTTGTCGACGCGCTTGATCGGACCGAAGCCAATTTCCGGCGCGTCGCCGCGGCTGAGCTTGGCGCCGAGCGCGGTGGCGATGATCTGATGACCGAGGCACACGCCGAGCACCGGCTTGCCGACGCTCACGGCCGCCTTGGCGAGCTTCGCCTCGACCTTGAGCCCCGGATACTCGTCGTAGTCGGTGGCGCCCATCGGCCCGCCCATGATGACCACGCCGGCGACCTGGTCGAAATCCGGCAGGTCGGGCTTCTTCTTGGTGGCGATGTTCAGGGTCAGCGTATCGAGCCCCAGCTCTTCGAGGTTCGTCAAAATGCGTCCCGGCTTCTCCCACGGGACGTGCTGCAGAATCAACACTTGCGGTTGCGTCATGGCTTCTATTGTGACATCACCTACGTAAAGCGAATTCGACGTTTCGTGCGGCCGCGTCAGTTCACGCTCAGCCACGGGCCGAAACCGGGCATGGGACGAGCGCGCATGTCGGCCAACCTGAATACGCTTTTGCAGTATGACAGAAGCTCAAGAACCGCATGATTCCAACATTTCCGACACCAAGCCCGCCGCCGGCGCGGATGGTGCCGTGGCTAAGGCCGCGGCCGATCTGAAGCTGTACGACACGGCCACGCACGCCGTCGCCCGTTTCACGCCGATCAAGCCCGGCAAGGTCGGCATCTACGTGTGCGGCGCGACCGTGCAGTCGTCGCCGCATATCGGCCACATCCGCGCGGCCGTCGCGTTCGACGTCGTCCGCCGCTGGTTCCTCAAGCTCGGCTACGACGTCACGTTCGTGCGCAACGTGACCGACATCGACGACAAGATCCTCGACAAGGCCGCCGCCGCGGGCCAGCAGTGGTGGGCGCGCGCCTACTACTACGAGCGTGAGTTCACGCAGGCGTACGACACGCTCGGCGTGCTGCCGCCGACGTACGAGCCGCGCGCGACCGGCCACATGATCGACATGATCGATCTGATCCGGAAGATCATCGACAACGGCCACGGCTACGTCGTGCGTGACGCCGACGGCAAGCCGACCGGCAACGTGTACTTCGACGTGGCCAGCTGGCCGCACTACGGCGAGCTGACCCACCAGAAGCAGGGCGCCGCGGAGGCGGACGAGGCGGCGGCCGTGGCCGACCGCATGGGTCCGAGCGTGGACGCGGCCGGCGACGACAAGTACAATCCGGTCGATCCGGCCGACATGTCGCCCGACAAGCACGATCCGCGCGATTTCGCGCTGTGGAAGGCCCCCAAGGACACCGATCCGATGGACGCGCGTTGGAACACGCCGTTCGGCACGGGACGGCCGGGCTGGCATATCGAATGCTCGGCGATGAGCCACCGCTATTTGAAGGACATGTTCGACATCCACGGCGGCGGCCTCGACCTGCGCTTCCCCCATCACGAGAACGAGATGGCGCAGACGCGCGCGGCCGGCTACGATTCGGCGGCGCACTGGATGCATTCGGCGTGGGTGACGGCCAAGGGCGAGAAGATGTCGAAGTCGCTGGGCACGGGCCTGTCGGTGCCGAGCGTGCTGGCCGAGCATTCGGCGTGGGTGGTGCGTTACGCGCTCGGCTCGGTGCAGTACCGTTCGATGCTCGAATGGTCGGACCAGGCGCTGGTCGAGGCGCAGGCCGCGTACGAGCGCGTGTCGAACTTCATCGAGCGTGCGGGCGTGGCGCTGGGCGGCCAGCCGTCGCGCGACGAGATCACCGCTGTGCGTGCGGATGATCTGCCGGCGGACTTCGTGGCCGCGATGAACGAGGACTTCAACGTGTCCGGCGCGACGGCCGCGATCTTCACTGCGGTGCGCAACGGCAATACGCTGCTCTCGCAGCTGGCCGACCGTGCGGATTCCGATGCGGCGAAGGCCGAGGTGCGCGAGGCGCTCGTGGCCGTGCGCGCGATGCTGGATACGCTGGGCCTCGACCCGCTGGCCGAGCCGTGGGTCGGCGGCGCTGCGGCCGGTGCGGCCGGCGAGGGCGCGAACCGCGAGCACGAGGTGCTGGACGCGCTGGTCTCCGAGCAGCTGACGGCCCGCGCCGAGGCCCGCAAGGCCCGCGACTTCGCGAAGGCCGATGCGATCCGCGACGCGCTGGGCGCGGCCGGCATCGCCATCGAGGACGGCCCGCAGGGCAGTACCTGGAGCCTCAAGTAAGACCCGGGCTCCTCGTAATCCCAAAACGACCGTAAGTCTGCCGCCCACGAAGGCTCCCGCAGACTTACGGTCGTTTTGGTATCCGCAAAAGACCATAAGTCTGCGGCATACGCACACAACTGCAGACTTACGGCCTATTCCGTCCTGTGCGGGCGACACCGCTCAGTCGAAGACGAAGTCGACGTCGACGATGTGCAGGCGCTTCTTGAGCTCGGCCTCCAGCGAGCGCTTGCATTCGACCAGATCGGCCACGTCGATCGTCTCGCCGGTGCCGGAAAGGTAGACGTCGACCGTGTAGTTCATGCCGGTCTTGAAGATCAGCGTCTGCTCGTATTCAGTGTTGGCCGGCAGGTGACGCTGCGCGCAGGTCTCGACGAACGCGTTCGTCTCGTCGTCGTCATGCACGCCGCCGACCAGTTCGATGAACGCGTCCTTGAGCACGCTCACCGGCTCCTTGATCGTGCAGGCCACGAGCGCGACGGTGATGAAGAAGTCGCCGGTGTAGTGCAGGAAGTCGAGCGGGCCGCCGGTCGGCAGGAACAGCAGGATCACGGCGACCACGCCGATGCCGAACGACATCGAGCCGTCGACGAGCGTGCTCTTGCATTCGGCGGTGAGCATCGTGCTCGAGTTGCGGATCGCACGGTTCTCGCGACGATAGTAGACGTACAGGCCGAAGCAGACGAGCACGGTGAGGATCTCGTAGACGACGACCGGGCCGGTCTCGATGCGCTCGCCTTGGCCGAGGACGAAGTAGTCGTAGGCGACCTGCGAGACGTCGACGAGCGAGAACAGCAGCAGCGAGAGAGTGAAGATGGCCTTGCAGATCGCGTAGATCGGCTCGAGCGCGAACATGCCGTTGGGGAAGCGTTCAGTGGTGCGCACGGTGCGCGAGGACAGGTAGACCGCGACGAGACCGGAGAGCACGGAGATCGCGGTGAAGGAGAAGTCGAGGAACATGGCCTTCAGGCCGGTCATGAAGAACACGGCCATGCCGGCCGCGACTTGGAGCACGTTGACGACGATGCCAACGATCAGGGCTTTGCGTTCGATTCTTTTTTGTGGCATAGGCGGGCCTTCCATATTGCACGGCATGTCTGCGTTGGCCCGCTTACTTCACTGGCCGGCTTACCGGAACGTCGCGGTTCCGGTGGCTCGGCTCGATTCGCGAGGGCGCACGGCAGTCTGCGTATAGGTGGTGTCCGAGGGAATTTCAAAACAGCTTCAGTATTCCAAAAGTCCACGGATTGCTTGCCCTTCCATGGTAACGAAAGGCGGGGATCCGGCGTTGCGTCCGGGGCGAAACCGTCCGGGTGACGGACGGGCCGTGGATGTCTGGTTTTCGACCGGCCGGCTTTCTCCGGGTTTTCCCCCGCCACGGCTAGACTGGTGCGCATTATGGCAGCATTTAGTTCTCTTACCGACCGGCTCTCGAATGCGTTCAAGCATCTGAAGAGCAAGGGCAAGCTTTCCGAGGCCGATATCGACGGTACCATCCGCGAGATCCGCCGCGCGCTGCTCGACGCCGACGTGGCGCTCGAGGTGGTGCGTTCCTTCACCGCGCGCGTGCGCGAGCGCGCGTTGGGCACCGAGGTGTCCGAGGCGCTCAATCCGGCGCAGCAGGTCGTCAAGATCGTCAACGACGAGCTGACCGACATTCTCGGCGCGGGCGTGGACCGTCCGCTCAACTTCGCGAAGAACCCGCCGACGATCATCATGCTCGCCGGTCTGCAGGGCGCCGGCAAGACCACGCTGGCCGGCAAGCTCGGCTACTGGCTCAAGGACGCCGGCCATACGCCGCTCCTGGTCGCGGCCGATCTGCAGCGTCCGAACGCGGTGACGCAGCTGCAGGTGGTGGGCGAACGCGCCGGCGTGCCGGTGTACGCGCCGGAGAAGGGCGTGCAGTCGGACGGCGGCGACGCGGTGTCGGCTCCGGGCCAGACCACCGGCGATCCGGTGAAGGTGGCGCGTGATTCGATCGAGTTCGCCAAGCAGAAGCTGTACGACACGGTGATCATCGATACCGCCGGCCGTCTCGGCGTGGACGAGGAGCTCATGAAGCAAGCGCGCGACATCCGCGACGCCGTGCAGCCGAACGAGATCCTGTTCGTGATCGACGCGATGATCGGCCAGGATGCGGTCAAGACCGCGCAGGCGTTCGACGAGGGCGTGGACTTCACCGGCGTGGTGCTTTCCAAGCTCGACGGCGACGCGCGTGGCGGCGCGGCCCTGTCGGTGGCGAGCGTGACCGGCAAGCCGATCCTGTTCGCCTCGAACGGCGAGGGTTTGAAGGACTTCGAGGTCTTCCACCCGGATCGTATGGCCTCGCGCATCCTCGACATGGGCGATATCCTCACGCTCATCGAGCAGGCGCAGAAGCAGTTCGACGAGGACAAGGCGCGTGAGGCCGCGGCCAAGATGGCCGAGGGCGAGTTCGGTCTGGACGATTTCCTCGAGCAGCTGCAGCAGGTGCGCAAGCTCGGTTCGATGAAGTCGCTGCTCGGCATGATTCCGGGCATGGCCGCGCATCGCAAGGAGCTGGAGCAGTTCGACGAGCGCGAGATCGACCGCACGGAGGCGATCATCCGTTCGATGACGCCCGAGGAGCGTCGCAATCCGAAGATCATCGACGGCTCGCGTCGCGCGCGTATCGCGTACGGTTCGGGCAACACGGTCTCCGCGGTCAACGCGCTGCTGCAGCGCTTCGATCAGGCCGCGAAGATGATGAAGCGCATGAGCAACAGCGTGGGCGGCGGCATTCCGGGCTTTGGTGGCCCTGGTGCCAAGAAGAACGCGAAGAAGGGCAAGAAGAAGGGCGGCTCCAAGTCGGGCAACCCGATGAAGCGCGAGGCCGAGGAGAGGGCGCTGCGCGACAAGCTCGCCGGCAAGTCGGGCTCCGCCTCCGGCAAGTCGGGCGGTTCCGCGTTCGCCAAGAAGCCGCAGAACCCGGCGCTTCCCGCCGGCCTGCAGCAGGCCCTCGACGCGAACGGCGGCGAACTCCCGCCGAACTTCGGCGGCGGCCTGTCCGGCCTGCTGGGCTGACGTCGGATCGGCGCAATCGATTGTTACAAGGCTCCCCTGCTGAACGGGGAGCCTTATTCATACTGGTATTCATACTGGTACGGAATCCCGCTTCAGAGCGCGCAACGGGATCGTGACGTTGAGGAACCAGCCGTCGTCGTGTTTGCCGGCGTCGAACGTGCCGCCCATGGCTGAGACCGCGGAACGGAAGAACGACAGTCCGTAGCCGGAGTGCAGCTCCCGTTCGGGCGTGGCGTTGACGGTGTTGATCTGCCGGATGACGAGGTCGCCGTCGCGCACGTCGACCAGCAGACCGTACTCGTCGGAGTGCGGCGTGGCGTGACGTGCGACGTTCGCGTAGAGCTCCTTGAGCAGTCCGGCGACGAATGAGTTGACGAGCAGTCCGTCCGTGGACGGCCCGGACACGATCATGCTGCTCCCGGAGAAGCCCAGGCGATGCAGGTACACGTCTCCGTCGGCGAGCACGTCCCGCAGCCGCACCGGCGCCGGGTCCGTGGACCGTCGCGGTTCGGCGTCGCGCGACAGCAGCAGTCGGATGGACTCGTGCAGATTGTCCAGCGCCTTGCGGGCCTGCTCGTTGATGAGCAGCAGCGTCTGCCTGTCGACGCGACCCGGATCGCGGTCCGTCAGTCCGTTCGCGGCGGTCTGCGAGAGGATGACGATCGACGTCAGTTCGGCGGTCGCCGCGTCGTGCAGCGATTCGGCGAGCGCGCCGTCACGTTTCTCTTCGGCCAGCTCCCGTTCGGCGAGTTCGAGCCGCAACGACTGCTCGCGCCGTTCGGCGGACTCGCGCCGTTCGCGCAACGGCCGGGACAGCAGGTCACGCAACGCATGCAGCACGGTGATCATGATCGTTCAGCGTTCCGTCTGTGCGGCGGCCGATCGCGGCACGTCGCGGTACCGTTTCAGGTTCATCCAGCGTACGGCGACCTGCGCGAGCGTATGCGCGTGGAGCTTGGCTTCGGCACGGGCCACATACGTGCGTACGGTGACCGTCTTGACGCCGAGCGCGGCGGCGATGGCGGCGTAGTCCTTGCCTTCGATGAGCATGTCGATCACCGCACCCTCCTGATAGCTCAGGCGGACGGAATCCTTGGCGTGCGTGCGGATGCGCTCGTGAGCGGTTCGCGTCGTCTCGAAGCACACGTCCCGTGCCAGCGGGTCGGCGTACGTCCTGCCGCCGTGCACCGTGGTGATGGCCGACGGGAACCTGCCGGTGTCGGCCTTGGAGATGATGCCCTGCGCCCCGGCGTCCGCGGCGTCGCGCGCGTACACGTCGACCGGATACGCGGTCATGGCAAGGATCGGCGTAATCGCGTTCTCGTCGCGTATGCGACGGCATACTTCGGCTCCGGTCATGTCGCCGAGCGACATGTCCAGCAGGATCACGTCCGGCCATGCTTCGTCGCCGCAGCACAGGCGAAGCGCGTCCCGTCCGCTTTCCGCGACCCACAGCACCGTGCACCACGGGACATGGGACAGTCCCCCGCCCATGGCCTGCACGGTGATGTGGTCGTTGTCGATCAGTCCGACCGTGATCGGATCCGGACGGTCCCCCGCATCGGCCGGTCCGGTCGCATGGCCTGCGGATGTTTCCGCCGGTTTCGGCGGGATGCCGCCCCGCACCCGTCCCGGTGTCCGCCCCGCATCATTTGTTTCCCCACTTGCAGTTGCCATATCAGGCTCCTTGCCAGGCTCCTCGCCACGTTCCATAGCGGCCGGCGCGGATCCCCACGTCCACCGCCCTTCCCGAACATCCAATATAGCAACGCCGCTTACGCCCGTCCTCCGCCATTCGACCACGTTCAGTCGCGCCGAACGCACTCAATCCGCCTCGTTCCGCGGCTCAGCAACGCTTCCGGACGCATGCGGCGCATTCGCGCCCGTTACGCTCCGTCAACGGACAATGACAAAACCTCACGCCGCGGCGCGATCGTGCGATCTTCGATCGATACTGGCGTCAGTGCAGTCAGCGCACCATTCAGGGAGGGACATCATGGTCATGCCATCGTTCGTACGTGTCGTCGCATCGGTTCTGCGCGACGAACTGTCCATTGATCGCACGGATCTGAAACCGGTTGAACAAGGTCGCTTGGCAGCGGCACGACTGACGATCATCCCGCTGATCATCGTCATCATGGCGTGCGGATTGGGTCGGTCCATCATCGATTCCGTCCGAGACTTCCTGTCGTATACGCCGTCGAACGCCGCTCCCGCATCGGACGTCATCGGTCTGGACGACGAACTCGGCTACGCGCTCAACGGTCTCCCTCCCGTCATTTTCGGAGTGCTTGCCTGCGTCGCGATGCATCTGCTGCGGCTGCCGGCACCCAGCTGCCCGCATCGGCAGGTCGGTGCACGAACCGGCGTTCTGGCGTTCTTTGTCGCTTTCATCCCGCTGACGCTCAATAATGTCCTGCTTCAATTCGCCATCGCCACGCTGCACCTCCGATTCTTCGATGGTGTTTCCCTTTCCTTCCTGACTCCTTTTGGGGAGGGCGTGATGATGGTTGGCACCGCGGCCGAAGGCTTGGTGGAGGAACCGTTGGTGCTCGGACTCGTGGCCGTGGGGCTTCGCCGATGCAAGGTGCCATGGACGGCAGTCGCGGTCGTGGCGATCGTTCTGCGTATCAGCTTGCACCTGTATTACGGCCCTGCCATCGTGTCGTGGGCGCTCTGGCCGTTGCTGTACGTGATGCTGTATCGGCGCATCGGGTCGATCGTGCCGATGATTCTTGCGCACGGCGTGTACGATCTGTCGATCGTCCTTGACGAGTGGTGGCTTTCACATATGGTGATCGCGCATCTCAGCGATCGTCTGATGCCGGCACTGGCATGGGTCGGGGCGGTGATCGTGGTGGTTGTGATTGTGCGAAGAACCGTGCTTAGGCTGCGCGCTGTCCGCGCGGCCAAGGCATAATCGGAGATTGTGATTGTTGTTGTTCTGAGCATTGTGCTGCTGATATTGGCGGCGTGGATTGCGCTGGGATCGCTGCCGGCCGGCGCGGACGCGCATATGCCGCTGCCGTATATGATCGCGCTGGTCCCGCTGATGTGGGTGCCGTCGTTGGCGATCGCGATCGTCGCGCTCGTGATGCGTGAGTGGGGACTGCTGTGCCTTGCGATCGCGGTCGGTCTCGCCTCGCAGATGCGCGAGGTCTCCTACTGGTCGCACTGGTCGCCGTCACGCGATCTGCTTGGACTGCTCTCCAGGACGAACGCGGGCGATGCGTCGAATACCGGCGGCGCGAAGACGCGGAAGAAGCCGGCGCACGGCCAGCGCAGCACCGAGGAGCTGCTTGCCGACATCCGCGCGGCGCGGCGCGAGACCGAGATCAACGCGAGCGAGACCGCGTCGGACGTGCTCGCCCAGCGCACGTCGTCGTCCGCGTCGTTCACCGTGATGACGCTCAACTGCCGCTACGGCCGTGCCAGTGCGAAGGACATCGTCGCCACCGTGCTCAGCCGCAACGTCACCGTGCTCGCATTGCAGGAGCTCACCGCCGATCTCGTGCGCGAACTCGACGACAACGGGCTCGACATGCTCATGTCGTACCACCAGCTCGGCGAGGACAAGGAGACCGACAACGGCGGCTTCAACGGCATCTGGATCCGCGTCGACCCGAAGTCGGCAGAACGGTCGGCCGTGCCGATCCCGGCCGCCGACGTGCCGTCCGTCACGCTGCAGGTCGACCCGATGCGCGACATCACGTTCGCGTCGGCCCATCCCAAGTCGCCGATGCGCGGCTGCCGCGACTGGTCGGCCGGCATCCGCGGGCTCGGCAGGCTCGCCGAAACGGCGAAACGCACCGATCACGACATCGCCGTCATCCTCGGCGACCTCAACTCGAGCCCGGACCATCCGAGCTTCCGCGCGCTGCTCAAGGCCGGCTTCCAGGACGCGAACCTGAGCCTGGGCGAAGGCCGGCGCGCCACGTTCCCGAGCTGGATCCCGTGGCCGCGCATCGTGCTCGACCATGCGCTGGCGACCAAGGGCGCGCGCTTCACCGGCGTCGAATCGTTCCCGATCGAAGGCACGGACCACCTCGCGCTGGTGGCGACGGTGGCGCTCGACTGAGCGGCTCTCAGTACTCGATCACGCTCACCGATCACGCTCTCCAAACCGTCGCCTAATCGTCACCGTGGCTGGCCTTGCAGATATTCGCCAAGATGCGGGACGGCGAATGCGAGCTGCCCATGCCCGGATGCCCGGATCAGCCGGTCCTTGATGAGGATCGCCCGATATTTGCTCACCCAGCTGCGGCTGCGACGCGTACGGGCGACGATGTCACCGACCTGCGTCGAATTGGGGGCGTCCTGCGCCATGGCCTGCAGGAACAGTCGTTCGGCGCCGGTCGTGCCGTCCAACGCCGGAGCGCATACGGCATCGTCGAAAGCCAGCAGCGCATCCGCCATGCCGGCATCGACATCCTGCGCCGCAATCACGTCGGAACCGCGGCGTTGCGCCGACTGCCACATGTAGTATCCGATGAGCTGCACCATGTACGGGTAGCCGTCCGACCTGCGGGCCGCCTCGAGCGCGTCGGACTCGCTGATGAATTTGCCGGACGCCGTCACCGTGTCCACCAACGCGTTCTTCACGTCCGGCAACGGCACATTGTCGAGCTCGCGACGCAGGGCACGTCGCAGGAACGTCGTCACCGCGTTGTCGAGCAGATCATTGACCATGTACGGCAATCCGGCGAACACGATGGCCACGCCCTTCTTCTCCACGTCGGGGACGTCGCTTTCGTCACTGTCCGCGATCACGTGCTGTACAGCGGTGGCGATCGCCACCAGATCGTCGCGTGAAGCCGCCTGCGTTTCATCGATGGTGATGAGGATGCCCTTGCCCTTGCCGATTTTCCTGCTGGCAAGAGCCTTGTTCAATGCGTTTCGCAATGTCAGCGGATTGGATGCCGCGGAAAAACGCGCCTGCCCCAGACTGGCGGAAGCGATGCCGGCAATACCGACGGACGGACTGAGATCCGCCTGGTCAAGACGGATCCCGGAGGGAGCCAGCGCCTGTATCAGCCGTGTCACCAGTCCTTCGGACGCGGTTTCCGCGATGGTTTCCCAGTGCTGCGCCTTGGCGATACGGCGGAACTCGGTCAGCATGACCGTCTTGCCGAATCCCCGTTGCCCGGTCACCAGCATGATGCGCCCTGGGGCTCCCACGCCATTTTCCAACGCTTCGGAAAAGTCGTCGATCACCGCTCGGCGTCCGATGAGAATGGGCGGCATTTTGCCTGCCGTCGGCTTGAACGGGTTCATCATCGTGTGCACCTCCTGATCGGATTCTGCGACGCATGCGTAATACGGACAACGCGAGAATCCTTGTTGACTCTCGACATGCCCGATCGCACACCATCCGTCACGAATATGCACCATATTATACGAATGCGTACCAAATTACACGAAGTTACACCAAATTACACCATATGACACCATGGCGGCTTGGCACCACGGTCACCGCCGATCCTGTCGGCCGCAATACGGCCAACACATCCCGAGCGGAATGCCGAAAGGAATGCCGACGCCGCCCCCATCCCAGCGTGTCGCAAGTTCCACCCCCGTGCGCTATAATGGCCCGGTTATTCGCGACGTGCGGTGCCCTCTACTCCCGGATGCCGCGAGGAACACGTGGGCTCGGCGAGCTGCGCCCCACAATGCAAACCGAAACCACACCCCTAGTTATACAAGGAGAGCCATTTTGGCAACCAAGATTCGTCTGAAGCGCATGGGTAAGAAGTTCTACGCGTACTACCGCGTGGTCATCATGGATTCGCGCACCAAGCGCGACGGCCGTGCTATCGAGGAGATCGGCACCTACAATCCGAACACCCAGCCTTCGACCATCCAGATCGACTCCGAGCGCGCTCAGTACTGGCTCGGCGTTGGCGCCCAGCCGACCGAGCAGGTCCTCAACCTGCTCAAGATCACCGGCGACTGGCAGAAGTTCAAGGGCCTTGACGGTGCCGAAGGCACCCTGAAGACCGTTGCCGCCGGCCCGGATGCCGCCGCCCGCGTCGAGGCCGTCGAGAACGAGGCCCAGAAGCTCAAGGCCGCCAAGTCCGAAGCCGAGGCGAAGGCCAAGGCTGAGGCCGAGGCCGCCGCTGCCGAGGCTCCGGCCGAGGAAGCCGCCGAGGAAGCGCAGGCTGAGTGATCATGCTCGCACAGGCTGTGGAACACCTCATCAAGAACATCGTCGATTTCCCCGATGATGTCTCGGTCAAGTCCCACGAGAATCCGCGCGGCGAGCTCATTCGCGTGCGCGTGAATCCCGAGGACATCGGCCGCGTGATCGGCCGTAGCGGCCGCACGGCGAACGCGATCCGCACCGTGGTGCAGGCCCTGGCCGACCACAAGGTGCGCGTCGACATCATGGACGTGCGCAGGTGAACCCCAACGTGGTGCGAGAAGAATTCTCAGACGACCCTCAGCAGCTCGAACTGCTGAGGGTCTGTCGTATCGGCCGCGCTCAGGGGCTCAAGGGCGAAGTCACCGTCCAGAGTTTCACGGACGAACCGGAATACCGGTTCGCTCCCGGTTCCGTGCTCTACACGCGCGACGGCTCGGAAGAGTACGTCGTGGAGCGTGCGCGCACGTTCAAGAACCGTTGGATCATCAAGTTCGAAGGCATCGACGACCGTGACGCCTCCGAGGCCGCAAACGGCATCGAACTGTACGGCGAGGCGGATGATCCTCAGGACATGCTCGAGGAGGACGCCTGGTATCCGAAGGACCTGATCGGGCTCGAGGTCCGGCTGGCCGAGGGCAACGGGCTGGGTCTGCCGGCCGGGCAGGTCGTCGGCAAGGTCGTGGACGTGCTCGACGGATTCCAGTCGCTGCTCAAGGTGCGGCTGGTGCATCCGGTGCGCGATCCCGAGACCGGCGAGGTCGTCGAGAATTCGGCGCTGGTGCCGTTCGTCGACGAACTCGTGCCGGACATCGATCTCGACGAGCGGTATCTGACCATCGATCCGCCGGGCGGGCTCATCCCCGGACTGGCGTACTGACGGACCAACGTACTGATCTGCGGCCGCCCGCGGGCTTCGGCTTCGGCCGACGCCCGCGGGCGGCCGTTTCGGTAACGCAATACGGAACCCGCACCCATAGGAAAACGCTTTCACGAGTATCATCGACTTCCGACAAGGGTACGCGGGGAGGCGACGGTGAGGCTCATATTCCATTACGTCCGGCGGCACTGGGCCATGGCGCTCACCGCCGCCGGATTCCTGCTCGTCGAGACGATCGGCGACCTGCTGCAGCCGACGCTGATGTCGATGATCGTCGACCGCGGCGTGGTGCGACGCGACGTCGGCACCGTGCTGCGCTGGGGTGCGGTCATGCTCGCCGTCGCCGCGATCGGCGCGGGCGCGGCCGCCATGCGCAACATCTACGCGTCGCGCGCATCGCAGCTCATCGGTCGCGACATCCGCTCGGACACGTATCGCAAGGTCATGTCGCTCGGCTTCGACGACGTCGACCGGCTGCAGCCGAGCGCGATCATCACGCGCATCACCAACGACGTGGTGCAGATCCAGAACTTCGCGCAGGGGCTCATGCGCATCATGCTCAAGGCGCCCATCACCTGCGTGGGCGCGATCGCGCTCATCGTCGTGCAGATTCCCGAACAGACGTCCACCGTGGCGGTGATCCTCGCTCTCGCCGCCCTGCTGATCTGGGCGAACATGCACGTCAGCTTCCCGCGCTTTCTCGCCGTGCAGCGCGCGCTCGACCGGCTCGGCGTCGTCAGCCGCGAGTTCCTGCGTTCGATACGCGTGGTCAAGGCGTTCGTGATGGAGCATGAGGAGCGTGCACGGTTCGGCGCGGCGTCGCGGCAATTCGCGGATACGAACGTGGCGGCGACGCGCGTGAACGCGACGTACGGGCCGCTGATCAACCTGAGCGTGAACATGGGCATCGTCGCGATGCTGTGGCTCTCGCGCGCGCAGGACGCGGCGCATATCGGCGCGCTCATGGCGTCGATGAACTACATGACGCAGGTGCTGTTCGCACTGAACCGTGTGTCGATGATCGTCAACTCGGCCACGCGTGCGAGCGCCTCGGCCTCGCGCATCCAGGAGATCTTCGACTGCCCGGACGAGTTCGCGCGGCGCGGCGGCACGACGGGCGATCATCGCGGGGTGCCGTCACGCGAATCGGGTTGCGAGATGACGCCGCACGAACAGACTCGCCGGCCGATGCCGCGGGAATCCGTTCACGAATCGTCTCACGGCCCGTCGTGCGACCCGTCGCAGGGCATGTCCCGTCCTTCGTCGCATGACGAGACGCCGGCCGTCGAGTTCCGCGACGTGACGTTCACGTACGAGCAGGCCGGCGCGCCGGCGTTGCGCGACGTGAGTTTCACGATGGATCGCGGATCGACGCTGGGCGTCATCGGGCCGACCGGCTCGGGCAAGTCGACGCTGGTTTCGTTGATCCCGCGACTGTACGATCCGCAGTCCGGAGCGGTGTTCGTCGACGGGCGCGACCTGCGCGACTGGGACGTGGACGATCTGCGTGCGCGGATCGCGCTCGTCGCGCAAAAACCGACGCTGTTCACCGGCACCGTCGCCTCGAACCTGCGTTGGGGAGACCCGTCGGCCAGCGACACGACGATCCAGCGCGCGGCGCGACTGGCGTGCGCGAGCGAGTTCGTCGACACGCTGCCGGACGGTTACGACGCGCGCGTCGGCCAGGGCGGCGTGAACCTGTCGGGCGGGCAGAAGCAGCGGCTGAATCTCGCTCGGGCGCTCGTACGCGGGCCGCGCGTGCTGATTCTGGACGACTGTACCAGCGCATTGGACGCGGTCACCGAACACGACGTGCTCGCGAACCTGCGTTCGCTGACCGGCGCGGCGAATACCTCGTCGCCACGTCGTAACGGACATGACGGACACGACGGACATGACGACCGCATGAGCGTCGTCGTCATCTCGCAACGGATCGCGACCGTGCGCTCGTGCGACCTCATCGTCGTCATGGACGACGGCCGCGTCGCCGGCATCGGCACGCACGACGAACTCCTGCAATCGTGCGCACTGTATCAGGCCATCGCCAAGTCGCAGCTCGGAGGTGACCGGTCATGAACGTCCCCTCCCCCACCTTCGACCGTCGCACCGGCGGACCGCAGTTCGGCGGCGGCATGGCCCGCCGCGGCGCGCCCGTCGTCAAGCCGCACGACATGCGCGGTACGCTGCGCCGGCTGCTCGACGCGACCCGCGGCCATCGTCGCGGACTCGGCCGCGTGTTCGCGCTGTCCGGACTGGGCGCGGCGTCAAGCGTGCTCTCTCCGCTGCTCATCGGCATGGTGATCGACCGCATCTCCGCACGCGAATCGCTCACGTTCGCACTCGCGCTGCTGGCCGGACTGTACGCGGCCGACTGGCTCATCGACTTCGGCAAGCAGTGGATGATGGCCGCGGTCGGCCAGCGGATCGTATTGCACCTGCGCGTGAGCCTGTTCGAGGCGATGGAACGGCTCCCCCTGCGCTTCTTCGACCGGCACCAGCACGGCGAGCTGATGAGCCGGCTCACCAACGACGTGGACAACATCAGCTCCACGATCTCCGATTCGCTCGCACAACTCATGGTGTACGCGTTCACGATCGTGGGCACGCTGGCCTGCATGCTATGGCTCAGCCCACCGCTGACCGCCGTCTCGCTCGTCTCGGTCGCGCTCGTGCTGCTGCTCGCACGCACCGTGACGCGCCGCACACGCCCGCTGTTCGCACGCCAGCAGCGTGTGCTCGGCGAGCTCGACGGGCATGTCGAGGAGACCGTCTCCGGCATGGCGACGGTCAAGTCGTACGGTCAGGAGCAGGCGATGATCGCCGATTTCGAACGGCTCAACGAGCGTCTGTGCGACACGGCGACGCGCGCGCAGACCTGGTCCGGGTTCATGATGCCGCTGTCGAACGCGATCAACAACTTCGGCTTCCTGCTGGTCGCCGTCGTCAGCGGCGTGATGGCGGCGCGCGGGATGATCGGCATCGGCGTGGTGTCGAGCTTCCTGCTGTACGTGCGGCAGTTCTCGCGGCCGTTCGTCGACATCGCGAACATCTACAACACGTTCCAGACGGCCGTGGCCGGCGCGGAACGCATGTTCCAGATCATCGACGAGGAGCCGGAGCCGGCCGATGCGCCGGACGCCGCTGACGTCGACGATCCGCACGGCGACATCGTGTTCGACCACGTCTCGTTCGGCTACGATCCAGAGCATCCGGTGATCCACGACGTGTCGCTGACGATCCCGGCCGGCTCACGCGTCGCGTTCGTCGGGCAGACCGGCTCGGGCAAGACGACGATGGTGAATCTGGTCACGCGATTCTACGACCCGGACGCGGGGCGCATCCTGCTCGACGGACGCGACCTGCGCGACTACCGGATGGCGAGTCTCAGGCACGCGTTCGGCAGCGTGCTGCAGGAGCCGTCGCTGTTCGAGGACACGGTCGCGGCGAACATCGCGTTCGGACGGCCTGACGCGACGCGCGAGCAGATCCGCGACGCGGCGCGCGCGGCCGGTGCTGACGCGTTCATCGGACGGCTCGAACACGGTTACGACACGGTGCTCGTCGGCGGAGGCAGCGCGCTGAGCCAGGGCGAACGGCAGCTGCTGACGATCGCGCGCGCGATGCTGGCCGACGCGCCGATCGTGATCCTCGACGAGGCGACGAGCGCGGTCGACACGGTGACCGAACAGTCGATCCGGCGGGCGATGATGCGCATGACGGCGGGCCGCACGAGCATCGTGATCGCGCACCGGCTGTCGACGATCCGGGATTCGGATCTGATCGTCGTGTTCGAACACGGCCGGATCGTCGAGCAGGGCACGCACGGGTCGCTGATGGCGGCGGGCGGCGTGTACGCGCGGATGGTGGCGGATCAGACGGCGATCTGACGGCGATCTGACGGCTGGTTGTTGCGGCCGGCTGCGTTCGGGCAAAACCAGCCCACACGCTAGGCTGGGAAATCATGAAGATCGATATCGTTTCCGTGTTCCCGGAGTATTTCGACGTGCTGAACCTGTCGCTGTTCGGCAAGGCACAGGCCAAGGGATTGGTTGAAGTGAAGGCGCATAACCTGCGCGACTGGACGCACGACGTGCATCATTCGGTGGATGACACGCCGGTCGGCGGCGGTGCCGGCATGGTGATGAAGCCTGAGGTGTGGGCGGAGTGTCTGGACGAGCTGCTGGGGCTTGAGCCGGTCGCCGCCGCCGGACATGACGGCGACGGCAATATGAAGTCGTCCGCTACCGACCGGTCAGACACCGTCTCCGACGACACATCCGATCAGCAGTCAATCGGTGCGGTCCGAGACGAAGTGGACGTCGCCGCAGTCGACATCGAGGATGCTGCGTCCGCACCGCAGGCGTCCATATCCGACTCGAATGGGCGCGCGGACGGCCCCGTGCTGATCTTCCCCAATCCTTCGGCGCCGCTGTTCACACAGCGCGACGCGACGGAACTGTCGCATGCCGGCCATCTGCTGTTCGGCTGCGGACGGTACGAGGGCTACGACGCGCGCATTCCGGACTATTACCGCGCGCAGGGCGTGGACGTGCGCGAGTATTCGATCGGCGACTACGTGCTCAACGGCGGCGAGGTGGCCGTATCGGTGATGCTCGAGGCGATCACGCGTCTGCTGCCCGGGTTCATGGGCAACGCGGAGTCCATCGTCGAGGAATCGTATACGGGCGAAAACGCGTTGCTCGAACACCGGCAGTACACCAAACCGGCGGAATGGCGCGGCATTCGCGTGCCGGACATCCTATTGTCCGGCGATCACGGCAAGGTCGACCGCTTCCGCCGCGACGAGGCGCTGGAGCGCACGAACGCAATACGGCCGGATCTGATCGAGCAACTGGATTGCGCCGCGCTTGACAAGGCGGACCGCAAGACGCTGATGGCTCTCGGCTGGGAGGTTTCAAGCCGACATCCTCGGCGTCTGAACTGACCGTCTGAATCTACTTGTATGCCGCCGAACACCAAGGCTGTCGGCATGCAGTTTGACGATCGAGAGGCTGTTTTCCCACCTTGCCGGGGTCAGTTTGACGATTGAGAGGCTGCCATCGCGAGAGCCGGCACGATTCGGATCCTCAAATCGGTTGTTTTCGGATGATTTTCGGATCTGACGGGCTGGTTATCGGATGGCACCCGCCTCTCAATCGTCAAACTGACCTTTGCAGGGCAGAAAAACAGCCTCTCGATCGTCAAACACAAATTCGGCTCCGGGTTCACCGACCCGGAGCCGAATCATATCCGGCCGCATTCGACTGCAAGGAATGTAATTTACAGGCCGAAGACCTTGACGCGGGCGTC
>NZ_JAFEJT020000011.1 GCF_018555435.2 Bifidobacterium amazonense
TACAAGGGCAGCGAGGAGCACCTGTACACGGCCGATCAGAACGAGTACAAGGTCAACACCACGAAGAACGGCTACACCGGCAACGGCGTGATGCTGTACGCCTCCCTGACCAAGGTCACCGAGTGACATCAGACGGCATGACCCACAGGGTCTAACCGTCGAACGATGAAAGGGCCAGCCCCCACCACGGGGACTGGCCCTTTCGTCATATGCGAGAACGATAGTCGATGTTTAGCAGTGGAAGGAACCCGTCTTCCGAGGCTTATTTATCGACGCTCGATCAGTAGCCGAGGAAAGCGGTGCCTTCGTTCTTCCAACCGTACTTCTTGGACAGAGCGGACTGCTCGTTACGGTCGGTGGACAGGAGGTGGCGGCTGTCCTTGTGCAGGCGCGACACGGTGACGGTGCCGGTGTACGTGGGGGTGAAGAAGGCGATGCCTTCGTAGTTCCAGTCCGCCTTCTTGGACAGCGAGGTCTTCTCGTTGTCGTCAGAAGACCAGACATGGTCGCCATTCACCTTGTTGTACAGACGGTAAACCGGGGTGACGATCGGATCGGAGATAGCGGCGATCTGAGCCTTGACGGCCGTGGTGCCGGGGAACTCGGTGAATTCCTGGAGATCCTCGTTCTTCTCCACTGCCGGGGCCTCGAACAGTCGGCCTTCATCGGACCAGCCGCCCTTGGTGCTGGTGGTGGAAGTCAGGACCGCGATCTCGTTCGCGTCGCTAGTGTAGAAGTGCTCGCCGGCCTTGTACAGACGGTGCACGGTGGCTCCGCCGAGAACATTCGCGTTGGTTTCGTGCTTGAACACGAGCTTCTGCCAAGCGGTGGCAAGCTCCTTGACCAGCTTGGACGCGGTCTCGGAAGTGATGCCCGAAGCAGGGGCAGCGTACTTCGCGGCGACGTATTCGTCCTGAATCTTCTTGTACGTCGACTTGTATTCAGCCCAAGAAGACGCCTCGAAGCGTTCCGCGTTCGCGTCATTGACCTCGATGTACTTGAACGCAGAAGTCACAGTGTCGGCGGTGTACTGGGACCAGACGGCAGTCAGCACGAAGTCTTCAGTCGTGTCGGTGAACAGCTGGCCGAAGCTGTAGGCCTTGCCATTCAGAGTCCAGCCAACCAGCGTGTAACCGGAACGCGTCCAAGCCGGAGCGTCAGAAGAATTCAGCGTGGAGCCGGCATCGAAGTACTTCACGACGTCATCGTGCTTGCCGTTGTAAGAGGCATCCTGGAACGTGACCTTCACCTGAGTGGTCTTGTTGCCGTACACCGCGACAAAGCGAACGTTGTTCGTAATGGCAACGTTGTTGATCGCGTCATTGCCCTTGGTCACATACTTCTCGGAACCGACATACGCATTGAACGCATCGACGGTGGCATTGGAACCGGAATCAGCCACGGCCAGCCAGCCCTTGAAGGCATATCCGGCAACGGTCGGATTCGCAGGCAGCTTGGCATAGGAGCCGCTGGCGACTTCCTGAGAGTCGTACAGGGCGCCATCATTGTAGAAGCGGACCGTGTAAGCCTTGGACGTGGACTTGAGAGAGAAGGTACGATCTTCGTTCACACCCAGCGTGATCGAATCGCCCGGCTTGTACTCCTTGCCGGAATCGTCACGGTCGCGAGTCCACACCGGAGAAGTCTCGGCCTGAGTCGTATCGTCGTTCTGCGGATAGGAGAACCACGCCGGAATGGTGAACTTGGAACCGTTCGCCACGTCCACGACGAGATCCTGATCCGACGTGCCGTCGGACTTCGCACCGGTCACATAGCCAGCGGAATCGCCCTTAACGGTAACCGTACGAACAGCATCCTTGCCGGCAACGGCAGCCACGGTGACCTTGACCTGATCGCCCGGATCGCCAGCGGCGACAGCCAGGAACTTCGGATCGGACAGAGTGGAGACGGTGAAGGCCTTGCCCTTGGTCGGAGTGACGAGGTAGCTGGTGACCAGCTGATGGTCGCCGCCCTTATCGACGGGCAGCACGTTCTTCGACAGTTCCTTCGTTCCCTGCTGGACCTGGAAGTACTCGCCACCGGGCAGCTGCTCGTACTTGGCGAGGTCGGTCAGATCAAAGGAAACCACGGAACGGCCGCTCTCGGTGACCGTGTCGGCGTAGTTATAGGACTTGAGGACGGACAGGGTGGTGTCCTCCTTGATAACGGTATTCCAATCCGCCGGGGTCTTACCGTCCAGAGTCCAAGTCTCATCGTCATATCCGTAAGCGTTGACGATATCAGCGAGGGTCTCGCCCTTGTAGCCCGTGACGCTGCCGGAACCCTTAAACGTCACCGTGGCCTGATCCTCGGCCGCGGTGCTGGGAGCAGCGTTCGCGGTGCCGGCGGCGACGCCCATGGTCGCGAGCATCGCGACGGAGGCGAGGCCGGCGAGCGGCGCGCGCCAAACCTTGTTGTTTCCTGTCATAGTCAGGAACCTTTCTTCTAGGGACATCGGGTTTTCTTATGGGGACTTTCCCCATCCCGACTGTGCTCTTTTTTACCTCTACCCCTCGGACATTGTCAACTCGGGGTCGGGAGGCATCTCACAGAATCCGTGTCGGGTTCCACAAGTCTGCCTCAACTCGGTTGACAGTCTAGCGCCAGCCCGTCCCAAGCTTTCCGGGCGACTTTATGGGGGTATTCCAGCGTTTTCCCCGGCGACTACGGGCTTCTACGTAGCTTTGCCAAACGCTGAATCCTTTCAGGCAAATATCAGGAATGAGACGTTCGTATTTCCTTTTTGTTACGCCACCTTATAAGAGAAAGTGATGGCTTCGGCGTGTCGTCGTGAACCGCCTTGGAATCGGATGCGACAATGACCTCACATGTCCGCTTGGCGAACTCCGTATCAGCTCGACACGCCCGAACTTCCCCCCTATCGGCAAAACGGGCCATTTATGTCCGTGGACGCATTTATCGTTCGTTTTAGGCGCGGGATTTGTGTGCGAGCATAAGTTTTGTACCTACTCTTCGTAATGCGTTACGCAAAATGCATTACGCTTTTTTCGGGACATCGCGGTGTCGTGAGCCCCCGCAGGCGATCACTCGTCTGCGGGGGCTCACGACATTTCTGGGCCGGTTTCCCGATTCCCGGGTTCCCGGCCCTCCCAAGGCCACGGTGTAAGGATCCGCGGCCGGCTCCTCATCAGATCGCGGCGAGCAGCTCGTTCTCCTTCCTGGAGCACACGATCGCCGCGACCAGCAGCACCGCACCCACGCCGGTGGCGATGAAGAACAGCCGCTGCGTGGTCGGCTCGTACTTCAGCTCGACGGTATGCTTCCCCGCGGGCACCTCCACGGTTCGGAACAGGCCGTTGCCCTTGTACAGGTCCGTCTTCTGCCCGTCGATGTAGGCGTTCCAGCCGGTGTCGGCGTATTCCGCGACCACCAGATACTTCTTGGCCGTCGTGGACACGGTGATCGTCATATTGCCGTTGCCGGCCGTCTGCACGTTCTCGATGCCGGAGGTCGTGTCCACGTCGCCGGAACCGTCCGTCTCCCCCGCATCCGTCGACGCACCATCCGCGGCATCATCCGGAACCCCATACTCGCGGCTGAAGAACACCGTGTTCGTCCGGTACTCCTCACCCATGTCGGCGAGCACATCCGCGTTCGTGTCATAGACCACCGCATTGTCCACCAGCTGGACCTCGGGCGCGGTCTCGCCCAAGTCCTTGACCAGCAGACCGTCGTCGCCCACGGCCGTCATGCCCTCGCCGCTCGAATACTCGGGAGTATCCTCCTGATTGGGACTGCTGACGATATATTTGACGCCCATGTAGCGCAGCAGGTTCTCGTTGCGCACGTTCAGGAACACCGTGTTCGTCGGGCTGGACTTGTACGCGGTCTCGTCGATCGCGTTGTAATAGGCCATGATGTCCTCGTTCGTCATGCTCAGGCCATGGCCGCGAATATCGCGCAGACCGTAGAACATCGGCGAGTCGACGGGGAAATCGACGTTCTTGGACACGATCTTCTCGCCGTTCTTCGTATGCTCCTGCAGATACGTGATCGTCGACGTCGCCGGCGGCACCGCGGGCGCGCTCTTGTCGACAAGCGGCACGTACTGCGCGGCGAAATAGCCCGTATCCACGACGACCGAACCGCACAGCGCGATCGTGCACACGATCGACAGCGCCTGCGCCGCGCGACCACGCAGCACGCCCGTCAGACACGTGCGGGCGATCACTACCAGCAGGAACACGATCACCACCGCCAGCGCCAGCCGCCGCTGCAGCGCACCGTATCCGTTCTCCTGCAGGCCGAGGCCGCGCGTACGCAGCGCGATGGCCGCGAACCCGGCCGCTCCGATCGCCGCGGCGACCCATACGGGCACACGGTCGCGCATCGTGTCGAACACGCGCGTCAGCAGATCGTCCATGTTGATGCCGAGCATCACGGCGAGCGCGAAGTTCAACAGAATGACGATGCGGAACTTGTACGAGGTGTTCACCATCGGCATGTGCGTGAATACGATGTCAAGGGCCGGCGTGAACAGCAGCAGCGTGACCACGATGGCCGAGATCGCGAAGAAGCCGACGCGCGGCTTGCTGCGGAAATGCACGACGGTCAACGCGACGGTGAGCACGGCCAGCACGCCCGTGTACAGCATGCTTTCGATGTTGTTGCGCGTCGCGGTGGTGGCGAGGAACGGGAACACCAGCGTCTTGAGCTGCGGCCATTCCAGGCCGATGGTGCTCCAGCCGGCGCGCGACTCCGAATAGCCGTTCGAACCGACCGACGTAAGCAGCTCACCCGTGTACGGCAGGGACATCACCGCGCCGACCGCGACCGAGCCGATGCCGCACGCGAGCGTGGCCGCAAGCCTGCGCCACGAGCCCCAATGGCGGCGGCATGCATAGAACAGCGCATAGAAGAACGCCAGATACAGGAAGTACGCGGCAAACGTGGGCATGCCCGCCATGAGCATCAGGAAGGTGAGGACGGCGGTCCACACCATATATTTCACCTTCAACTGCTTCACCAGCAGGTCAAGCACCATGAACAGCCACGGCGCGTACATGCCGACCTCGGTGTGCGGCCATCCCTGCCAGGTGACCATGGCCGCGGACAGCGCGTACGTGGTGCCGGCGATGAAGCCGCCACGCGCCGAATAGCCCAGCTGGCGCATGAGGAACACCATGCCGAGGAAGGCGACGACCACCTTGAGCACGGCGATCAGCGGCATCGCGATATCGAACGGCAATATATATAGGTAGTTCAACGGCGAAAAATACAGGTTCACCGTCATGGGCGCGCCGATGCTGAACATCGGCACCCACGAGGTGAAGATGCCCGCATGGATGGTCGTGTAGGCGATCGGCAGCACGTTGTCGGTGATGTCCGAATAGCAGTAGCCCTGCGTGGCCACGCCGAGCGATGAGAACGGCTTCCAACGGTACAGGCAGTTGGTGTACGAGTACGACCAGTGGCCGAAGACGACGTTGTGGTACACCACCATGAGCAGGGCGATCAGTCCCGCCACGACGCAGAGCGCGGCGATGAGCGACCGCCGGCGCTTCGGGGACAGCCACGGGACGCCGTGCCGTACGGACGGGCCGGCGGCGGATGAGCCGTCTGAAGATGCACTGTCTGAAACCGCGCGCGACATGGACATACTGGGGATTCCTTACTTTCGCACTACCTTGGAACTGGACCGATAATACACGCGCGAACTGAACTCAAATCTGAACGGACGGTGAACGGGACGGCAACCGGGAACGTCACCGAGTAGGATTGAAGCGTTTGCATCGCAGGACCGGACACCACGGCGGCCCGCCGCGCCGGCCGACAGCCCGGGCCGACGGCCGATCGGACGGATCGGCCGCACGGTCTGACAGCCGCACGGCCCGATAGCCACACGGCCCGACAGCCGCACGGCCCGACAGCCACACGGCCCGACATACAGCTTAAAAAGAGGAATCATGCGTCTGTTTATCCAAATCCCCTGCCTGAACGAGGAGAAGACCCTCCCGCTCGTGCTCAAGGAGCTCCCCACCAGCATTCCCGGCATCGACGACGTCGAATGGCTGGTCATCGACGACGGCTGCTCCGACAAGACCGTCGAAGTCGCCAAATCGTACGGCGTGAAGCATTTCGTGCACCATGCCAAGCCGATGGGCCTCGCCCGCGCGTTCCGCGACGGCGCCGACTACGCGCTCAAGCACGGCGCCGACATCGTCGTCAACACGGACGGCGACAACCAGTATCCGAGCCGGTACATCGCCGATCTCGTGCAGCCGATCGTGCGTCACGAGGCCGAAATCGTCGTCGGCGACCGACAGACCTCCAAGATCGCGGAATTCTCCGCGTTCAAGAAACTCATGCAGCACTTCGGCTCGTGGGTCGTCAACAAGGCCGCCGGCACGCACATCCCGGACGCGGCCAGCGGCTTCCGCGCCTACTCGAAGAAGGCGCTCATCCAGCTGAACATCGTCACCGAATTCAGCTACTGCATGGAGACCATCATCCAGGCCGGCAACAAGCGCGTGCCGATCACCAGCGTGCCGATCACCACCAACGCGAAGACGCGCGAATCGCGCCTGTTCTCGAACATCTTCGAGCATATGGCCAAGTCGGGCGGCGCGATCATCCGCAGCTTCCTCATGTTCAAGTCGAACGTGATCTTCAAGTGGGCGGCGATCGTGTTCGGCGTGCTCGGACTGATCCCGTTCGTGCGGTATCTCGTGTTCTTCTTCCAGGGGCATTCCGCGGGGCATCTGCAGTCGATGCTGGCCGGAGTGGCGCTGATTCTGCTGGCCGCGTTCTGCATCGCGCTGCAGATCATCTCGGAGGTGCAGAGGATTCAGCGGCGGCTGGTCGAGGATCAGCTGGAACGCGTGAAGGAGATCCAGTATTGCGAGCCTTATCAGAGGATCTGGGGCAAGCAGGACGAGTTCGGCGGGTATGACGGGGCGCCGACGGGGATTGACGAGGTCCACGCCGCATGACCGCACGGAATAATGCGCCGCGAGTGGTGGCGTTTGGGACGTTTAATGTGCGGAAGCATCCTCGGGTAGGGATTCTGATCGATGGACTGCGCAAGAACGGGTGCGTGGTGGAGGAGATCAACCGTCCGCTGACGCTCTCGACCGCGCAGCGCGTGGAGATCCTCAAGAAGCCGTGGAAACTGTTCGGCTTCGCATGGAACCTGCTCGGCCTGTGGCGCGGGCTGCGCCGCGACGCGCGCGCATGGATGAAGCGCAACGGCCGGCCGGACGCGGTACTCGTGGGCTACATGGGGCATTTCGACGTGCTGCTCGCGCATCACGTGTTCCGCGGCGTGCCGATCATCCTCGACCATCTCATCTTCGCCGGCGACACGGCCAAGGATCGCGGCGCGCAGGGGCTCAAGGTCAAGCTGCTGAAGCGTCTGGACCGTATGGCGATCGACGCCGCCACGCTCACGCTGCTCGACACGCGCGAGCATCAGGCCATGTGCAAGCCGGGCGACGAGACCATGGTCGTGCCGGTCGGCGCGCCGGACGAATGGTACGCGGCCGGAGCGGCGCAGGATACATCGACGGCAACGGCGACAACGGCCGACGGTACAGACGGCACCGCCGTCTCCGTCGCAGGTACTCAGGCCGCATCGGCGAACGCGGCGGAACAGTCGTCCGCGCCGATCCGTCATGCATCCCGCAGTCATGCAGATCGCACCGCGGACATCGTGTTCTACGGACTGTACACGCCGCTGCAGGGCGTGCCGGTCATCGCGCAGGCCGCGCGCGAACTCGCGTCGCGCGGACTCACGCCCAAGTTCACGCTCATCGGCAAGGGACAGGACTACGCCGAAGTGCGCCGCATCGCGGACGGACTCGACAACGTGGAGTTCCGCGAGTGGGTCGAGCCGGAGGAACTGCCGGCATTGGTGGCCTCGCACGCGATCTCGCTCGGCATCTTCTCCACCACGCCGAAGGGACTGCACGTGGTACCGAACAAGGTGTACCAGTCGATGGCCGCCGGCTGCGCGGTCATCACCAGCAACACCGCACCGCAGCGACGCATGCTCGGCGACGGCGTCGTGTACGTCGCGCCCGGCGATCCGGTCGCGCTGGCGGACGCGATCGAACGGCTGCTCGACGATCCGGCGGCACTGTGCGAGGCGCAGCAGGCCGCCGTCGCGACGGCGCAGTCGTTCACCGACGACAAGATCACCCGGCCGCTGACCGAATGGATACGTGCGCATACCCGGTGACGGGATTCGGTGACGCGGTTCGGGAACGGGATTCGGGAACGGGACCCGGCAGCGGGATCCGGTGAGGACGAGGTCATGCTGAACGGATGCGGTCCGGATGCGGTCCAGTTACGGTCCGTCTGCGGACCGACTGCCGGCCGGCCGGGCGCGAGACGTGACCAAATGATGTGAGGAAAACGACCATGAATATGTTGAAGAAAATCGCGAAATCGCCGGTGACGCGCTGGGTGTTCCTGGCCGTCGCGCTGGCGGGACTGCTGTGGGCGGTCATCAAGAACTGGGATTCGCTCCTGTCCGCGCTGGCGGTGCTGCCGCCGTGGATCGCCGTGGTCAGCGTGGTGCTGTCCATCGTGTACGTGTTCTTCACGCTGTGGTCGTGGAAGGTGATCCTCGCCGATCTCGGCTCCGATCTGAACTGGAACGCGGCGGTGCAGCTGTTCGGCGTCAGCCAGATCGGCAAATACATTCCCGGCGGCGTGTGGAACATCGTCGCCGCGGCGGAAATCGGACGCGACCATAAGATCCCGGCCCGCCGGTCGGTCACGGCCATGACCGTCGCTGTGCTCATCTCGCTGCTGTCCGGCACGGGCATCGGCGTGATCACCGTGCTCGGCACGTCCGTGAACATTCAGGTACCGACGTGGATGATCGTCGTACTGCTGGCGGTACTGGTCGCCCTGCTCACTCCCCCGGTGCTCAACCGGCTCATCGGATTCGGATTCGCGCTGCTCAAGCGGCCAGCTCCGGAACGGCAGATGACGTTCCGCGGACTCGGGCTCGCGACCCTGCTCGCGGTGATCGCGTGGGCCGTGGCGGGCGTGCAGGTGTGGCTGCTGGCGGTCGGCTTCGGCATGAAGGCTGGTCTTGCGGGCATGATGCTGGCGATCGGCGCCTATGCGCTGGCCTGGGTGGTCGGTTTTCTTGTGGTGTTCGTGCCGGCGGGCACCGGCGTGCGCGAAAGCGTGCTCGGACTGTTCTTCGCCGGAGTGCTCAGTTCCGGCGGCGTGCTGGCCGTGGTGCTGGTAAGCCGCATCGCCATGACCATCGCCGATCTGGTGTTCGCGGGCGTGGGCGCGCTGCTGCTGCAGCGGCATAAGGCAACGCGTAATGCGTGATTGCGGTATCGCGCGAAGCGCGATGCTGTGTTGTTTGCGGCCTTTGGCCGCGGAGCTCCCCCACCCGGCTTCGCCGGGAGCCCCCTCAGTGAGGGGGCCGAGGCTCCGCCAGCGTCGTCCGCCAGCGTCGTCCGCCAGCGTCGTCCGCCTATCCGGTAGGGAACTATAGAATCGTGCTTTAGTAAATTACGATTCTATAGTTGACGCAACAGTGCTTGCGCTTGTGGGCAGAGATCAGGAGCTTGCCGCGTCCAGGACAATCTCAGCGTGGAGATCCGGCGACGGTCTATCTGGCTTGCATCGCTAAGAACGGCCAGCGTGGCAAATCGGTTGGAGTATCGGCAAAGCGCCGCGGATAGGGATACGTAAGCGTGGCGATATGGAGGAGCCCTATCCGTTTCTCTACGCTGAGACCGCTCAGCGTAGAGAAACGGCTGGAATATCGGCGGGTTACCACGCTGAAGAGGGTCTCAGCGTGGTGATTTGACGGAAGACCATCCGATTTGCCACGCTGAGACCGGTCAGCGTAGTGAAACGGTTAGAACTTCGGCGGGTTACCACGCTGAAGAGGATCTCAGCGTGGTGATTTGACGGAAGACCATCCGATTTGCCACGCTGAGACCGGTCAGCGTGGCGAATCGGTCGGGACATCGGCAAAACGCTACGATGAGGGGAGTATAAGAGCAGCGACACGGAGAAGGCCTATCCGATTTGCCACGCTGATAATGAAGTCTGCAGGCGGCTATGGGCTTCCGACCAAAGGTAACTTCCTCATCTACATACATGGGGGTATCGGCGGCGGTAGCGGCACCGATGCCAAGATTATGCGGAGGCGATGATGCTGAAACGCATGTGCATCGCTCGTAGCGCAATTTCGCCTCGTGCATTGGGCGCGCGGGGGAACTTTTAGTGGATGACTACCTTGGTGCCTTCGGGAAGCTGGTCGTAGAGCCATTTGGCGTCGGGGACGGTCAGACGAACGCAGCCGTGCGAGGCGGGGCGACCGAGCTTGTTGGCTTCGGAGACGATGTAGTTGCCGTTGCGGTCGGTGGGCACGGTGTGGAACAGGTAGGTGCCGTAATCCTTCCACGACACCCAGTAGTTGGCGCCCATGCCTTCGGTGGAGTTGTAGAAGCTGCCGCCGCGGTTCTGCACGTAGTAGGTGCCGTGCGGCGTCGAATCGTCCATGCCGGTGGAGGCGAGCATCGTGTAGATGGTGGTCGAACCGCTCTTCACGTAGACCCGCTGGGCCGCAAGCGACACTTCGATGCTCAGGTTCGCGACCTTGCCCAGATTCGGGTAGGCCCCGCCGGACGGGCGCAGGTACTGCGGCGTCTTCGGCGCGTCGTTGTCGCGGCGCACAGCCAGCGTATCGGTGCCGTTGCCATCCCAGTCACCGACCAGCACGCCGTCGGTTTCACGGCCGAACGTGAACGTCTCATCCGCCGCACCACCGGCGATCGCATTCTTCACGTAGAACGTGCTGCCGCGGCGCACCGCGAACGTATCCTTGCCGTCGCCGTTCCAGTCACCCACCAGCACTGCGTCGTCGGCACGACCGTACGTGACGACCGAGTCCGCCGGTCCGCTCGTGATCGAATCGCTGATGTAGTACGTGTTGCCACGCTGCACGGCCAGCGTGTCCTTGCCGTCACCGTTCCAGTCGCCCACCAGCACCGTATCGTCGGCACGACCGTACGTGATCACAGCGTCGGCAGGTCCGCCGCCGAGCGTGTTCTTGATGTAGTAGGTGTTGCCGCGGCGCACGGCCAGCGTATCCTTGCCGTCACCGTTCCAGTCGCCCACCAGCACCGTATCGTCGGCGTGTCCGTAGGTGACGACCTGATCGGCCGCACCGCCGGCGATCGCGTTCTTGATGTGGTACTGGTTGCCGCGGCGCACGGCCAGCGTATCCTTGCCGTCGCCGTTCCAGTCGCCGACCAGCACGGTGTCGGATGCCTTGCCGTAGATGGTCTCGCGGTCGGCCTTGCCGCCGTGCAGACCGTTCAGGAAATAGTAGTAGCGGCCGCCCTGTCCGAACGACGGGTCCGCCGCTGCGGACGCCGTGGGCGCGGCGATGACCGACAAGCCGAATACGGCCGCGGCCGCAACGCCGGCGGCGCACGCCTTGCGCATGGAATCACTGATCACGTGCGTGTTCATGATGAATCTCTCACTTTCTGCGGGCCATGCGGATGGCTTTGTTTGGCGCGTCCACGGCCCGACTCACAAGCCGATCAGCCGATCACCCGATCAACGGTGGACGATGAACGAATCCTTGCCGTCGCCGTTCCAGTCGCCGACGAGCACGTCGTCGAACTCGCGACCGAAATAGAACACGGTATCGGCTTCGCCGCCCTTGATGGCGTTCTTCACGAAGTACGCGTTGCCGCGACGCACGGCCAGCGTGTCCTTGCCGTCGCCGTCCCAATCGCCCACCAGCACCTCGTCGTCGGCGCGGCCGTAGTAGATGACGGAATCGGCTTCGCCGCCCTTGATCGAATTCTTGAAGTAGTAGGCGTTGCCGCGACGCACGACGAGCGTGTCCTTGCCGTCGCCGTCCCAATCGCCCACGTACACTTCGTCGCCGGGCTTGCCGTATCCGATGACCTGATCGGCCTCGCCGCCGGACACGGAGTTCTTGAAGTAGTAGGTGTTGCCGCGGCGCACCGCGAACGTGTCCTTGCCGTCGCCGTCCCAATCGCCCACCAGCACGGTGTCGTCGGCGCGGCCGTAGTAGAAGACGGAATCGGGGTTGCCGGTCGACAACGTGTTGCGTACGCGATACTCGTTGCCGCGCCGCACCGCCACGGAATCCTTGCCGTCGCCGTTCCAGTCGCCGGCGAACGGGATGTCGCCCTGGTCGCCGTAGCTGAAGGAGAACTCGGCCGTGCCGCCCTTGAGCGTGTTGGACACGTAGTAGCCGGTGCCGGACAGGTACGTGGCGTTGCCCGGATTGGTGGCGTTTTCGTTGTCGGATCCGTTGACGTCGGTGGAACCGTTGCCCGAATTGTTGCTGCCCGAGCCGGCGTTGGCATTGGCGACGCCGAACGCGTTCAGATCGGCGCGTCCGGAGATGCCGTTGACCTTGCCGCCGGACGTGTACTGCCAGCCGCGGTCGTTGGTGGAGAAGCCGGTGAACGTCATCTGCGCGCCGTACTGGGCGACCCAGCGGGTCTTGGCGTGCAGCGAGGAGCTGTTCAGCGGGCCTTCGAGATAGTTGGTGTACGAGTACAGCGACAGGTTGGTGTAGCCGGCGGACTTGAGCACGCCGTACCATGCGTTCACGATGCTCTCATAGGTCTTCGGGCTGGTGGGCGGCTTGTGGCCGGTCCACGTCCAGCGTTCGAGATCGTAGAAGACCGGATACGAGAGGTCCTTCGGGGAGACGCCGGCCTCGTTGAGCAGCTTGACGACGTTCTGGCCCTCGGCCTTGCCGGTGTTCTCGTTTTCGGCGTACGAGTAGAGGTAGACGCCGAACGGGATGCCGAGACGCTTGCATTCGTCGATGTTGTACTGCGCGGTCGCGTCTAGCCCGTTGCCCCAGCCGTAGCCGATGCGGATGATCGCGCCCTGCACGCCGTCGGCCTTGGCCTTCGCCCAGTCGATCTTGTGCTGCCATTCGGACACGTCGACCACGCCCTTGGCCTTCTGCGCGAACAGGGCGTTGTTGCCTTCGAAGAACGCCGGGCTGCCGTTGTACGTGCCCCAGTGGGCGCCGTATTCGTTGCCGCCGAGCGCGGCGAGACGGACGGTCGCGGAGGCGGTGGAGACGGCCGCGTCGGTCGTGCCGGTCGCGTTATCGCCGGTCGCGTTATCGTCGACCGTGCCGGAGTTCACCGCGTCCTTCACCGTGCCCGCATCGACCGGGATGAACGAGTCGCCGTCGGTTTTCGCCAGCGGATCGGCCTGCGTGTGCTTGGTGCCGACCAGTTCGGGATCGGTGACCGTTTCGCCGGTTGCGAGATCCTTGACCTCGCCTTCCGGCGTGACGGCAAGGTCCGCGGAGACGACGGTCGCGTCGTCCGGAATGTCGTCGCTGACGGTCTGCGGCAGATCGGTCGTGGGATTCTCCGGCATCGCGTCGGACGACGGGGTATCCTGATCGGCCAGCAGGACGGAATCGTTTCTGACGTCCACCGCCGTGTCCGTCAGCGCGAACGCCGGCGCAACCCCCACGGCAAGCGTCATCGCAGCCGAAACCGCTGCGGCACAGCACAACCTCATTGCCTTCGACTCAGTCATTATGTTCTCCACTCGTTCCCGCTGCGCTCCGCAAGATATGCATCATAAACTGGAAAAGAGCACAACTGTCTTCTACAGTAACCCGAAACGTCGATCGGAATCAGCTCTGGGAACAGGAACGTCGGATATCCTCGCAAAATGATGACAAACCGGATCCGGACGCCGCGACGGCGAGCGCGAGCGGCATCACGCATATCAGGGGGAAGACGTAGCGGGTCGCCTCCTGGTACAGCGACGTGGGCCCGACGTACAGGGACATCGCGGTCAGCAGCATCGGCGACAGCCGTACGAGATCTCTCAGCCTGGACATGAGGACCGCACGGATACCCGTCCGGCCGTCCGTCCGGCCGCCCGGCCGCCGCCGGCACAACGTGAGGAACAGGCAGAACGCGGGCATGATGGACGCCCAGAACGCCTTGCAGTACAGCAGGTTGAGCACCGGGATCCGCCCCCATGCCGCATCCACGGATCGGAGCAGGGAGCCGCCGATCGTGACGTCCCGCCAGCCGGCGACCGTCTCCATATGCTCGTAGTGATGCGCCGAATCCGCGGGGATGTCCAGATCGGCGCCTCCCACGTTGGCCCAATCGTGCGGGGTGGGCAACGACCACCATCCGGCGGTGAGCCCGGCGAATGCGTTGGCGTAGGCGCCCGGGTTGATCGACGCGTGCCTCAGCCAGATCTTCAGGAACTCCCGTTTGCCGGTCGTGCCGTGGAGGTCCACCCAATCCTTGACCGGATCCACGGCGTCGGGCCGGTATACGGCGGCGAGTTCGCGCGCGTTCTTGGTGTAGAACGCCTCGAGCGCGGCGTTTTCGGCCTTGGTGAAGGTGTCGCCCTCGCGTATCCACGCGTTGGCGACCTGTTGGATGGGCAGCGCCAGCGATTCCTGCGGGCGGCCTTCGCGGATGTCCAGTATGCGGGACGCGGCTTGAGGTATGGCGATCGAGCAGACCAGTACGGTCAGTACGCCGAACGCCACGCATGCGGCGCGCAGTCGTGCGGTCATGTTCGCGAACACCAGCAGCAGCATCGATCCGAGCACGATCAGCACGCCGGTCTTCTTCGACATGCCCATGCCGACGCACAGCAGCGCGAGGGGAGCCATGAACGCCGGCCTGCGCAGCACCGCGCCCTTGGTGCGTACGATCTCGCAGAACATGATGAAGAAGACGACGAACATCGGCGTGAACACCGTGTCCTTGACCAGCGTGCAGAACATGCGGGGAATCGGCGGGAACAGGGCGAACAGCAGCAGGCATCCGAAACGGGCCTTCCACGCGACGCCGTAGCGCTCCAGATAGGCGGCGAGCGCCGACAGCGTCGCCGCGGCGGCGATCATCTGCAGCGTGATCAGTATGAACAATCCCGCCTGGCAGTCGCCCCACGCGACCTTGCCCAATTCGGCGAACGCGCCGAACAGCAGCGAATCCATGAACGGATGCTGGTTCCACAGCACGCGCGGCGAGGATTCGAACTGCGCGATCTGCAGCGTGGTGTCCCACCAGTAGATGCCCGGGTAGGACAGGCCGAGATACGGCAGCCAGCAGGCGAAGATCACCGCTGCGCCGGTTGCGATGTCGGGTGTGGAGCATCGCAGGGGCAGGTGGTACTGCAGCCACGGACACAGTCTCGGTTCCCGTCGCGGTCGCAGCGATTGCAACCGCAGCGACCGCAACGACCGGGGAAGGGCCCGCCTCACGAGGCGAGTTTCTTCAGGCTGACCGGGCATTCGATCTGGGACTTGAGCTTGTTGAGAGAGTCGAGGGTGAGCGCCGAGCCGGTGCCGTCCGTGCTGGAGGACTTGCCGGAGGACGACGAGCCGGAGCCTGAACCCGATCCGGAGCCGGAAGTACCCGACCCCGAGCCGCTGCCCGAACCGCTGCCCGAACCGGACGACGAACCAGTCGACGTGCCGCTACCCGAATCCGACCCGTCCGCATCGGTCCCGTCGATCGCCCCGCTGTCGCCGGCGTTCACGTCGCCGTCCGCGGAACCCGAACCGTCCCCGGCATCCGCCGCCGCGTCCGGCACATCCGTGCCGCACTCGTCCGTCACCGCGCCGTTCGTGCCCGTGTACTCGCCGTGGTCACCGATCACCGGCGTCGTCACGAAATCGATCGGCCGCGAACCGGCCTTCTCGGACACGCGCACCGTGTACACGATCACGTCTGTCTTGCCGGGCGCAAGTCCCGTGTCGGACGGGTCGAGCACCACGAACTGACGGTCCTCGACCGGACCGTTCGCCTGCATCACCGCATTGCCGAACGAGATCGCGGTGATCTCGCCGCCGGCCGGGGCCATCAGCGTGGTGCGCAGGTACATCCAGCCGGTCTTCTTCTCCTTCTCCTTGCCGGTGACGAACTTGGGCAGTTCCTTGATCTGCTGTTCGGTCAGCGTGTTCTTCAGCCGCAGCACCACCGTGTATTCGTCGCCGAGCTGCGAATCCTCGACGCCGCCCAGATCGGTGGCCATGGCGGGCGCGTCGGCCTCCTGCTCGCTGGACAGCACGGCATTGGCGGCGTTGAACGTGGTGCCGCACGTTTTGGTGACGGTCGCGCTCACGTCGAGATACCAGCTGAGCTTGCTGGCCTGCAGTTCGGAGAAGTACGCGCCGGTCACCGGGTCGGTTTCGGTGCCGGGCAGGAGACCGGCGGCGTTCGCGTCGATCACGCCGGTCTGCACGAGCGCGGAGAACTCGTCGTCCTGCTGCATCCACAGCTTGAGATGCGAGCTGGCCGACGTGTCGCGCACGGCCTTGAGCACGGCCGACGCGGTGGACGTGTTCAGCGAGGAGAACACGTGGTTCATGATCTTCTTCGACGCGGCGTTCGTGTACTTGTTCTGCTCCTCGTACTTCGGATGGTCGATGTACAGGTCGTGCAGGAAGAACCTCACCGTGTTCGCGCCGTCGAGCACCTTGCCGTCGGAGAGCGTGACCGAGCCGGTCGCGCCGATCAGCGACTGCATGAACACCGGGTCGAGCGCGATCACGCCGGCCACGTCCTTCTTGGAGTTGCCCTTCTGCGACTTCCACAGGTTCGCGAGCGTGATCGCGGCGCGGCGGTAGTCGGGGTTCATCGTGGTGGTCTGCGGGTATTTCCAGATCCACTCGCCGAACACCTCCGCCTCCTTGGCGTTCTGCGCGTCGAGCGGCTCGCTGGCGTACGTGTAGTCGGTGGTGGTCACGAAGTCGCCGATCGTCACCTTGCCGTGGTCGACGGTGACCGGCGCGATGTTGCCGACCATGCCGCCGGACGAGCGCAGTTCGGCGGGATTGTAGATCGCGACCAGATACGTGCGTTCGCCGCTCTCGCCGAGCAGCTGCGGCATCAGGTCGATGAGCTCGTCGTATTCGTCGAGCAGGCTGTCGGCCGACGCGAGTCCGCTGCGGCCGGCCGCGACGAGCTGCGTGGTCGCCGACAGCCGCGTGCCGTGGATGGCGGAGAGCCGCTGCTGTTCGGTGGCGATGTCCTTGCGCGCGTCCTTGACGACCTGCGGCAGGTCGGTGAGCGGGCTGAGATCGACGGTCTTGTCGTCGACGGAGAACTTCTTGAGCCGCGACAGGACGTCCGACATGTCGGTGAACGGGCCGTCGACCAGGTTGCCGACCGCGTCGAGCATGGTGCGGGCGGCGTCGATGTCGTTGCCGTAGGCCGTATGGTCGCGGATGAACGTCCACTTCGGCGTGTTCAGCTCGTCGCGCAGCGCGCGGGCGGAGGTGACGAACTGCTTCGACGCGGTGGGCACGTCGGTCTCGCCTCCGCAACCGAGCGCGCTGTTGGCGATGCTTTCGCCCGAGGCGACCAGTTCGGTGGCGTCCGCGTACATGCGCGCCACCGACACGCCGTAGAACAGTACGGCGGACAGCACCAGGCCGGCGGCGGCCATGAGCGCGTAGAGTGCGATGCGGGCCGGCGTGAACCGGTCCCTCTCCGGTGTGCCGGAGCCTGTGCGGGCGGCGTGCTGAGAGGGGTTCTGGCTCATGGGTGGCATCTCCCGTCGTGGCTGGTTCGATACGCGATACGCACCGTATCGTAGCGCGTCGAAATGAAAACCGGGAGTCTCACGTGGATGGAATGCACGGGTTGTTCACGCTCACACCGCGCGCTACGTAGTCACTTTGCGGGATCGCGCCTCGCGCGGTGCCTCACGAGATGCCGGGGCAGTAGGTGACTTCGATGTAGCGGTTGGCGAGGCCCATGAACTGGCCGGTGTCCGGGTCGGTGATCGCGCCGGTCTCCGGGTCGATGATGCCGTTCGTGTCCGCGTCGATCAGCGTGCCGTCGGCCTTGGTGATCGTGTTCGTCGCCGCATCGTACGTCGATCCGTCCGTACCGGAGTCCGTACCGGACGTCGACGAACCGTCGGACGAGGACGACGAGCCGCTCGAGTCGGTGCCGTCGCTCGTGCCGGAACCATCCGACGAACCGTCAGACGAACCGTCAGTCGAACCGGACGACGAACCATCCGACGAGGACGAAGACGACGTGCTCGTCTCGACCAGCGACTTGTGCTCGCGCAGCTTGGCCCACATGGCGTCCGCGGTCGAGGCCCACACCACCGTGGCCTGCGGGTTGAGCGGATCCGCCTCGATCGGCACGGTCTGCGAATACAGGCGCGACGTGTCGAAGTCCTTGAGGCTCATCGCGAGCCCCGCCAGCGCGGTCACGTCCGCGAGGCTCTCGCTCATCTGCACCGACTGGATCGCGGCCTTCGCGAGCTGGTACAGCTGGCTCGTCTGCGTGAAGTAGTTCTTCGACAGCGCGGTCTTGACCAGACGTTTGATCAGATACTGCTGACGCGTGGTGCGCATGATGTCCGAACCGTCGGTGCCGGTGCCCTTGCGCATGCGCGCGTACTGCGTGGCCTGCGTGCCGTCGAGATGGTGGATGCCGCGCTTGAGGTCGAGCTGCGTCGTGTCGTCCTGCGTGTCGACCGGCACGCAGATGTCCACGCCGCCGATCGCGTCGATCATCTTCACCAGACCGGCGAAGTCGACGACCATGAAGTTCTTGATGTCCATGCCGGTCAGCGAGTTCACCGCGCTCAACGTGCAGCTCGCGGCCGATGCGAGATCGCCGCCCGTCGCGTACGCGTTCGCGAAGATCGAGTTGAATCGCACGTAATACTGCGCCGCGATCTCGCCGTTCGACGTGGTGCAGCTCGGCACGTCGACCATCGAGTCGCGCGGAATGGAAACCAGATTGATGTACGAACGGTCCGCGGCGATCTGCAGGACCATCGTCGTGTCCGAATTGTGCAGTCCCTGCGTATCGTCCGCGGCGCCGCCGACGGCCGTGTTCCCGCTGCCCTCGCGCGTATCCTGGCCGATGAGCAGGATGTCGATCGGCTCGTTCGCGTACGGATCGATCAGCGTGTTCTCCGTATCGTCCTTGCCGTCCTGCACGATCGACTTCACGCCCTGGCTCTTCACCGTGCCGGACATGTCCGTCCACACCGCGGCCGCGGCCGTGCCCACGAACGTCAGCGCCGCGACCAGCACCATCGCGACCACGCTGACCGCCCGGTGGCTGACCCGGTATCCCAGCGAATGCCGCGGCGTGCCGGCATGATGCCAGACGAGATTCGGCAACTCGGTCGAACGATGGGTCGAACGCGTGAGTTTGTGTGCCGCCATGGTTACCTCCCGTTCGCCGAGCACGGCCGGCAAGCACCGCCATACCCACGCGCGACCGGGACGATCCGAAGGCGGATGCCGCGGAATGCCGCGATGGTCGCAAAAGTCGCAATGCGACGCGGGGTCGCTCCGCATGGAGCCGCCGACAATGCGCTGCCGTGCAGCGAATTGCATGTACGTAGGGGAAGTATAACAGAGGGTGTCTCGCCGGTTAACGCCGATTCCGCAACGGACCGGGCGACATTCCGGCTACGTTGTGTCGGATCGGGCCGGATTGTGTCTGATTGTGCTGAGTCGTGTCGGCTTCCGGACACGTGCGCAACCGGCCCGCGCATGTCGCATTCAGGATTTTCCCAGACTTATTGCAGGACTACAGTAGACTTCGACAAGAAAACATCCACATATCACAGCCATAGTGTTGCCACGGGATGCCTAGCCCTGCCGGCCGGCACGCCCCGGCCGCGTCGCCGGGAGCGGAACCGCCCCGGCGGCGTCCCGGCCAACGCAACCGACGGTCCGCGCCCATGACGACGTGCGGCCGCACAACTCGGGAGAACTGGAGAAGCCGTATGTTCGTTCTCAAGAACGCCTGGGGTCAGCTCATGCGCCACAAACTGCGCACGCTGCTGATCCTTGTCATCGCACTCGTCGTCGCCTTCGGGTCGCTGTTCACGCTGTCCGTGCGACAGGCGAACGAAACGGCCACCGTCACCGACCGCGCCTCCCTCGCACCGGGTGCAATCGTGCGCATGACCGCGGCCAAGCAGGCGAAATACGACGGCACCGACTCCAGCTGGGTCAAGAACTACCTGACCACCGACACCTACAACGGCTACTACGCGGTCGTCACCACCGCGAACATCACACTGTCGACCGTCAACGCATCCGAATCGTTCCCGGTGCGCCAGACCTCCGACTCCATCCAGGCCATCGCCGGCACGTCCGACGCGAGCGCCGACAAGACCGGCGGCGAGTTCACGCTCAAGTCGTTCACCTCCGTCGCCACCGCGCGCGACAACGACCTCGGCTCCTACAAGGTCGTCAAGGGCAAGCATCTGAGCTACTCCGGCAAGGCCGAGAAGGGCGCGCTCATCTCGCAGGCGCTCGCCAGCAAGAACAATCTCAAGGTCGGCGACAAGTTCACCATCGCCAGCCCGTCCGACGCGAAGAAGACCACCGAGCTCGTGGTGCGCGGCATCTACGAGTACACCGACGAGGCGGCCGCCGGCCACGGCTCCGACGCCAAGCTCGCCAAGGACAACCGCGACAACGCGATCTACGTGGCCTACAGCACGATGTACACCACCGAATGGGCCAACGAGAAGGCCTCCGACTGGAGCAAGCCCGACCTGAGCTACGTGTTCGAGTTCAGCTCGATGAGCGACTACAACAAGTTCGTCAAGAACGTCAAGAAGACGCTCAAGTCCGGTTACGAGGTCTCCTCGCCGACCATCACCGCGTATGAGCAGAAGATCAAGCCGATCACCGCGCTCAACGAGCGGATGAACACCGTGTCGGTCGCGGTGCTGGCCGCCGGCGGCGTGCTGCTGCTCGCGCTCGTGCTGCTGAGCGTGTGGCGTCGCGGCGACGAGATCGGCACCGCGCTGATCTGCGGCGTGACCGGCGGCCGCATGGGCTGGCAGCTCATGCTCGAGGCGTTCATCCCGCTGCTCGTCGGCCTGGGACTCGGTCTGCTGGTCGGCGGATTCGCGTCCAAGCCGCTCGGCGCATCGCTCGCCACCGGATATGCGACCACCATCAACGGCGGCATGATCTGGCACGTCGGCTGGATCGGACTGGTTTCCGTGCTCGCGCTCGGCATCGTCGCGGCGCTGCGCGTGGCCTGCTTCGGACCGCGGAAGCTGTTCGCGGCGCGTGCCGGGTTCGTTGCCGGTGCGCGTGACAACGCTGCGGAAGAGGCGACGGCATGAGCGATACGAAGAACGACAACAGCGTCGACAACGGCACCACCATCGACGAAAGCGAGAAGAACACCATGACCACCGATAACACGGACAGCACCGTCGACAACACCGTCGACAACACCGGCGCCGCCGAAGCGACGGACGTCGCGCAGAACGTCGCGGAGCATGCCGCGGAGAGCGACAAGGCAACAGCCGACGCCGATACGACGGATGCAGCCGCGCAGAACGTGCAGTTCAGCATCGTGTTCGACGATGACGATGATGATGCGGATGCGTCCGAAAACGCATCGGCGGACGACGACGAGACCATCGCCGTCGATATCGCAAACGTAAGCGAAACGCTCGCCTCGGCCGTGAACGCTACGGATCGCGCGGACGGCACGAACGACGACGTCGACGTCGATGCAGACAAGTCGGACGACACCATCGCGGACGGCGCGAACGATTCCGTCGACGCCACGATCGGCGATGTGGCGGGCGTGGCCGCGGCCAACGCGGCGCGCGTCAACGAAACGCTCGCGCTCGGCAAGAAGCAGGACGCGACGTCGCAGGCCATCGCCGAGGCGGATCATGCGAACGCGGCCGGCGGCGCATCGGCCGACGACCAGTCGCTGCGACTGTCCGTCCGTCTCGACAAGGAGCTCAAGGCCGGGCGCGAGGACGACAAGCTGCTCAAGGCGTACCCGTCGCTCGCGCTCAACAAGGTGACGCTGACGGATCGCAAGAGCGGGCACAACACGCTCGACCGCGTCAGCGCGTCCTTCTACAAGGGGCACCTGTACGCGATCCGCGTGGACGGCGACGACGAGCGCGTCGCGCTGCTCGGGCTCGTGACCGGCTTGACGCGTCCGACCGACGGCGCGGTGATGAACAAGAGCCTCAACGTGCTCGAAATCGATCCGGGTGAGCTGCTCGGCCACCGGTTCGGCCTGATTCCGCAGCGTTACGCGGTGCGCGACGATCTGAACGCCGAGCAGAACGTGCTGTACGCGATGGATGCCTCCGGACGCACGTTCCTCAAGCCGAAGCCGGTGCTGGCGCGCGAGCTGCTCATGCGCGTCGGCTTCGACGCGGACACGCCGAACGTGCCGGCCGGCAAGCTGCCGGAGGTGCAGAAGCGGCTGGTGGCGATCGCGCGCGCGATCTCGTGCGACGCGGAGGTCATCATCGCCGACGAGCCGACCGGCGGACTGGACGCGGACGACAGCGTGACCGTGCTCAAGACGCTGCTTTCGCTCACCCGCGGCGACGACAAGCGTTGCGTGGTGGTCCTCACCTCCGACGATGAGGTGGCCGAAGTCGCGGAGCACGTCACCTACCTGAGTGAGTGACGCGGCGGTTGTGACACACAGCGGCCGGCACTGACCGCGCAGATACGGCAAACGGCCCGGTTCCCCTTGGGAGCCGGGCCGTTCCCGTAGTTTCGGAATCGCATGGCATACCGTGCCTATTGTCCGACGGAGGTCTCCACCCGTCGTGCGCGGCCTGTTTTGAAGCATATCTTGCAGTTCTAGGTCGTTCCTGCAGATATCCGGTCACAATTCAGTCGAATCGGTGTTGAAATTCCGCCATTTTCCGGCCCTCACGCACGCGGTCGAACGAGTAATACCAAGACAAATGACCTAGAACTGCAAGATGCATTTCAAAACAGGCCATGCAGCGCGATACCGCAGTCACACCATGCGCATGTGGTATTTGGCGGCGAGCGAGGCGATGTCGGGGCGGCCGTAGCGTTCGACGAGGGCGAGCCAGCGGCGGCCGTTTTCCTCGCCGAAGCGCAGGGCCTTGGCCGTGTACGCGTCGACGGACAGGAACTTCGGCGGCGTGGACTTGCTGTGGAACTTGTCGGCCACCATCACGGTCTCCTGTTCGAGGTTGACGGGCGCGTAATCGTCGGGCGGCAGCGGCAGGTCCTGCCGGATCACGTCCTCCTTCGTCAGGCCCACGCCGGTGTGGTTGCGCGCGAATTGGGCGATCGACTCGTCCACGCCCTGTTCGAGCAGCCACTCATAGCCGAGCAGGCCGTGCAGGATGTAGCGTTTGCCGTCGAATTTGAGCGGCTCGTCGTCGGAACCGTCGTGCTTGAGCACGCGGTAGGTGCCGATGTCGTGCAGCAGGCCGCCGATCATCACCAGATGCTCGTCGAGCAGTCGCGGCGGCACGGTGCCGCCCTCCACTCCCCCGCTCGGCGGGACGGTCCATGTCAGGTGCGCTGCCGCGGCCGGCGCATCCGCAGCGGTCGGCGCATCCGCTGCCGTCTCGCCGCTCACGCTCCCGTTCACGTCGACCGGCCTCAGTTCGGGCGCGTCCTTCGGCAGCGTGCAGCGCCGGGTGAACAGCGCGTTCTGCCGGCGGGCCAGCTGGCAGGCGATGGTGGCGACGATCACGCAATGCGTGTGGATCAGCTCGTACGCCGCTTCGGAGGGGGAAATACGGCGATGCAGCTCGTCGATTTGCTCAAGGGTTGGAATGTATCCGCTCATACCCGCCATTGTAGGGCTGATTCCGTGCGGACTCCCGTGCCGGACGTCGGTCGGATGCCGGATGAATCAGATGGAACGGACGCGGAACTCGCCGGTGCGGTTGGAGGCGACGATCATCTGGTCGTTGTTGAGCCGCGTCCAACCGTCGGCCTCGTCCTGCGCGAAGCCGGAGCTGGCCACGACCACGCCCTTCGGCTGGTCGGTCGCAGCACCGTCCGTCCCCTCGCCCAGCGCACGGTAGCGGATCACGCGATAGTCGTGCGCCTTGTCGGCCTTGCCGTACTGGTCGTAGATCTCGACGATGCGCGGGCTGGTGACCTCGCGGCCGGCGGCGCACAGCGCGATGAACTGGTCCTCGCTCTGGATCATGCAGTTGTAGCTCGACTTCGGGTAGGCCTGACGCAGCTGGCGCACGGCCTGCGCGACGGCCTCGTCGAGCGCGAATCCGAACGCCACGTATTCGAGGATGACCGAGAAGAAGATGGCCGAGTCGGAACGGCCGCCGGTGGACAGGAACGCGCCGCGGTTGACCGGATAGTTGCGGTTGTGGATGATGTTCACGCCGTTCTCGTCGGAGATGTCGCCGTTGTGGATGAACGACAGGCCGTTGGCGAAGAACGGCTGCTGGTTCTCCATGATGAGCGGCTGATGCGAGCTGGCCAAGCGCAGGTGCCACAGCGCGCCGCGCGCCGGGTCGGCGGCGAAGTCGGCGGACAGCGGATCGTGGTAGGCGGCGATGGTGCTCTTGTACAGTTTGACGCCGGTTTCGGGCGCGGGCGCGCCGCCGTCCCGGACGTGGGGCGGGTCCGCGGGTTCGGAGATCAGCGAGGCGCCCCAACCGTCGTTGTGGATCTCGCTCAGTTCGATGAACTCGCGCGCTGCGGATTGACCGAGCACGTCGTTGAGGCTCAGGTTGGTCCCTGCCGTTGCGTATCCCAGTAATCTGCACATGGTTGATTACTGTACCGGAGCCGCGCCGCGACATGGCGGCGCGGTTATAGGCGTTCCTTATAGCTTGGTCTCGGACGTCGGCGCGGGCGTCAGCTTGGGGTTGGCCTTGGCGTTGGCTTTCGGCTGACGCTCCATCACGATGGTGGTCTCGGCGTCCGACGGCAGTCCGCGTTTCGGCTGGGGCCTGCCGCTGCGCGCGTCACGGGCCCCGTCCTCGACGGATGCGACGAGTTCGGCGAGCTGTCCGGATTCGGCCATGCGCCCGTCGTTCGGCTTCTTGAGCGGCACGCGCTTGAGCCTGGGCGGGCGGCGGGTCGCGATGAACAGCGGCTGCACTTCGACGATCGGATTGAACGGCGCGAGTCCGAACCATTTGACCGGCGAGCCGGCGACGTGGCGGATCGCGTACTTGGTGCGCAGCGCGACCGCGCCGCGCGTGGTGACCTTCGACTCCGGCATGAGATCCTTGTGGACCAGCACGTAGCGGATCGTGCCGATGTCGGGATCGGCGTCGACCTTCGGGTAGAGCGACTTCTGCTGCGGCAACTCGCCGGAGCGGTTGAGGTCGTGCATGATCTGGTGCAGGTAGACCGGGATCGACTGCGAGACCTTGAATCCGAGGCGGATGCGCACGCGGAACAGGAAGTTCGTGCCGAAGTTCTCGACCGAGTATTCGCGGGTGAACGGCTCGTCGGTGGTCTGCACGGAGACGGCCCACCATGCGCGGGCGCGCTTGGGGTGGTCGGCGAAGATCGAGAAGAAGATGTCGGTGTCGAGCCGGCGCATCTCCGAATCGGCGGTCATGTACACGAGGTTGTCGGCGAAGTACGGGATGCGGAAGTCGCCGTGCAAACGTTCGAGCGCAGGCAGGAAATCGCCGGTCTTCATATGCCGACGCTGCGAACGTTCGATCTTGGTGCCCTCGTTCCACGTGTACATCACGAACAGGATCGCGAGCGTGAGCAGCATCGTGAACCAGCCGCCGTGCAGGAACTTCGCCATCGACGCGATGAAGAACATGATCTGGATCGCGAGGAACACGAGCAGGAACACGATCGCGCCGAACCGGCGTCCGCTGTACCAGATGTACACGGTGAGCAGCACGGTGGTCGTGATCATCGTGATCGTCAGCGCCAGTCCGTACGCGGCGGAGATGTGCTCGGAGTCGCGGAACATGGCGAGCACGGACAGCGTCGCCGCCAGCAGCACGCCGTTGACGACCGGGATGTACAGCTGTCCGCGCGTGCGCGCCGGGTAGCGCACCTGCAGATGCGGCATCCAGTTGAGTCGCGTCGCTTCGGACACCATCGTGAACGCGCCGGTGATCAGGGCCTGCGAGGCGATCACGCCGGCCGCGACCGACAGGATCACGGCCACATAGCGCACGTTCGGGTTCATCATCTGGAAGAACGGGTTGAGGGTCGTCAGATGCGCGAGCGCCGGATTGTGCTGGTTGCGCAGGATCCACGCGCCCTGGCCGAAGTAGCACAGCACGAGCGCGACCTTGATGAACGGCCAGGTGAAGTAGATGTTGCCGCGGCCCACGTGGCCCATGTCCGAGTAGAGCGCCTCGGCGCCGGTGGTGGACAGAAACACGGTGCCCATGAGCGCGATGCCGGCGGCGTTGTGCGGGCTGAACAGGAACCTCACGCCGTAGACGGGGTTGAGCGCGGCGAAGACGGTCCAGTCGCCGGCGAGGTTCACCGCGCCGACGACGGCGAGGAACGTGAACCAGACGAGCACGACGGAGCCGAACACCTTGCCGATGCTTTCGGTGCCGCGCGACTGCACGCAGAACAGCACGACGATGATGACGACCGTAATCATGAGCGTCAGGTCGGGGTTCGCATCGAACAGCGGCTCGATCTGCGGCAACGTGGTCAGGCCTTCGACGGCGGAGCTGATCGAGACGGCCGGGGTGAGCACCGAGTCGGCGAGGAACGCCGCGCCGCCCACCATGGCCGGGATCGCCAGCCACGAGCCGTGGCGGCGGATCAGCGAATAGAGCGCGAAGATGCCGCCTTCGCCGTTGTTGTCGATGCGCATCGCGATCAGCACGTACTTGACGGTGGTGATCAGCGTGATCGACCAGAAGATCAGCGACAGCAGGCCGAGCACGGCCTCGCGGTCGGCATTCGCGATGCCGCCCTGCCCCGACAGGAACGTCTGCGCGGTGTACAGCGGCGAAGTGCCGATGTCGCCGTAGACGACGCCGAGTGCAACGATTGACATGGCGAGCGAGATCTTATCCGGGCCTGACTGGAGTTTGGCCCACCAGCGTCCCAGCGGTCCCTTGGACGCGGTCTCATACAGCTTGACGGCCTCTTTCTGCTCGGCCTGCCGCTGCTTGGCGAGTTCTTCTTTTTCCTCTTCGGTCAGTGTTCTGCGGGAAACCTTGGGCGCGTTCGTGAACGTGTCGGCTTTCAGCAGGGTTTCGTCAGGTTGTTGCGCCATAACGCATCCTCCACATTGGCGGGGACCCTCCCCGCTCATGCACCACCTCACACGCGAAGAAGCCCGCCGGAGGGTTCCGACGGACTTCTTCGTTGCTTAAGCGGACAGTATAGGCGCGCGCCGAATATTTGCCAAATCACACAATCGCGGCTGAATCGTGTAGACACATGTCGACCGACCGTTGATCGGCTGTTGATCGGCTGTTGATCAACCGGTCAACCAACCGTCAACCGACCGTCAACCGGCGGTCAACCGACCGTCAGATGCCGTACACCTCGCGCGTCGTGCGTCGCGTCGCGCGCGCGACCTCGGCCACGGGCAGATCGAACACATCGGCGAGCGCGGCGAGCGTGTACGGGATCATGTACGGCGCGTTGGTGCGCCCACGGTACGGCATCGGCGTCAGGTACGGCGCGTCCGTCTCGACCATGATGTGGTCGAGGCCGACGATGCGCGCGGATTCGCGGATCCCGTCGTTGCCCTTGTAGCTGCACGTGCCGGACATGCTCAGGTACCAGCCGTGCTCGCGCGCGATCTCGGCCATCGCCACGTCGCCGGAGTAGCTGTGGAAGACGGTGCGTTCGGGGGCCCCGTCGGCGAGGAGCGTGTCGATGACTTCGGCGTGCGAGTCGCGGTCGTGGATCTGCATGGGCAGACCGAGTTCCTTGGCGAGTGCGATGTGCGCGCGGAACGCCTCGATCTGGATGTGCTTGGCGGATTCGCCGGTGCGGAACAGGTCCATACCGGTTTCGCCGATGGCGACGACCTGCCTGGGGTAGGCGCGTGCGAGCCGGTCGACTTCGGCCATCGCGTCGTCGAAGCTCACGGCGTGGTACGGCTTGTATTTGACGGCGAGCCCGTCCGGTCCGGGCACGGCGCGATGCCCGTGGCGCACGGCCTCGTTGGGATGGATGGCGATGGCCGCGTGGACCTGTCCGGGATGTTCGCGGGCCATGTCGATGGCGACCTGCAGGTTCGGCAGTTCGCAACCGCAGTCGATGATGCCGCTCACGCCGACGGCCGCGGCCTGCGCGAGCAGTTCGTCGACGCCGTATACGGGGACTTCCGGCTGGCCTTTTTCGACGGCCTCGTGGCTCATGGCCCGCGCGAACGGCACGACGGAGGCGACGTGCGTGTGGTTGTCGATGACCTGCGCGTCCTCGGGCAGCGCGGGAGGCGCGGGCGCCCAGCTGCGGTCGCGATGATGATGCTTGCTCATGCCCTCCAGTCTATGAAGGGCCCTGCCGTCCGGCGATCGCCGGGGCATGTTCGGCTCCCGCCCCCTCTCTTCGTTGCGCATTGAACTTAATCCACCCGACAGAGGCGGCGCCTTTGAAGACACCCCTCTCACGCGTTGCTCTCTGGCGAGCAATCAACGGCTCTCGCCACAAACCAACACTTCACACCCCTCCCGCGTTGGCTCATGACGAGCAATCAACGGCTCTCGCCACAAACCAACACTTCACACCCCTCCTGCGTTGACTCATGACGAGCAATCAACGGCTCTCGCCACAAACCAACACTTCACATCCCTCCCGCGTAGGCCACTGACGATTAACAGATAGTTCTCGCCACCAGCCAACGTTCAGCGCCCCTTTTGCGTTGGCATATGGCGAGCAGCCGATAGAGCCCGCCACAAACCAACGCCGCGAGGGTGTTCAGCGTTGATTTGCGGCAAGGACCATTGGCCACCCAACTGCCCCCGGCGGATGTCCCATACCATCAGCAAACCGCTCCGGGGCGGAATCGGCATCATCCGATCAGAACGGCCTACCGGCACGCGGCACCCCGGCCTCCGTCAGCTTCATTGTCACAGGAGTACGGCGGACGACATCATCGTAATCGACGCGTACAATCACGTCGACCTTCCCCCACGTCAGCAGGGCGCGTTCCCGTCTGGCCTGCCGGTTCACCACTGTTCGTATGGACTGCCGGTCGGTCATGGCGGGATCCGTGTATTTCGCCATGCCGTCGTATTCGGCCACGATGATGCGACCATCCCGCAGAAACCAGACAAAATCCACCCGGTACCATTCATTCGGATCGTTCGGGTTCACGAATACATGCTGCAGCACCGGAACCATGAACCCATCCTCCACGATCACGGCGCGCAGCAGGGATTCCCCTCCGTTCTCACTGCGGGGATCCGCATAATCCAACAGACGGCCCACAGGCGTGCAATCCCGACGCACACCGTTGCAGATCTCCCGCACCTCATCCTTCGTCACGCCCGCTCTCAGCAGCGCAGAATCGAAGATGGCCAAAGCTTGGCCGAACGGCAGCAGCAGGCCACAATCCACCAACGTACGGGGGACAGAAGTCACCGTCACGTCACCGACGACGACAGACGGAATCGACGACATGGAAATATAGTTCAGCCCGCATCGTGGACCGGAGCCGCGGACGGAATCCGCCACATACAATCCCGGATGGTGGATGCTCCACTGATGGTCGAATCCATGTATGGCGGCAGCGGTCGGCCCGGCGAACACCCAACCCGGATGAAGCAGCGACAACGTCCTGGCCATATGCACGGCCTGGACCGCAGGGTTCAGGCCGTTCCAATACGTCGCGTCCGCATACAATCCACGGCGTGGGCGTATCACCTGTCCGCATCGGACGCGGCGGGACAAAGCCATAAGGTCGGCATCATTCTGCGGGATGGCGCATCGTCCATCACGATGCGCGTCCGCCAGCAGGCGATTGATTCGATGGTGCGCTTTCATGCTCCGACCATATCCGCAATTCTCCCGACAGCCACCGGTTTTCGGGGCATGTGGACGCAGACTCGACCTATCGGCGTGTTGTGGATAACTGGCATGTGGATAACTCGGCGGAGGACGTCCGGACAGCCACCATGAAGCCATGTCGCACCGTCCAGTCGGCTATGATCCGCTCCAACCGCCGACCTAACCGAAGGTTTTAGCCAAGGACCAACGCCAGATGCTCCTCTTGCGTTGGCTCCTGACGAGCGGCACATGGTTTTCGCCATAAACCAACTCCTCGATCCTCTTTGGCGTTAGCGTCTGGTGGGCAGCTCCTGCCACAAACCAACGCTCAACACCCCTTTTGCGTTGGCCGCTGACGGGCAACAGATGGCTCTCGCCGCAAACCAACGCTTCGGCCCTCTTTTGCGTTAGCGTCTGGCGGGCAATCAACGGTTCCCGCCACAAACCAACGCCAAACACCCCTTTTGCGTTGGCCACTGACGAGCAGCACATGATTCCCACCACAAACCAACGCTCAACGCTCCTCCCGCGTTAGCTCCTGACGGGTAACAGACGACTCCCCGCCACAAACCAACACTCCACATCCCTTTTGCGTTGGCATATGGCGAGCAACCGATGGGGCCCGCCGCAAACCAACGCCACGAGGATCCCCGGCGTTGGTTCATGGCCGGGCATTCAATGGATCCCGGGTCAGGCAACCGCGGGCAGGTATGCAGCAGAGGAAGGAGACCGCCCGACAACCACCAGAAGGAGGGAGACATCCAACAGCCGCCCAACAAGAGGACAAACGCCACAGCGCCCAACAGAAGGACAAACGCCACAGCGCCCAACAGAAGGACAAACGCCACAGCCGCTCAGAAGGAGAGCGGGCGCACGTAGGAGCCGATCTGGGGGATGATCTGGGCGAGCGTGCCGTCGGACTTGTGGATGAGCGGCGCGAACACGGTCTCGCGGTGGCAGCCGTTGCCGCCATGCCAGCGGCCGACCGGGTTGTACGCGAAGCGGTGGTAGGCGACGATCCATTCGTCGGTGCCGGGGATGTTCACGATGTTGTGGTGGCCGGTGGCGTACAGCTTGTGCGCCGGATCCTGTTCAATGAGCGTGCGCGGCTCGCTCCACGGCCCGTGCAGGGACGGGGCGGTCGCGTATTTGACGCAGTATTCCGGGTCGCGCGCGTCGTTTTCACTCCAGCTCGCATAGTAGACGCCGTCGCGCTGGTGCAGCCAGATCGCCTCGCGGAAGTCGCCGGGCACCCAGCTGAACGCCTTGGTCTCGTCGAACGAGACGCAGTCGTCGTTGAGCGGCGCGGCCCATGCGCGGCCGTTGCCCCACAGCAGGTAGCGCGTGCCGTCGGCGTCCACGAACACGCCGGGGTCGATCGTGTGGCACTCGAACGTGCCCTTGCGGATCAGCGGCTGCGGTTCGGCGACGAACGGTCCGTACGGCGATTCGGCGACGGCCGCGCCGATCTGCGATCCGGCGACGAAGTAGAACACGTAACGTCCGTCGGGGCGCTGGACGATGCTGGGCGCCCACGCGCCGTCCGTGCCGTCCCACCACGGCACGTCGCGCAGGTCGAGCGCCGGGTAGCGCTTCCACGAGGCGAGGTCGTCGGACACGTACACGCTGAACGCGGTGGTGCCCCAGTTGTCCACGCCGTCGTCGGTGCAGTAGAGGAAGTAGTGGCCGTCGAAGATGGCGAGGTTCGGGTCCGCGCAGTAACGCTGCAGCGGGTTGGTGGCGAGCCGCATGTTGTTGACGCGGTGCGGCAGTTCGTCGCGCGGCACCGCGCGGACGACCGGCTGTTCGAGTACGGTCATTGGTATCAGGCCTTTCTGAAGTTCGTGTTCGCCGCACGATCCGCCGCCAAGTCGCTGCCGGCGTCGCGGTGCGTTGTGGCTCCGCGCTCGTGCGATTACATGCTATGTATCGTTATACATGACTTTTTGAATCGAGACAAATCAATGTGCGCGATGTTGCATGATTTTGTCGCGTTTGTCGCGGGATATGACGACGGCCGCACCCCGCCGGGATACGGCCGCCCTGTCGGGCCCGCGGGACGTCACGCCCGCGGATCCGGCGCCACTTGACGCACCATCACTTGACGTACTTGTCGTACGCCTTCTGCCACAGCTGGGTCGGCTCGTCGATGTTGAGCTGCGTGAGCTGGTCCTGGAACGCCTTCCACGTCGCGTCGGTGGTGCCCTCCTGCGCGAACTTGGCGATCTGCGGCATCGCCGTGCTGAACACGGTGGTGAAATCGTTGGCGACCGTGTTCTGGTCCGCCTCGTCCAGACGCACGTAGATCGGCATCATGTCCTTGGTGTGGTCGTAGTTCTTGTACTGCTCCTCGTTGGCCTTGTCGGCGGCAGCGATGGAGTCCATCGACTGGTCGTTCTTGATGGTCACACTGTCCGGGATCCAGCCGGCGAGACGGTCGGCCAGAGCCGGGCCCTTGCCTTCGGCCCACGCGTCGATCTGCGCCTGGGTGACGGTGTAGGTGCTGTTGCCGTTGTCCTCGAGGTACTCAGGAATCGCGCCGTACAGCTGCTGCACGGAGTACTTCTCGGAGTAGAGCAGGTTGATGACCTTGAGCGCGGCGTCCTTGTTGGCCGCGTTTGCGCTCATGGACATGTGGTAGTCCTCGAACTCGTTGTTTTCACGCGAGCCGTCCCACACGGTTTCGGACGCGGAGACGCCCGGAGCGGACGGCACCGGAATGGTGATGTACTGCTTGTACAGATCGGAGTCGATCGCGCCGAACGCGGTGCCGTCCCAGCCGAACGCCGCGCCGACGGTCGCCTCGGAACCGCCGGGCTGCAGCTGCGCCCAGTACTTGCTGTCGTCGAGCGTCACCCAGTTGTCGGGCACGAGGCCCTTCTTTTTCAGGCTGGCGAGGTAGTCGAGCACCTGGCGGAACTCGTCGGTCTGCATGTAGTTGCCGACCTTGCCGTCCTTGACGTAGATGCCCTGGCCGGACGGACCGGCGTTGTACTGCGTGACGATACCGGTGGAGTTGAGGAACAGGAACGGGCTCCACCACATGCCGACCTGATCGGTCGGCAGGGCGCGCAGGTGCATCGGGATCTCATCCTGCTTGCCGTTGCCGTTCGGATCCTGCGTCTTGAACGCCTCGAGCACCTTGGTCAGCTCGTCCCAAGTGATCGGCACCTTGAGACCGAGCTTGTCGAGCCACGCCTTGTTGATGAGCATGTGCTGGCCGGAGGCGAGGTAGCCCTTGCCGCGATCGGAGGGCAGGACGCGGATCTTACCACTGACCTCGACGAACTTCTTCGCAATGGGCTTCTCCTCGAAGAACTTCTTGACGTTGGGCATCTTGTCGATGTCGTCGGTGAGTTCCTCGAACACGTCGGGATTCTTGGCGGTGTCGTCCGGATTGTAGGCGCGGATGTTGAGGTCCGCGACGTCACCGGCCGCGAGGGAGACGTTCTTCTGCTGATCCCAAGCGCTCTGCTGGACTTCCTGCCACTTGATCTTGACGCCGGCCTCCTTCTCGAGGTCCTGCGTCCATTTCATGTCTTTCATCGGGATCTGCGTGCTAGCCTTGACGACCAGAATCTTGACGATCGGCTTGCCGTCCGAAGTTTTGGCGTTGTTCGCGGTGCTGGCGCCGCACGCCGCAACCGACGCGAGCATCGCCAGCGATGACGCGACCGCAAAGCCCTTGAGAATCACACTGCTCTTCCTAGTGCGCATGATTGTTTCCCGTCTGTGTTGACTATGTTCTCTCCATACCAGCATCCGTCGTTGAATGCAGGCTTTCATTTGCTTGAATCGTGTCAAACAAACAACATGTATGTTATATCGAACTTCTTGAATCGTGTCAACCGGTTACGCCGAGCCTCGCGTGTCGCATCGGCCGAAACGCCCCGCCGCGACCGTCGCCACACGGCGGAAAACGGCACCTCCGACGACTCCCAGCCATATCCACGGCCACGCCGCAACCGCCGCCCGCCCAACTGTCCGCACCCGCTTGCATGTTGGATATAAGGAGAGTTGCTATGGAAGGTTCCGGCGAATATGGGGTCGCGTTCGACAGCGCGATCGTCAATCTTGATCCAAATCTGCTGGTCACGCTGTGGCGCGTCGGATCGGAAGGATCGCTGACCGCGGCCGCACGCGTGCTCGGCTGGTCGCAGCCGGCCGTCAGCCAGCAGGTGCGCAAGCTCGAACGCGACTGCGGCTGTCAACTCATCGAACGCACCGGCCGCGGCGCAGCGCTCACACCGGCCGGCGCGATCCTCGCCAAACACGGCGAACTCATCGCGCTGCGGCTCGCGCAGGCAGGCAAGGAATTCGCCGAATACCGGCGCCGTACCGACACGTCGCTGCGTCTGCTCGCTCCGCCGTCGATCTGCTCGACCATCGTTTCGCGCGCGCTCGCCAAGCTCAGCGTCGACTCGACCATCGACGTCAGCCTCGCTCAGGCCGAACCGCCGGAGGCGATCGCCGCCGTGGCCCGCGACGAGGCCGACTGCGCGGTGATCTTCCGCTATGAAAGTATCCCGCAATATCTCGTGATCGACGACGACGTGCAATTCGACCGTCTCGGCGACGATCCGCTGCTACTGCTCGCGCGCAAGACGCCCGATCCGGCGCGCGGCGAGTCCAACGGCAAACAGACGGCCGACGCGCGGTGCGCAACCGACGGACGCGACGATAGCACGATTGCCGATGCGGCGAACGGCACGGACACAAGCGGCGCAAACGCAAGCAATACGAACGCCGGCACCGCGAACGAGAGCGGAGCGACCACCGACGACGCGCGATCGGCGCGATCGGAACGACACCCACGCACGGTGCGTCTGCGCGAATACGCGGACCACGGCTGGATCGCCGGCTGCCCGTTCTGCCAGACGAACCTGCTGAGCATGGCACGGCGCGAGGGATTCGAGCCGAACATCACGTACTGCGTGGACGACTACGCGACCACGCAGAGCCTCGTCGCGATCAGCACCAGCGTGTCGATCGTCTCGCGGCTCGCGTCGATGGCGCCCCTGCCGCCGAATCTTGAGCTGCTGCCGATCGACGACCCGTACGCGAGGCGCGGCATCGGCATCATCACGCGCCGCGGCGACGACCGGCCCGCCGTGCGCACGCTCGCGGACGAACTGCGCTGGGCCGCCGCTCCCCTGCTCGAACGCTGATTTCACACCAAGCCATTCGTTTGCTTATGGGTCGTCTAAGCGACATGCGGCGTTCGCGGCTTTCGCGGCACCATGCCGAAGCGCGAGAGTAGAGGCATGGATTATGTGAAGGACATCATCGGATTCGACGCCCAGGCCATCGACGCGCTCACCGCAGACAAGCTCGCGCAAAGCGGCAGCGACAAGTGGTCGCGCTACCCGGGCTGCGTGGGCGCGTTCATCGCGGAAATGGATTTCGGCCTCGCGCCGTGCATCCAGCGCGCCATCGACCGCGCGGTGCAGGGCTGCGCGCTCGGCTACATCCCGACCCCGTGGAAGCGTCACGTCGCCAAGGCATGCGCCGACTGGCAACGGTTGCGCTACGGCTGGAACGTGGACCCGGAGCAGGTGCGCGTCGTGCCCGACGTGGTTGAGGCGTTCGAGATTTTCCTGCGCGAGATCGTCAGCCACGGTAATCGCGTGATCGTGCCAACGCCGGCGTACATGCCGTTCCTGAGCCTGCCGCGGCTGTACGACGTCGAACTGGTCGAGATTCCGATGCTGCGCGTCGACGGCCGCAATGCCGGTTGCGCAGCCGGTTGCGACGACGGTCGGGCCGACGGCGACTGGCTGTTCGACTTCGACGCGATCGAAGCCGCGTTCCGCGACGGCTGCCGCGCGTTCGTGCTGTGCAACCCGCACAATCCGATCGGCAAGGTCTGCACGACCGACGAAATGCTGCGGCTGTCCGCGCTGTGCGAACGGTACAACGTGCGCGTCTTCTCCGACGAGATTCACGCGCCGTTCGTGTTCGACGGCCACCGCCACGTCCCGTTCGCGGCGATCAACGAGATGACTGCGCGGCAGGCGTTCACCGCCACGTCCGCGTCGAAGTCGTTCAACATTCCGGGCACGAAGTGCGCGCAGGTGATCCTGACGAATCCCGACGACGTTCGCATGTGGACGGACCGCTGCGAATGGTCGGAGCATCAGACCGCCACGATCGGCGCGATCGCGTCCACAGCCGCATATGAGGAGGGCGGACTGTGGTTCGACGAGGTGCTCAAGTACGTCAAGCGCAACGCCGAGCTGGTCGACGAGCGCATGCGCCGCGATTTCCCCGGAGTCGGCTACGTCAAACCGCAGGGCACGTACATCGCGTGGCTTGATTTCAACGGACTGGGCATTGCGGATCCGGCCGCGTATTTCCTTGAGCATGCGAGCGTGGCGCTGACCGACGGCCGCGAGTGCGGTGCGGTGGGTACAGGCTGTGTGCGCATGAATTTCGCCATGCCGTATCCGCTGCTCGAACGGTGCCTCGACCAGATGCGCGACGCGCTCGCCGCGGACGGCCTGCTGCCGGCAGGTGCCATGGCCCCGACCGCGATGGCTTCGGCCGGACTGACTCGAGCCGATATGCGCGACGCCGCGTGACATCGCCTGCATGCCCCGCACCCATGCGTGACATTGGCGCTATAAGACCCCGGGCTGCTGGTGTCAATGTCACGGCAATCACCCGTTTTGCGTGACATCGGCACCAGTAGCCCAAACGAACTGGGCTCAATGCCACGCATGTTGCCCATCTTGCGTGACATTGAGCCCGGCAGCCCGAGCAAACCAGGAGCAATGTCACGCCAATTACTTGCTTTGTGTGACATCGGCACCAGTCCCCTGTCACACAGCAATCGCTAGCGACGGGTGGATTCGCGTTTGACGAGTTCCCATGCGGCCGTGAGCCGCTGGGGTGCGTCTGGGAAGGCGAGGCCGTCACCGGCATTGTCGCCCGTGCCGCCCGTCGCGTCGATTCCCGCGCCGCCGACGTTCGCGTTGATGCGGTCGATGAGCAGGTCAAGCGTCCGGCGCGCCAGATCGTCGAGGTCGGTGCGCACGGTGGTCAGGGACGGGACCGCGTATTCGCTTTCGGTGACGCCGTCGAAGCCGACGAGCGCAATGTCGTCGGGCACGCGCACGCCGCGGTCGGCAAGGCCGCGCATGAAGCTGATCGCGATCGTGTCGGTCATGCAGAACACGCCGTCGGCGTCGCGATAGTCGTCGGAGTCGAGCAGACGGTACGCGGCTTCGCGTGCGGGGATCGGATCCCAATGCTCCAACGGCAGGAAGTTGCTCGCGTCCACGTCCACGCCAGCCTCCTCGAACGCGCGCAGGCAGCCGGTCATGCGTCGGCCGACCACACTGGAGGCCATCTTGTCGTCGAGCAGCATGTCGTAGGACGGGCCGACCACCACCACGTGCTTGCAACCGATGTCGATCAGGTGGCGCACGGCCGCAGCGGAGCCGTCCTCGCAGGCGGTGTTCACCGAGTCGAACACCGGGTCGGGGGAAATGTCGTCGAGCAGCACCATCGGCTTGCCGTGCGAGAGCGCGCGCAGTTCCTCGTCGGAGACCTGTCCGGGGCTGAAGATCATGCCGTCGCACAGCTGGCTGGTGACCTTCTGCAGGATCATGATTTCGTCGTCCTTGGAACCGGACGTCTGCTGCACGATCGGCTGGTAGCCGCGACGCGCGATTTCGCGCGACATGGCCGCGCTCATTTCGGAAGGATACGGGCGGTCAAGTTCGTAGATCGCCACGCCGATGATGCCGCTGCGGCCGGAGCGCAGGGACCGTGCCGATATGTTCGCGTTGTAGTGCAGCTTTTGCGCGGCCTGGCGAATTTTCTCCGCCGTGGCCGCGGCGATGCGCGGATCGCCGCGCAGCGCGTAGGAAACCGTCGCCCTGGAAACACCCGCCGCCTTTGCGACGTCGCTCATTGTGACCATAACATCCTTCCGACAACGAGCTTGCGATAGGCACTACTTTACATGCCCGACTGGTTAAATCGTGTCAATGCTCGTGTCTATGCGCGCAATGCGGACACGACCGGCCGACGGGCCGTCGATCCGGCAAAAATTCCGCCCGTTCGACAGCAAACGATCACACCATCTCTCGGCCGGTTCACCGCACGCCGCACGCGTCCCGCCGGGACCACAGCCGGAAACCCGGCCCCGAATCCGACGGCCGACGTCCCGAACCGGGATCAGCCGAGCAGGGCGAGCAGATCCTCTTTGGTGAGCGAGGCGACGGACGTTCCGGACGCGGTGGCCGCGGCATCCACGAACCGGCTGGCGAGGTCGGTTTTGGCATGCTGCAGGTTGATGATGCGCTCCTCGATCGTGTCCTTGGCGACGATCTGGTACACGTTCACGTCCTGCGTCTGCCCGATGCGGTGCGCGCGGTCGGTGGCCTGGTTCTGCGCGGCTGCGTTCCACCATGGGTCGGCGTGCACGACCACGCACGCGCCGGTCAGGTTCAGGCCCGTATTGCCGGCCTTGAGCGAGATGAGGAACACCGGGGTCTCGTCCTGATTGAACCGGTCAACCAGTTCGACGCGCTGCTTCTTGGGCGTGGCACCGGTGATCATGTCGTATTCGACGCCGGCCGCGTGCAGCCGTTCGGCGATCAGGTCGAGATAGCTGGTGAACTGCGAGAAGATCAGCATCTTCTTGCCCGCGTCTCGGCACGAGTCGACGAGTTCGGCGATCGCGTCGAGCTTGGCCGACGTGGCTTTCTTCGACGGACGGCCCGGCTTGCGGGCGGTTCTGTCGACCGGCCCGGCCTGCGCGGTCTGCCCGGCCTGCGCGGTCTGCCCGGCCTGCGCGGTCTGCCCGGCGTGTACGGTCTGCCCCGCCGGCGTGAGATCGCTCGCGGCAGGCGCACCGGACACCGCCTCCACGCCCGCCCCGGCGTTCTCCCCCGCGTTCTCGTAGATGAGCCGCGGATCGCAGCACACCTGCCGCAATCGCGTCAGCTGCGCGAGAATCTGGATCTTGCCCGTGTTGAAGTCCTCGGGCTTCTGTTTGAGCACAACCGCGCGCAGCTGCTGCTCGAGCGCGGCGTACAGCTTGCGCTGTTCGCCTTCCAGTTGGACGGTAATCACGTTCTCGATCTTGTCGGGCAGGTCCTTAAGCACCTGCGATTTGAGCCGACGCAGGATGAACGGCCCGACGAACTCCTGCAGCTTGCCCTGCGCGCGACCGTCGCCGCTCAGGATCGGCATTTCGAACCGTTCGCGGAAGTGCGCGTACCTGCCGAGCATGCCGGGCATGAGGAAGTCGAAGATGCTCCACAATTCGCTCAGCCGGTTCTCGATCGGCGTGCCGGTGAGCGCGAACCGATGCCGCGCGCCGACCTGCCGCACGGCCTTGGACGCCTTGGTGGCCGCGTTCTTGATGTACTGGGCCTCGTCGAGCGCCATGCAGAAGAATTCGATGCCGTCGTAGTCGTCGACGTCGCGCCGCAGCAGGTCGTAGGAGGTGACCAGCAGGTCGGGCATCGTCGGAACTGCCCTATCAGCCGACGCATCAGCTGATGCATCGGTCGCTGCGCTCTCGACGCGCACGTCGGCGGCCGGTACCGTCACATCAGCCGCAGCAGGATCGTCGTCAGTGCCAACCGTGACCGTTGCCACCGTCGCATCGGCAACATTCGCATCGTTCGCCCCTGCATGCGCCTGCACCATCCGAATGCGGTCGAGCAGCGCGCGCCGCGCCGCCTTGCCGCCGGCGACGGTTTCCACGCGCAGGCCGGGCGCGAATTTGGCCGCTTCGGCCGCCCAGTTGTATACGAGCGACGCCGGGCACACGATCAGGCTTGGCTGCTGCGCCGCGCGCGATTCGCCTTGCCGGGCAAGCAGGAACGAGAGCAACTGCACCGACTTGCCTAGGCCCATCTCGTCGGCGAGGATGCCGCCGAATCCCTTGTCGCACACCGCGTTGAGCCAGCGGAATCCTTCGGTCTGATACGGTCGCAGCACGTTCGCGAGCGAGTCCGGCACGTGGTACGTGGCGGGATCGATCACACGTAGACCGTTCAGGTACGTGCGGAAACCGTCGTCCTTGTCCGCATCGTCCACCTCGTGGTCAAGATAGTACGACTCGTACGCGGGCACTTCGACCGAGCCTTGTTCGAATTCGGCCGGATCGACGCCGAGGTCGGCGGACAGTTCGTCAACGGCGGACGTGTCGACGTTACGCAGGTCGACGAACGCGCCGTTGCCGAGCCGATGGAACCGGCGCTTTCTGCGATACGCGGCGAGCAAGGCGGGCACGTCGGCCGGGTCGATTTCGTCGGCGATCGGCGAAATGCGCACCAGATCGGATTTGACGGACAGGCCGAACTTGATGGTGGGCCGCGGCATGGCAGTCATGCCGTCGAACGCGGGGGTCGCGTACACGTCACCTAGCCCGCGGAACACGGCAAGGCCCTCGGTGAGCAGCTTGTAGATCGCCTCGTCGTCATCATCGGGCAACAGCGCGACGGAGCCGGCCGGACGCGGGAAGTAGTGCAACACCGCCTCGACGGCGAGCCGTTCCGTGTCCTTGTCGCGCCGCACGTCGGCGGGGGTGCGTCCGATGCCGTCGAAGACGCGGAACATGTCGGCGCCGTAGTAGGCGCGCGCATCGCAGGAAATGCCGTGCTGGTCGCGGTCGAAGTAGAACGCGATGCGGCAGGGCACGCGCATGAGCCGGCGCAGCGAGTCGGGCACGTCGATGGACAGCGCTCGTTCGCTGGCATCACCGGTCGCCCCCGTCTTTTTGCTAACGCTTTTATAATTATTTTGTACCGACGTATCGTCGAGGGGCTCATCGTCGACACGATCGCCGGCTGGTTCCTCCTCGGACCGGGCCGCCGCCGGGGACGCGAACTCGGGCAGCACGGTGCGCGCGAACAGGTCGGCGTCGTTCGCGTTCAGCATCATCGTCGACTGATCGTTGTCGCCGCACAGCAGTTTCAGCAGTTCGCGACGATCGGCCGAAATATCGCCGCAACGGTAGATCACCGCCGGCCGCGCATCACCGTATTCCCGGGAAAACGCGGCGGCCTGCGCTCCGAGCGCGCGGGACGCGGCGCTCGCATTCGACAGCGCGGCATTGTCGGCCGCGATCACGGCCCGCGACAACGGACGCACGATCATATACGTCGACGATTCGCCGGAGACGACCGCCTCCAGACATTGCGTATGGCGTATCGCATACCCGGTGACCGTCGGTTCCGCGTTCGCGGCATCGGCTCCCGGCATACCCGGCAGCATACGTTGTCCAGTCGCCGGGCGGTCAGTCACCGGCACGATCGACAGACCGAAATCCGGTTCGCCGACGACCACGCGGGTCGGCAGCGACGGCAGCAGGAATCGCGCGCCTGGCGCATAGTCGAGCGTATCGTCCGTGCCGACGTACAGGTCGAGCAGCTCGGCGATCTCATCCTCGGACAGTCGCAGCTCCGAATCATCCGATTTGCGCCAATAGTACGAACGATACGAATCGCCACCGTTCACGCTCGCCCGAATGCGCAGCGCGCGACCGGCAAGATCGAGCACGCACCGCGAACGTTCGTCGAACGCCTCGCGCGTATGCACGAACGCGAGCCTCTTGCCGTACGACACGAATTCGCGGTCGCGCACGGCCTGCAGCAGGCCGGCGATGTTTTTCACCACGTACGAAACGGACGTGCCGTGCACCACGATGCGCAGTTTGACGCCCCATCCGTCACCCTGCTCCGCGATACTCACGCGCAGTCCGATACTGTTCGCCGGCATGGTGCGAACAGCCTGCGAACCATTGCCGTCAGCAGTGCCGCCCGCGTCGGCAATGCTGCTGATCTCCTTGAGCAGGCTGAGCTGGCGATCCTTCGACTCCCGAGCCAATGCGTCGTCGCGCTGCCGCATGAACAGCGACAGCGCGCGCGACGTGGCCGCCGACGCCTTGCGTTCGACCTCGTCTGCGGCGGAACCGGGGATGCTGCGGAACTCGTACGCGGCCTGGTTGTAGTGCATGATCAGCGCGACGACGTGCTTGCAGTAGCCGCTGGTCGAACGGTTGAACGCGGGGCAGGTGCAGTGCGCCTTGATGACGTCGTGGGCGCGCGTGTCGATATCAGCCCAGACGCGATAGTCGTCCGACGATTCGTACGTGCTGACGACCAACGCGGCCAGCTCGATGCCCTGCTTGATCGGCGCGCTCGTGCATTCGTGCATGCGGCCGGAGTCGACGATGTCCTGAGCGCGCCAGTACGCATTGCCGGCGAGATGCTGAAGCCGCTTGTCCGGGACCACAGCGTTGAGGGAGCGCGAACCGCCGTACGTGACGCCGGAATCCTCGCCGTAGTCGTCGTAATCGTCGTAATCGTCCTCGTCGTCATCATCGACGCCGCTCGTGCCACGGCGGTCTCCGTACAAGCCGAGGAACTTCGCGATGTCCCGGTACGAGGGCCTGTCCTTGCGCGAACCAAAACCCATATCGGCCCCTTCCATGCCCGTCTCTGTTCTGTCTGCCGTCGGCCACTGCCTTTCGACAGTAACACCTATCTTCCATAACCGGACAAAACAAAGCCCCCTTCGTCAGAAGGGGGCTAGAGGAAAAGGCATCCAATACATTACCGCATGCAATGCGATGGGTTCTGACTACCCCTCAGTCACTTCGTGACAGCTCCCCTGACAAGGGGAGCCGAGAAAAAGGGCTGCGGCGAGGCTTGACATTACCTTCACTCGACTCTCGTCTCGTTCAGGCCGGGCCGGTGGACAGTCCACAGGACTGTCCACCGCCGAACGCGACGCTGCGCTAGTCGCGATCGGCGATCGGACCCGGCCATGCCGGTTCGTTCTCCGGCTCGCGGGCGGAGGCGATGGTCTCCTCCGGCCAGTGCTTGGCGGGGATAGTCTTGGGCTTGAACGGGAACTTTTCGGCGCGCATCTTCTCGTACGCGGCGATGTCGTCCTCGTGCTGCAGCGTCAGGTCGATGTCGTCGTAGCCGTTCATCAGACGCCAGCGCACGTAGTCGTTCACCTCGAACGGCAACGTCACGTCGCCGCAGGTCACCGTGCGGTCCTCGAGCGACACGGTCATCGTGCGGCCCGGTTCCTCCTCGAGCAGCTTCCACAGCAGCTCAACGGACTCCTGCGGCATGATCGCCGCCAGCACACCGTTCTTGGCGGTGTTGCCGTAGAAGATGTCGGCGAAGCGCGGCGCGATGACCACGCGGAAACCGTAGTCATGCAGCGCCCACACGGCGTGCTCGCGCGAGGAGCCGATGCCGAAGTCCGGTCCGGCGACCAGAATCTGGCCTTTCGCATACTCGGGCTTGTTGAGCACGAAGTCCGGGTTGCGGCGCCATGCGTAGAACAGCGCGTCATCGAAGCCGGTCTTGGTGACGCGCTTCAAAAACACGGCCGGAATGATCTGGTCAGTGTCGACGTTGGAGCGGCGCAGCGGCACGCCCACGCCGGTCAACGTGGTGAGTTTTTCCATACGTTTTCTCTTTCTGATGCCCTCTGCTAAGGGCTGACAAGCTTGTGTTACAACGAACAGCGATAGTCTCGCATATCATGTGCCATTTCGAGCGACGCGAAGCGGAGTCGAGAAATCCGTCACGGTAACGAACCGTCGATAGATTTCTCCGTTCGCTTCGCTCAGTCGAAATGACACCGTCATGTAGCGGATTGTGTCACAGGTCGGCCGGCGACGAGATCGTGCCGCGGATGGCGGTGGCGGCGGCGACCTGCGGCGAGGCGAGGTGCGTGCGCGAACCCTTGCCCTGACGGCCTTCGAAGTTGCGGTTCGACGTCGAGATCGAACGCTCGTCGGGCACGAGCTTGTCGGGGTTCATGCCGAGACACATCGAGCAGCCGGCGTTGCGCCATTCCGCACCGAAGTCCTTGAAGATCTTGTCAAGCCCTTCCTTCTCGGCCTGCAGGCGCACGCGCGACGAGGCCGGCACGACGAGCACGCGGTGGATCGACTTGGCCTTGTGGTGGCCCTTCATGATCGCCGCAGCCGCGCGCAGGTCGTCGATGCGACCGTTCGTGCACGAGCCGATGAACACGGTGTCGACCGGGATGCTCTTGATCGGCGTGCCCGGCTCGAGATCCATGTACTTGAGCGCGCGTTCGGCGGCGGCGCGCTTGGTCGCGTCCGCGATCTCGCTCGGCACCGGCACGTTCGCTGTGATCGGCAGACCTTGGCCGGGGTTGGTACCCCACGTCACGTACGGTCCAAGCTTGGTCGCGTCGATGTCCACGACCTTGTCGAATACGGCGTCATCGTCGGTCTTGAGCGTCTTCCAGTACTCGACGGCCTTATCCCACATCTCGCCTTCCGGCGCGTGCGGACGGCCCTTGAGATACTCGAACGTCGTCTCGTCGGGCGCGATCATGCCGGCTCGCGCGCCGGCTTCGATCGACATGTTGCAGATCGTCATGCGCTCGTCCATGCTCATCTTGCGGATCGCGTCGCCGCGGTACTCGATCACGTGGCCCTGGCCGCCGCCGGTGCCAATCTTCGCGATGATCGCGAGGATGACGTCCTTGGCAGTCGCGTCGGCCGGCAGCTCGCCGTTGACATTGATCGCCATGGTCTTGAACGGCTTGAGCGAGAGCGTCTGCGTCGCCATCACATGCTCGACTTCGGACGTGCCGATGCCGAACGCGAGCGCGCCGAACGCGCCGTGCGTCGAGGTGTGCGAGTCGCCGCACACGATCGTCATGCCCGGCTGCGTCAGGCCGAGGATCGGCGCGAACGCGTGCACGATGCCCTGATCGGTGTCGCCCAGCGGATGCAGGCGCACGCCGAACTCCTTGCAGTTCTTTTCGAGCGTGCTCAGCTGCAGTGCGCTCGTCTTGTCCGGGTTCGGACGGTCGATGTCGACGGTCGGCGTGTTGTGGTCCTCAGTGGCGATGAGCTGGTCCACGTGGCGCGGCTTGCGTCCGGCCAGTCGGAGGCCCTCGAACGCCTGCGGGCTGGTGACTTCGTGCATGAGCATCAGGTCGATGTACAGCAAGTCGGGTGCGCCATCGCTGCCCTTGCGTACCAAATGATCGGCCCAGACCTTTTCGGCCAGTGTCGTTCCCATTCGGAATTCCTCCTAATTTTTTCTCGCGAGGTCTTGTACTCTCGCGTCCTTCGTGGTATATAGCCTATGGTTCGAGCCCGGGGAAACGGCCTGCAAGGCCGGTATATGAGATACGTCACGGACACCGGGACATGCCCGTCGCCCGTCGCTGTCGCGAATTACAACACGGGCACGGATTCCGCGTTTTGCGTTTCACTATGTGAGATGGCATAATCGACCACTATGACTTCCTCCAACGCAGACAGCAGCATGCCCAGCGAGCCGAACGCGCCGCTGAACGAGCTTAACGAACCGGCCGACCGCATGGACGCCGTCGACGCGACCGACGCGACGGAATCGGACGCCGACGCGACCGACGCTTCGGCGAACGACGGCGAAATCCACTCCGGCGTCGGCGTGCTCGACAAAACCGTGAAAATCCTCGACGCGCTCGAGTCCGGACCGGCCACGCTCGGCCAGCTGGTCGCCGCGACCGGCCTGGCGCGCCCGACCGCGCACCGTCTCGCCATCGCGCTCGAACGCCATCGTTTCGTGCTGCGCGACCAGCACAGCCGTTTCGCGCTCGGCTCGCGTTTCGCCGAACTGGCCGCGGCCGCCGGCGAGGACCGACTGCTCACCGCGGCCGGCCCGATCCTGCAGACGCTGCTCGATCGCACCGGCGAATCCGCGCAGATCTACCGCCGTCAGGGCGACCAGCGCGTGTGCATCGCCGCCGTGGAACGCGCGTCCGGCCTGCGCGATTCGATTCCGGTTGGCGCGATGCTGTCGATGGAGGCCGGTTCGGCCGCGCAGATCCTGCTCGCGTGGGAGGATTCCGACCGCATGCATCAGGGCCTGCGCCACGCGAAATTCAGCGCCGCCAAGCTCGCCGCCGTACGCAAACGCGGCTGGAGCGAGTCGGTAAACGAACGCGAGGAGGGCGTGTGCTCGATCTCCGCGCCGATCCGCAACGCGTCCGGCCAGGTGATCGCCGCAATCTCGATCTCCGGCCCGTCCGGCCGTATGGGCAACGCGCCCGGCCGCCGTTACGCGCCGCTCGTCATGGCCGCCGGCAAGTATCTCACCGACGCGCTCATCAAGGCGTCGTCCGGCCGCTGAGTTCCTAAGTCCACGCCGTTGAACGGCGTCTCATGCCGCCAATACGCGAAGAGCCCCCTCACCTTGAGGGGGCTCTTGTCATATGCGATCAGTGCCGATCAGCACTGACGGCAGTCAGCGTTCCGACGAACAGTCCAGTGAACTGTTCGTAGCCGGAGCAACATCAGTTGCGACGCGCTGAACACAGCACGCTGACGACAGTCAGCGTTCCGATCGATTGACGGCGGAAATAATCGCCTTGAGCGAGCTGGTAATGATCGAGGAGTCGATGCCGACACCCCAGATGATCTGGCTTTCCGCATCCTCGCCGACCTGCGCCTCGACGTACGAAGCGGCCATCGCGTCGGTGCCGACGGACATCGTATGCTCGACGTAGTCCATCACCGACACTTCGATGCCAAGGTTCGAGATCGCGTTGATGAACGCGGCGATCGGGCCGTTACCAATGCCCGACAGCTCGCGCACGACCGGTTCGGAGGCGTTCGAAGCGCCAGCGCCGCGATCGAGCAATTTCGCCTTGAGCACGGTGTCCGAACCGTCCTCGCCGGACGAGACCGACACCTTGAGTAGCTTGAGACGACCCCACTGCTCGAGGCTTTCGTCGCGAGTGTCGCCCACGACCGCGCCGGCCGCCGTGGCGCCCGACTCCTCGACCGGCAGGTACTCGTCCTTGAACAGGCGCCAGATGTCCTCGTCCTTGACTTCCTTCTTGGTCTCGTCCGCGTACTTCTGCACGATCTTCTCGAACTCGATCTGCAGGCGCTTCGGCAGGTCGAGGTTGTGGTTCGTCTTGAGCAGGTAGGCCATGCCACCCTTGCCGGACTGCGAGTTGACGCGGATGATCGCCTCGTACGTGCGGCCGATGTCCTTCGGATCGATCGGCAGGTACGGCACGAGCCACACGAAGCTGTCGAGATCGGCGCCGGCACGGTCGGCCGCCATCTGGCGCGCTTCGAGGCCCTTCTTGATCGCGTCCTGATGCGAACCGGAGAACGCGGTGAACACGAAGTTGCCCGCGTACGGGTGACGCTCGGAGATCTTGATCTGGTTGCAGTATTCGACCGTCTTGCGGATCTCCGGCACGTTCGAATAGTCGATCTGCGGGTCGATGCCCTGCGTGAGCAGGTTCAGGCCGAGCGTGACGAGATCGACGTTGCCGGTGCGCTCGCCGTTGCCGAGCAGGCAGCCTTCGACGCGGTCCGCGCCGGCCAGCATCGCCAGTTCGGTGGCGGCCACGCCCATGCCCTCGTCGTTGTGCGGATGGAGGCTCAGCACGATCGAGTCGCGGTCGGTCAGGTTGTTGGACACGTACTCGACTTCGTCCGCGAAAACGTTCGGCGTGGTCATTTCGACCGTGGCCGGCAGGTTGATGATCATCTTGTGCTCGGGTGTCGGCTTGATGACGTCGATGACCGCGTTGCACACCTCGACCGCGTACTCGGGCTCGGTGCCGGTGAACGATTCGGGGCTGTACTCGTAGTACAGGTCGATGCCCTTGGCCTCGCCCTCAAGCTCCTTGCACAGCTCGGCCGCGTCGGTGGCGAGCTTCTTGATGCCGGCCTTGTCCTTGCGGAACACAACCTCGCGCTGCAGCACGGAAACGGAGTTGTAGAAGTGCACGACCGCGCGCTTGGCGCCCTTGAGGCACTCGTACGTCTTGCGGATCAGGTGCTCGCGGGCCTGGGTGAGCACGACGATGGTCACGTCGTCCGGGATCAGCTCGCGCTCGATGAGCATGCGGATGAAGTCATAATCGGTTTCGGACGCGGACGGGAAACCGACCTCGATCTCCTTGAATCCGAGCGAAACCAGCAGGTTCCAGAAGCGCAGCTTGCGCTCGGAATCCATCGGGTTGACAAGCGCCTGGTTGCCGTCGCGCAGGTCGACCGAGCACCAGCGCGGGGCGCGCTCGAGACGCTTGCCCGGCCACGTGCGCTGCGGATAGTCGAACGGCACCTGCTTGTCGTAGGCGACGTACTTGGTGTACGGCATCTTGCTCGGCTTCTGCGGGTCGCCGATGAATCGCGCCGGAGGCAGCAGCGGGTCGTTGTTCCCTCCGTTGGACGCTGCGGCGACCGCCGCAAGATCAAATACCGATGATTGATCCTGACCCATCTCTCCTCCTTTTCTTTGGAATTTGCGCCGGTGGTTCAGCCCGGCCGCATCGTTTACGCGTACGTAACATGTACAACCTTTCATCTTACCGGCCTTGTCCGCGCAAATCGCCGCGATTCCGGCATTCGGAGCGCATTCGGGACACGCAAGGTGAACCGCGCGCGACGCAAACGTGCGGTTCCCGCGCAGATCGCACGCATCGCACGGCGCACGGACTCGTGGCACGGTTCAATGGAACGCATGACACGCTCCCCCAAAACCCAGCAATCGCCGACCGCGCGCACCCCGTTGCGCTTCCGCCGCGACGGCAGCTTCCGTATCCTGCAAATGGCCGACATCCAGGACGGCCCGAACGTCAAGCCCGATACGATCCGCATGATCGAGGCCGCGATCAAGGCCGCCGATCCCGACCTGATCGTGTTCACCGGCGACCAGATCCGCGGCTACGATCCGGCGTACATCGACACGTTCCTGCGCCGCCGCGGCGAGAACCCGGGCGCGAAGGTGCGCCTCGTCACCGAGGTCGAGGCGAAGCTACAGGGCATCAAACGGCGCATCGCGGCCCGGCGCAACCCCGATCTTCCGCCGTCCGAGGACGTCGTCACGCTCGACGACCTGCTCGACGACACCCGGCAGAAGGTGCGCGACACGTTCAGCGCGTTCCTGTCCCCCGCGATCAAGGCCGGCGTGCCGTTCGCCGCGACGTACGGCAATCACGACTTCCAGTGCGGCATCCTCGCCGACGAACAGGACGACATCTACCGCGAATATCCGGGCTGCATGAATCCGGCGCCCGGCACGAGCGAGCTCGCTATCGAGCCGGGAACGTTCGCACTGCCGATCGAATCGTCCGACGGGTCCGGCCGCGTCGCGATGAGCGTGACGCTGGTCAACTCCGGCGACTACGCGGGCAAGCCGGAGGAAAACGACGCGCAGTATCCGCGTTACGTCGCCAATTCGCGCGGGCTCGACCTGGCCGACTCCGACGGATACGGCACGCCGAGCGACAAGGCGGTCGCGTGGCTGGGCGACGTGCAGCGCTCGCTGGCGACGCGCAACGGCGACGGCAAACCGGTGCCCACGATCGCATTCCAGCACATCCCGCCGCAGGAGTTCTACGACTGCCTCAAGGAAGTGCCCGCGTGGACGCCGAACGCGGTGGAGGGAGCGCGCAACTACGCGGGCCACTGCTACGTGCTCAACCACGAGGTGTGCCGGCCGGGCTCGCGTCTCGGCGAGGCGATCGGCTGCGCTGACGACAACGTGGGCGAAGTGGATGCGATGCGTCGCGCGGGCGGCTATTTCGCGCTGTTCTGCGGCCATGACCACAAGAATTCGTTTGTGGGGCACGTCGACGGCATCGATCTCGGCTACGCGCCGACCTGCGGCTTCGAATGCTACGGGCCGAAGTCGCGCTACCGCGGCGTGCGTCTGTTCGAGTTCCGCGAGGACGCGCCGCAGCTGTACGTGACGCGCATGCTCACGTGGGGCGAGCTGGTCGGCCGCTACTCGGGCAACGAACTGCGCGTGTTCTTCGAAGATCACTGCGTGACCGGCGCGGTGAGCCTGCGCAACGAACTGCGCCGTCCGCAGGTGTTTGCCGGCGTCGCGATCGGCACGACGGCCGCGTTCGCCGCGATCGTGCATGCTGCGGTCAGACAGGTCAGACAGGTCAAGCGCTGACGGTTGTGCCCGGGCAGCGGCCGTGGCGGCTGTTGCCCGGGCACGTCTGTACATGTCCTGTTATGTCGTGGTATGATGAAAGTTGTCAGATGTCTGATAACTCAGCGCAGAGCCGTTCACGCCTGACCGGCACGTCCCGCAAGGCGGACGGCGATTCGCCGCAGTCAGCACCGGACGCCGCTCATCCGGCAAACCCGCACCCCTGTCGGAGCGAAAAGTATCGCAATAGGAGCAAAACCTAGTCGTGCGTTGTGTTTGCGCACTATTGTGATGCACAGGACCCGCCGGGGGAACGGTGGTACCGAATGCGACACACCAACGACAACGTCGCACCCCGCAAGGGCAAACAAGACAAGGAGCGTATCATGAGCAACCCATCCGGTTCGGCCGCACTTGAGACGCCGAACCAGAACGGGAACCGAGTCCAGATACCGGGCGATGAAATCCCAGACGACTACACCCAGCAGGAATTGGCGATGCTGGCCCGTCTATCGCTGCAACACACGCCTACTGTCTCCGCGCGCAGCCGTTGCGACGAGACGATGGACGCCATCAAATCCTATATCCTGCACGAGCATCTGCAGCCCGGCGACGTGCTGCCGACCGAAGCGCAGTTGTGCGACACGATCGGCGCCTCCCGATCCTCGGTGCGCGAGGCCGTGCGCAAGCTCGAGGCGCTGAACATCGTCAAGGTGGAGCACGGCAAGGGCACATTCGTCGGGTCACTGTCCCTGGACCCGATGGTGGAGACACTCGCCTTCCGGTCGATGGTGTCCGTGGGCAAGAACTTCGCCGACCTGCAGGACGTGGTCCAGCTGCGCCGGTTCCTGGACCTCGGCTGCGCCGACGAGGTGGTAGCCTCCCTGGCGAACAGCGAGCAGCCCCATCTCATGAAGCTCGCCGACTCCATGACCGCCACCGCGAAGGACGGCAAAACCTTCCTCGCGCTGGATATCGACTTCCACATGGGCATTCTCGACTCGATCGGCAACACCATCGTCAAGCAGATGGTCCGGTCCCTCTGGCTCGTCCACATGGCGGTGCTCCCCCAGCTCGGACTGCCGGTGTCCAGCGAACTCGACCGCACCGCCTCGGCCCACCGCCGCATGCTCGACGCCGCGCTGGCGGGCGACATCGACGCGTATCGCCAGGCCGTCGTCGACCACTACGAGCCCATCGAATCCATCCTCAGACAGCGTATCGAAGACGGTAACGAGTAATCCTCCTGCTCTCTTCCACCGCTTTCATTCCTCGTCCAACGCATTCCACACGCATCAAAAAGGCGGGGTCGGTTCCGGGAACATTCCGGAACCGACCCCGCCTTCGCATTGGAGGAGAACAGGAAAGGAAAGAAACGAATACTGGCCGCCGAGCCGTCAATCCGGTCAGCGCCAGCGGTTTAGACTCAGTCGATTACGGTAGAAGCGCTCACCTCCTCGGCCGTGCGCACCGGCTCCAGGCCGCATTCGCGCAGCACGCGGGCCACGGCCTCCACGTTCGCACCCGTCAGCGCGCGCACCGGATTGGGCATCTGGTTGGTTTCGAACACGCCGAGCAGAGCCATGGCGGTCTTGAACGCGCCCACGCCGGCGCCGAAGCCGGAGACGCCGGAGGTGACGTTCACGATGTTCATCAACGCGGCGAGCCTGTCCTGCTCGGCGCGCACGGTGGCCCAGTCGCCGGCCTCATAGGCCTGCCACATGCGCACGTAGCCGGTGCATTCCACGTTGCCCAGACCCGGCACGCTGCCGTCGGCGCCGGCCATGTAGGCGCCGTCCACCACAACTTCCTGGCCGGTGAGCAGCACCAGCGGATGGCCGGCCTTGCGGTTGGCATCGCACAGGAAGCGGAAGGAGACGTCGTCGTTGGAGGAGTCCTTGACGCCGGCGAGCACGCCGTCGAGGCCGAGGCGGATGAGCAGGTCGCCCGGCAGCTTGACGTGCACGCATACAGGGATGTCGTAAGCGAACAGTGGCAGGTCCACGGCCTCGTGGATGAGGCGGAAGTGGTTCTCAATCTCGGGCAGTCCGCCGAGCGCATAGAACGGCGCGGTGGCCACGATGGCGTCGGCGCCGAGCTCGGCGGCCACTTTGGCGTGTTCGATGACGCGCTCGGTTTCCGTGTCGATGCAGCCGACCAGCACCGGCACGCGTCCAGCGGTGTATTCGATGGCAGCTTCGATGATCTCGCAGCGGCGGGCGTCGGTGCTGAAGGCCACCTCGCCGGAGGAGCCGAGGAAGAACAGGCCGTTCACGCCCGAGTCGATCAGACGGTCGACGGAGCGCTTGAAGCTGGCGCGGTCGAGTTGACGGTCGGCGGTCAATGGGGTCACGACCGGGGGGATCACGCCGCGGAAAGTGGTGTTCATGATGGTTTCCTTATGTCTGTGTGTCTGTGGGTCTGGTTCGTCGGGAAAGGACGATGGATGGATTCGCGGGTCGCGAATTGGACAGGGGAAGGCGATCGGGCCTGCCGGGTCGACCGGGACGGTCGGGTCGACCGGTCAGCCGGCGGCCGCGTCGGCGGGAATCATCGATGATCCCGCCGGCTCGGCTGCCGGCGTGGCTACTGTGACCGGAAATCATATGCCCGGACGGGGTCCGGATGCCGCCCGGACGCTCAGATGCACTCCTCCGGCGTCGGGTGCAGCAGCGACGGCGCCGCACCCAACAGCAGTTTCGTGTAGTCGTCCTGCGGATTGTTCAGCACGTCCCGGGCCAAGCCGTGCTCGACGATGGTGCCGTGGTTCATCACGACGATCTCGTCGGAGACGTAGCGGACCGTCTGGATATCGTGACTGATGAACACCATCGACAGGCCGAGCGACTTCTTCAGATCGGACAGCAGGTTGAGGATCTGCGCGCGCACGGACACGTCCAGCGCGGAGGTCGGCTCGTCGGCGATGATCGCGTCCGGGTTGAGCGAGAGCGCGCGGGCGATGGCCACGCGCTGCCGCTGGCCGCCGGACAGCTGCCCCGGCAGCGCGTTGAGCGCGGACTTCGGCAGGCCGACCATGTCGATGAGTTCGTAGGCGCGCTTGCGGCGTGCCGCCGGATCGCCGAGCTTGTGCACCACGAGCGGGTCCATGAGCTGGTCCTGCACGCTCATGCGGGCGTTGAGCGCGGTGGCCGGGTCCTGGAAGACCACGGAGACTACGCGGCCGATGTCCATGCGCTCCTTGGCGGTGCGCTTGGTCACGTCCTGCCCCTTGAAGAACACGTGGCCGCCGGTGACGGACTGCAAGCCGCACATCACGTTGGCCGTAGTGGACTTGCCGCAGCCGGACTCGCCCACGATGCCGATCGTGCGTCCGGGCATGAGCTTGAGGTTCACCTTGTTGACCGCCGTCACCTTCTTGGGATGGAACAGCGTGCCTGCGCGCGTGGTGAACACGACTTCGGCGTCCCGCAGCTCGATGATCGGGGTTGCGCTGCCGTTGGCGTTGCTGGTGGTTGTGCTGCTCATCGCTGTGCTCCCTTCAGGGCTTCCGCGGCCTCCCGGGCGGCCACTTCCGGAGTCGGTGCGAACCAGTCGTAGGTGAATGCGGGCGCCGGCGCGGGCTCCGGGTCGTCCGGCAGACAGGCCACCATGTGCTGGGTGCCGGGCACGCGTTTCATGACCGGGTGGACGTCGAGTCCGCGGTCCGGGTGCGAGGAGCGCGGCGCGAACCGGTCGCCCTTGGGGAAGTCGGCCGGCGAGGGCACGGTGCCGGGCACCTGATGGAGGCGTCCCTGTCCGGCCTCGATGGAGGTGACGGAGCCGAGCAGGCCGCGCGTGTACTCGTGGCGGGGATCGGTGAGGATCTCCTTGGTGGATGCCTGTTCGACGACCTGGCCGGCGTACATGACGGTCACCGAGTGGGCGACCTTGGCCACGAGCGCCAGATCATGGCTGACGAAGATCATCGCGAAGCCGAGCTTCTCGCGCAGCTCGTTGAGCAGGTCGATGACCTGCTTCTGCACGGTCACGTCGAGTGCGGTGGTCGGTTCGTCGGCGATGATGAGCTTCGGGTCGCGGGTCAGGGCCATGGCGATGAGCACGCGCTGGCGCTGGCCGCCGGACAGCTCGTGCGGATAGGATTCCAGCGTGCGCTTCGGGTCGAGGCCCACTAGTTCGAGCAGTTCCTCGGCGGTGCGGGTGCCGCCGCGCTTGGTCAGCTGCTTCATCTGTGCCTTGATGAGCATGGACGGGTTGAGGCTGGAGAGCGCGTCCTGATAGATCATGGCGATCTCGTGGCCGCGCAGGGCGTTGTGCTCCTTGGGGCTCATGCCCACGAGGTTCTTGCCGTCGAACAGGATTTCGCCGCTGATTTCGGCGCGCGGGTCGAGCAGGCCCATGATGGCCAGCGAGGTGATGGACTTGCCGCAGCCGGACTCGCCCACCAGGCCCATGGTCTGTCCGGCGCGCACGGCGAAGGACAGGTGGTCGACCACGTTCACGTCGCCGTGGCGCGGGAACTTGATGCACAGGTCGCGCACTTCGATGACCGGCTTGGCTTGGGACAGCGGGATGAAGCGGTCCTTGCGCTTGAGCTCGGCCTCGCGCAGCTGCGCGAGACGCTTGTCGAGGCTTTCCTTCTGGGCGGCGTAGGCGGCCACCGGGTCCACGAGCAGGCGGTCCTCCTTGCGGCTGAGCTCCCTGCCCTCCTCGCTCTGCTGGATGGGGGCGGTGGGGGCGGCCACCATGGCGTCGGTGATGCCTTCGGACAGGATGTTCAGGCACAGCACGGTGATCATGATCGCCAGGCCCGGGAACATGGCCTGCCACCAGTAGCCGTAGAGCACGCCGGCCTTGGCGGAGGACAGGATGTTGCCCCAGGTCGGGGTCGGTTCGGGGATGCCCGCGTTAATGAACGACAGGGACGCCTCGAACACGATCGCGTCGGCCACGGACAGCGTGGTGAACACCATGACGGGGGCGGCGATGTTGCGCGTGACGTGCTTGCAGAGGATCCACGGCGCGCGTGCGCCGGAGACGATCACCGCGCGCACGTAGTCCTTGCCGTATTCGCTGATGATGTTCGCGCGCACGATGCGGGCCACCTGCGGCACGTACAGCACGCCGATGGAGATGATGATGCCGATCATCGACTGTCCGAGGATGGAGACGAACACGGCGGCGAGCGCGATGGTCGGCACGGACATGACCACGTCGATCAGTCGCATGATAATTTCGGACACCCAGGTGCGCGAGACCGCGGCCACGGCACCGATGACGGAGCCTACGACGAGCGCGAACGCGATGGAGCTCAGGCCGATGACCAGCGAGTACCGTGCGCCGTAGATGACGCGGGAGAAGACGTCGCGGCCGAGGTTGTCGGTGCCGAACCAGTGGTCGGCGGTGGGCGCCTGATAGCTGAGGGTGATTTCGGTGGGGTTGTGCGGGGTCACGACGGACGCGAAGATCGCGGCCAGCGCGAGTACCGCGATGACGATGACGGAGATGCGCGTGCCGATGCTCATGCTCGACCAGCGCTTGACCCTGACTTTGGTATTGGGTTTGTTGAATTCGCGGGTTGCGTTGTTGCTTCCGAGCATCGTCACACCGTCCTGATTCGCGGGTTGATGAGGACATAGAGCAGGTCGACGATCACGTTGACCACCATGAAGGCCAGTGCCACGACCAGTGCCACGCCCTGCACGAGGGTCGGCTGGTTGTTGTTGATGCCGTCGAACATCGCGGTGCCCATGCCGGGCAGGGCGAAGATGACCTCGATGACGATGGCGCCGCCCATGAGGTAGCCGATCTTCATGCCGAGCATGGTGACCGGGGTGATCAGGGCATTGCGGAACACGTTGCGGGCCACGACCACGCGCTTGGGCACGCCGGCACCGATGGCGGTGCGCACGTAGTCCTTGTCGAGCTCCTCGACCATGGACGTGCGGATGATGCGGGTGAGCGAGCCGGCCACGGGCAGGCCGAGCGCGAAGCTGGGCATGGCCATGCGGGCCAGGTATCCGGCCGGGTCCTGGGTGAAGGCGGGCAGTTCGCCGGCGCCGGGCAGCCAGGCCATTTTGATCTGCAGCACGTAGATGAGCAGCACGCCGAGCCAGAAGGACGGGGTGGCGATGGCGATGATGGAGACCACGCGAATGGCCTGGTCGACCCACGTGTCGCGGTAGAGCGCGGCCAGCACGCCGAAGATGACGGCGAAGACGATGGCGATGAGCAGGCCGATGAAGGTCAGCTGGAGGGTGATGGGGAACGCGGTGGCGATGCGGCCGCTCACCGGGTCCTTGTTGACGCCGTAGACGCCGAGGTCGCCGCGCAGCAGTCCGCCAAGGTAGGAGAAGAACTGCTCCCACCAGGGGCGGTCGAAGCCCATTTCGTGCCGGTAGGCGGCGAGCGCCTGCGGGGTGGCGTTTTCGCCGAGGGCGGCGACGGCCGGGTCGTATTGGGAGAAGGACATCAGGAAGTAGACCAGGAGGGTCACTCCGAATGCCATGAACGGCAGGGCGATCAGTCGTCTGCCGAGAAGGCGTAGCAGGTTGTTCAATGGGACTCCCTTGTCAGGTGGTTCAAGACAGGTGATTCAGGATGGCTCTGGAATGGCATGGCCCTCCCGTCTCGCGGACGTTCATGTGGCCCGCGGGACGGGAGGGCCTTTGTCTGGCTGCGGAGCGCTACCGGAGCGGCGTTACTTGTTCAGCTCGGCGTTCACGAGGTTGATGCCGGTCGAGCCGATCGCGTCGACGCTCTTGAACACGCCCTTCTTGAAGGCGGTGGTCGTCTGGCGGTGGAACAGCGGGTAGAGCGGGACCTCTTCGCTGAGCAGGTCGAAGCACTGGTTCCAGTAGTCCTGGCGCTCGTCGTCGGTGGAGGCGGCCAAGGCCTGGTCCATCAGCTCGTGGAGCTTGGTGTAGCCGTCGGAGCCGTTCCAGAAGGTGCGGGTCTTGGTCCAGGCGTTGTCGCCGTACCACCAGTTCATCAGCAGGTCGGGGTCGTTGCCGAACACGGACGGGTCGCCGGGGGCGAGCACCATCGAGTAGTCGGCGTCGGCCTTGTCGGTGATGTTCGGGTAGAGGGCGGAGGAGGCCATCGACTGGATGTCCACGTTCATGCCGATCTCGGCCAGATCGTTCTTGATCTGCGGGGCCAGCTGGGTGATCCAGGAGTGGTCGGTGGTGTAGAGGGTGAACTTGAGCTCACCGGTGACGCCGGCCTCCTTGAGCAGCTCCTTGGCCTTGTCCACGTTCTTGGTGTAGACGTTGCTGGCCTTGTGGTAGTTCGAGAAGTTTTCGGGCAGGAAGCTGGTGGCCGCGGCGGCCTGGCCGGACATCTGGTTGTCGATGAGCTTCTGGACGTCGATCGCGTAGAAGACGGCCTGACGGACCTCCTTCTTGTCGAACGGCGCCTGCTTGGTGTTGAACATGAGGAACGGCAGATTGAAGCCCTGGACGGTCTCCAACTCGGATCCGGAGGATTCGAGGGTCTTGAAGGCGTTGGCGGGCACCATTTCCATCACGTCCACCTTGCCGGCCTGCATGGCGGTGACGCGGGCGGTATCGTCGACGGACACGTTCCACACCATGTGCGCGGTCTGGGCGGGGTGGTCGCCGTTGTACTGGTCGTTCTTGTCGAACTTGACCTGCTGGTCGGTGATCTCCGTGTACTTCCACGGACCGGAGCCGACCGGCTGGGCCTTGAGGTCCTCGTTGCTCATCGAGGAGGGGACGATCTGGATGAGGGCGAGGCGCTGCTTGAACATCGGGAACGCGCGGGTGAGCTTGAAGGTCACTTCGGTGTCGGACTTGGCCTCGACGGAGTCGATGAAGTCGAGCATGGAGATGTACAGGCTGCCTTCGGCGGTGGTGCGCTTGTAGGAGGAGACCACGTCGTCGGCGGTGACCGCGGTGCCGTCGGAGAACTTGGCCCCGTCGCGCAGGGTGACCACGTATTCGGTGTCGGACACCTGCTCCGGCTCGCCGGATGCGAGCGCGTCGAACGTGGAGTAGTCCGTGTAGTTGAGCGCGTACAGCGGTTCGGTCACGTGCCAGTTGCCGGCCATCGCGAGCGCGCTGGAGGTGGTGGACGGCGAGAAGTCGCGCGTTGCGTACGCGACCTGCGCCGTGATGGTGTCGGCGACCGCCGTGCCTCCGGACGAGCCTTGGCTTGCGGTGTTGTTGCCGCTGCCGCCGCATCCGGCGAGCAGCATAAGGCCCGCGACGGTCGCCGCCACGGCGACCTTGAACTTTCCGTGCTTTCCGATCATTGGTTCTCCTCGTCGTTGAGTTGCATATAGGACCATCGTTCGAAGCGAGACGGTGCCTTTCCTGATGTGAGATGGGTGATGATTGATGCTGATGGTTGGGGGATGTTCCCGATGGTTGATGATGGTGGGTGAAGATGGGCTCTCTCCATGCCGATCCCTCGGTTGGGGGTCCTGAGAGCCCTTAACGTCGTCGTCGAACTTCCTCAATGATAAGACGTCTGATGTCTGATTTCAACTCGGGAGTGTTGCGCCCGGCGGCGCGCCTCACAGCCGCGCCACGAACCAGCGCGTGATGCTGGTCGGATGCGTGATCGCGGTGCCCACCACGGCGGCCCACGCGCCGGCCGACATCACCCGGTGCAGCTGCTCGGGTGTATGGATGCGTCCCTCGCACAGCACGGGCACGTCGGGGAACGACTCGATCATCTGGCCGAGCAGTTCGAAGTCAGGCCCGTCGGTTTTCGGGCGGTCGCCGGTGTATCCGGACAGCGTGGTGGAGATGATGTCGGTGCCGGCCTCGACGGCGCGTTCGGCGTCGGCGAAACTGCCGCAGTCGGCCATCACCAGCACGCCCTCGTCGTGCAGCGCATGCACGGTGTCCGCGTAGGTCAGCCCGTCCGGACGCGGCCGGCCGGTCGCGTCGATGGCGACGATGTCCGCGCCGGCCGCGGCGCAGCACCGGGCGTGGCGCAGGGTCGGCGTGATGTACACGCCCTCCTCGCCGTCCTTCCAGATGCCGATCACCGGCACGCTCACCTGCCCTTTGATGGCGGCGATGTCCGCCAATCCCTGGCAGCGGATGCCCACGGCCCCGCCCTCGACGGCCGCCATGGCCATCTGCGCCATCGTCTCCGGATGGCGCAGCGGCTCGCCCGGATATGCCTGGCAGCTCACCACAAGCCCGCCCTTGATACGTTCGATTGTCTGGTTCATGTTCTTTGTCTCCTTTCGCCCCCTAGGTCCCATGTCAAGGGAGCCGGCGGCCATGCCGGCAGAGGGGGCGGCTCCTGTGATTACCGTGAATTCGGCGCCATCGCCGTCACGACCGCACATGACGGTCGATGGCCGCGGCCGCGCCGATGAGAGGCGCGTCGCCGCCGAGTTCGCCCTCGACGAGCGGGGTGGGCCTGACCAGCGCGAGCGCCGACTCCGCGAATCCGGCGCGCAGCGCGTCCCACCAGATCGGTCCGGCCTTGACCACCGATCCGGAGATCACGATCACGTCCGGGTCGATGAGATTGCCCATGCCGCCGATGCACTCGCCGAGCGCGCGGGCGCTGTCGGCGAGCACCGCGCAGGCCAGCGGCTCCCCCAACCCGGCCCGCACGGCCACATCCGCACCGCTCAAGGCCGGCTCGGGCACATCGCCATCGGCAACGGGCCTCCCCTCATACGCCTCCTCACGACGCCGGTTGTACAGATCCCTCAGCCCCGTGCCGGACGCCACCGGCTCGACATGCCCCTCGCGGGTGCCGCACGAGCACAGGAAGCCGCGTCCCAGCGCGCTCGGCACATGACCGGCGTGGCCGGCCACGCCGTGCGCGCCGGTGAACAGCGCGCCGTGCGTCACGATCGCGCCGCCGATGCCCGTGCCCACGCCGATCGACAGCACCACGTCCCTGCCGCGGCCGGCGCCGTAGCTCGCCTCGCCGAGTCCGTGCGCGCCGACGTCGCCGATCATGCGTACCGGCAGATCGGTGACTCGCGCGAACGCGTCGTAGATGCGCTGGCCGCGCCATCCCGGCAGGATGTCGGTGGCGGAGACGATCACGCCGGTCTCGCCGTCCGGCACGCCGGCGGCCGCGATGCCGACGCCCGCGATCGTCGTGCCTTCGTCCGCCGCACGGTCCAGCTGGCGTACGGCGAGCGCCACGATACGTTCCCTGAGATCGTCGCCGCCGCGCGCGGCCTCGGTCGGGATCTCGCAACGACCGGTCACGACAGGAGTGCCGCCGGGACGATCGGGCAGCGTCACGAATCCCGAGGCGACCTTGGTGCCGCCGATATCGAACGACAGATAGACGGCCGGATCTCCCCCGCTCATACGCCGTCCGTCCCGTCGGACGCGACGGACGCACCGGTCGCGTCGGGTATATCGGACGCACCGACATCATCGGACGTTCCGTCGAATCCGCCCGCTTCGGCGACCCCGGCAGCCGCGGCGACCGCGTCGTGGATGCGCGCCAGATAGCCGAGCCGCTCCTCGATCGTCGCGTCCTTGGGCACGCACACCTTGGCACCCAGATAGTCGAGCGGCGATTCCTGTTCGCGCGCAACCCGCACGGCGTCCGCGATCGCGGCGGCGTCCATCAGCGACGTCGGCTCGTCCGGGCTCATGGGCAGGTGTCCGTCGATCCAGCCGTAGCCGTATTGGGTCTCCTCCGGTCCGGCGCCGGAGAACATGAGGCCCTTGAGTACGCCGGCCCGCGCGGCCTTGCCGACATGGTCGACCGCGGTGGCGGCGTCGCGGCCCTCGACCACGGAGCGCCCCCAGTTCACGGTCAGCCCGACGCCGGCCTGGAGGCACAGGTCGATCTCGTCCTCGATGGGCAGGAATCCCTTTTCCGGTTTCTGTCCTTCGATGTATCGGTCGCAGTGTTCGATCACCAGGTCGGCTCCGGACCAGTCCCACCACGACATCTCCTCCAGCGAGGCGGCCATGGCGTCGTGATCGGCCTTGGCGGTGGGCGCCGAATGGATCTCGACGAACCGCACGTCCTGGGCGCCGCGCCGGTGCGTGAATTCCGCAAGCGCACGACACACCGTTGCCATGAAGTCGAGCGCGGCCTTTCGCCCGTTCTCGTCCGGGCTGGCGAGACCGAAGCCCGGGTCCTTCCATACGTGCTGCATGGTGCCGGGGATGACGGTGACGGTATTGCCGTGCCAGTGGACGGGCAGCGCGCCGGCCAGCCAGGCGAGGTCGACCGATTCCGCGAGATTGCCGGGGAAGGGCAGCTCGGTGCCGGCGATCCACGGTTGCCCGCCGAGCAGGTTGTAGTAGTCCTCTTGGGCTTCCCGCCCTTGAGGGAGCGACGCATATGCGCCGACGATGAATGGGGGCATGCCGGTTTCCTCCTTGAAATGCTGGTGCCTCGACATACCCATCCTACTATCATCAGACGTCTGATGTCTAATCTCTCGGAGAGGCGCGTCTGAATCGTCGGTCGCATCCGCGGTCTCCCGGGATCCATCTCATCGGCAACCTCCCGCAGGAAGCCGCCTACGCGGCCGAAATCAGCGGAACAGACTGATGCCGCGACGGGAGATGCAGTAGGCGTTGCCGAGCCACGTATGCCGCGAGTTCGGCCACACCGCGCCGAGCCGCGGCGCGTTCTGGCTCATCCAGATGCTCGGCACGCGGCCGTCGGCGCTGCGCGAGCCGAGCAGGTTGAAGCCGTTCTTCTCGAGCAGCCATTCCGGATGCTGCGTGGCGATCGCGAGACCCTCCTCGAGCGTGAGCGGCGTGCGTTCGTCGGAATCGATGAGCTTGCGGGCCACGTCCGGCTCGCGGTTGATGTAGCAGGTGCCGGTGTGCGGCTCGACGACGAGGTAGAACGGACCCTCCGGCGGCTCGAACCCGTCCTGCGGCAGGAAGCTGGCGATGTCGCGCGGCGGCATCGTGGTGAATCCGGCCATACGGTAGATGCTGGTACGTGCGATCAGCGACTCCGGCGAAACCAGCTCGCGCGTCGGGATCAGCAGAATGTCCGCGCCAAGCCGGCACTGCGGGTCGGCCGAGTCCGGATCGCACTGCTCAAGTGCGGCGATCAGAGGCCGGGCGAGCGCGCGGAACGCGGCGGCGGAGATGTCCGCCACGTCCGGGTACCCCAACGCCACCAAACGATCCAGCTGCTTCTGCGCTTCTACCGATGCAATCGACATATCCCCCAGCCTACCAGCGGCCCGGCCGGTCCGGCCCCGGTCCGTCCCGTCCCGACCAGCCGGCCAGCATATGGGAGCGCGCATGCCGCAATCCCCTGCGGTTCGTAAGATGGTCAGCAACTCACAGTCCGTAGTATCCGCACAAACATAGGGGTTGGTATGTCCGAAAAACTCAAGGTCGGCATTCTCGGCGCGACCGGCATGGTCGGCCAGCGTTTCGTCACGCTGCTCGAGAATCACCCGTGGTTCGAGGTGACCACGCTCGCCGCGTCCGCGCATTCGGCCGGCAAGACGTACGAGGAGGCCGTCGGCGACCGTTGGAAGATCGAGACGCCGATGCCCGAGTACGCGCGGCACATGACCGTGGTCGACGGCGACGACGCCGAAGCCGTCGCGACCGGCGTGGACTTCATGTTCTCGGCCGTGAACATGCCGAAGGACCAGATCCGCGCGATCGAGGAGCGCTACGCGAAGACCGAGACGCCGGTCGTCTCGAACAACAGCGCGCACCGCTGGACGCCGGACGTGCCGATGGTCGTGCCGGAGATCAACCCGGAGCATTTCGCGGTGATCGAACACCAGCGCAAGCGTCTGGGCACGACGCGCGGCTTCATCGCGGTCAAGCCGAACTGCTCGATCCAGGCGTACACGCCGGCGCTGGCCGCGTGGAAGGAGTTCGAGCCGCGCGAGGTCGTCGTGAGCACGTACCAGGCGATCTCCGGCGCGGGCAAGACGTTCAAGGACTGGCCGGAAATGGTGGGCAACATCATCCCGTTCATCTCCGGCGAGGAGGCGAAGAGCGAGAAGGAACCGCTTAAGGTGTTCGGCCACGTGGACCCCGAGCTCGGCGAGATCGTGCCGTTCGACGGCGCCCTGCGCATCACCTCGCAGTGCATCCGCGTGCCCGTGCTCAACGGCCACACGGCGACCGTGTTCCTCAACTTCGGCAAGAAGGCCACGAAGGAGGAGCTGATCGACCGGCTCGTCAACTACACGTCGCGCGCCGCCGAGCTCGGCCTGCCGCACGCGCCGAAGCACTTCATCCAGTACCTGACCGAGGACGACCGCCCGCAGGTCAAGCTCGACGTGGACTACGAGGGCGGCATGGGCGTCTCCATCGGCCGTCTGCGCGAGGATTCGATCTTCGACTGGAAGTTCGTCGGCCTCGCCCACAACACGCTGCGCGGCGCCGCTGGCGGTGCGCTCGAATGCGCGGAGATGCTCAAGGCCCTCGGCTACATCACCAAGAAGTAGGGGTTTGTGGCCGGAACGTCCGGTTCCGGCCACAGCTACAGCAAAGGGGACTCCATGGGAGTCCCCTTTTGTTATCCGGTGTTATCCGGCAGCGGTCGCCGAATCAGCGACCGGTACCGCCGTAGACGACGGCTTCGATCTGGTCGGCGTCGAGGCCGTACGCGGTGTGCAGCGCGCGCACCGCGGCGTCGAGCTGCTCGAGCGGCACGAGCGCGGCGATGCGGATCTCGGACGTCGAGATCATGAGCACGTTGATGCCCTCCTCGCTCAGCGCGGTGAAGAACTTGGCGGCGAGACCGGAGTGCGTCTTCATGCCGACGCCCACCACGGCCACCTTGCCGACCTTCGTGTTCACGTCGAACGACTTGTAGCCGAGCTCCTCGTGCTTGTCGAGCAGCACGTCCTGCACCTGCTGCACGGTCGACTCCGGCACGGTGAAGGAGATGTCCGCGGTGCCGACGGACGCGCCGGCCTGCACGATCATGTCGACGTTGATGCCGGCGGACGCCAGTTCGGTAAAGACCTTGGCGGCCATGCCCGGCTCGTTCGGCACGCCGCGCACGGTGGCGAGCGCCTCGGAACGGTCGTGCGCGATGCCGGAGATGACCGGCGCCTCGGGGCCGAGGTCGGGGAAGATGTCGCCCATGGACTTGGTCTCGTCGTTGTTGCTGTTGTTGTCGCTCATGTTGGTTGCCTTACTCGTTTGCTCGTTCGGTGAGTCTGATTTCGATAAGTCTGGATAAGTCCGATTGATTGCGTGTGCCGACGGCCGCCGGCCGGTCCGTCCCCGATCAGTCCGGGCCGCCCGGACCTGGACCGTCCGGTCCGGGACCGATCAGTCCAGGTTCGGCAGCGTGCGCGGGTCGACGCCGTCCGGCACGACGAGCGTGCCCGGCCGATGCGAGAAGGACGAACGCACGTGCAGCGGCATGTTGAATCGCTGCGCGTATTCGACGCAGCGCAGTGCGAGCACCTTGGAGCCGCAGCTGGCCATTTCGAGGATCGCGTCGTAGCCGATCACCGGAATGCGCCGAGCGGTCGGCACGATGCGCGGGTCAGCGGTGAAGATGCCGTCCACGTCAGTGTAGATCTCGCAGATGTCCGCGCCGAGCGCCACGGCGAGCGCCACGGCGGACGTGTCGGAGCCGCCGCGGCCGAGCGTGGTCGCGTCGCCCTTCGCGTTGATGCCCTGGAAGCCCGCCACGATGGCCACGTCGCCGAGGGAGAGCGCGTTCTTGACGCGGTCGGGGCGCACGGCCTTGATGTGGGCCGCGCCGTAGCGCGCGTCGGTGAAGAAGCCGGCCTGTTGGCCGGTGAACGAATGGGCGCGGTCGCCTTCCGCGTGGATGGCCATGGCCAGCAGGCTCATGGAGATGCGCTCGCCCGCGGTCATGAGCATGTCCATTTCGCGCTCGGGCGGGTTGGAGTCGATGCTCATCGCCTGATCGATCAGGTCGTCGGTGGTGTCGCCCATCGCGGAGACCACCACGGCCACCTTGTTGCCTTTTTTCTTGGTTTCGACGACGCGCTTGGCCACGCGCTTGATCGAATCGGTGTCGGCGACCGACGAGCCGCCGAACTTCTGCACGATGAGAGCCACTGCTGTCCATTCTCTCTTTGGTGGGTTTGCTGCCGCTTATTCTACGTAAGCGGCACGATTATACGGATTCCGGTCACTCCCCCGTGACCGCGCACCCAGCATACGGACAGCGGATGGCCCTCTCGTACGACCAGCGGTCACGCCGGTCGGTCCTGCAGCAACACGACGCCGGTCTCGTGCGGCAGGGTGCGACCGGCCAGCGGACCGGCCCCGACGTAACGGAACACCGGTATGCCGTAACGTTGCGCGGCGTCGCGCGTCCGTCGCTCGTCGTCCCCGTCGGCGATGCGGACGAACGCGACCGGCTGGTCGTCGGCGTCGAAGTCGATCGACAGTTTGCGTACGTACGCGTCGATCGTCGATCGGTCGGCGACGATGCGGTCCGCGTCGATGAACCGGCCGACGTGATCGAGGAACGCGGGGATCGACCCGACGGTGTCCGGCACCTCCGGCTCGCCGCGACGGGCCTCGAACGCGTCGACCTGCGGATCGTGCCGGACCAGATGCCGCGGAATGTCGTACGTGAACTCGAGCACGCGGCCGGGACCGTAGAGCATGCGTTCCCGTTCGGGATGGCGCACGAACCCGTACCTGAGGTACAGATGCACCGCCTGCGTGAGATTGAGCCCCGAATTGATACCCACCACGGAGAATCCCAGCGCGCCGATCCGCTCCACGGCGAAGTCCACGAGCCGATGTCCCAGTCCGCGCCGGCGCGCCTGCGGATCCACCGCGAGCAGACGGAACATACGTTCGCCCGAGTGGAAGTGCCAGAGCTGGTCCTCCGGTCCGAATGCCGAAAGCGGGGTCAGCACCGCGCCGACCAGCCTGCCCGCGCGCACGTCCTCGGCCACCCAGATATGCCAGGCCCGGGCGTGGCCGGCCACGTCGCGCATGTCGCGCTCGTATCGTTCGGACACGTCGATGACGCTGGAATACGCGCGGTACAGCAGGTCGCCCACCGCCGGATATTCGTCGGGCAGCGCCTCGCGGATCACGATGCCGTCGGGCTGCTGCGTGCCGGACGACTGCGTACCGACGGGCTGAGACTCGTCGAGTAGCGTTGCGGATGCCGTCATGTGAGGACTCCTTTCGTTCACCGGACATCCGGACCGTCAGAACGCGCTGTCGAGCAGCGCCTTCACGTCGTCGCGGCTCAGCTGGGTGTAGTGGCCGATCGGATAGGCGTTCAGATTGCCGAGCTGGTCGAGCACCTCGTCCAGACCTTCCCTGGTCACGCCCTGTTCCGACAGGCGGATCGGCACGTGCAGCTTGCCGACGATCAGCTCCTCCAGCTTGTCGGCCAGCAGCAGGGCGTTCTCCTCCTCGGTGTGCAGGTAGGGGTCGGCGCCGAACACGCGCACCGCCAGCTTGGCGAACTTCTCGGGATGACGGCTCGCCTCATAGCGCACCAGGGCGATGAGCACCGCCGCGTTGCCTTCGCCGTGGACGATGTCGAACACGCCGCTGAGCGAATGCTCGATGATGTGGATCACGCCCTCGTGGATCGTATACTGCGGTCCGGTGGCGTCCAGCGAACGCAGCTGCGGGTTGACGTACGCGGACAGCCAGTGCAGGTCGGCGCGCGCCTGCAGGCTGCCGGGATCGGCGGCGAACCGTTCGGCCGCCTCGTATTCGGCGCGGAAGATGTTCTCCTCGAGCTGGTCGACCAGTGCGAGCGGCGCGTTCGGGGTGAAGTATTTCTCGAGATTGTGCACGATCATGTCCACCGTGGCCGCGGCGAGGTAACGGTACGGCACGGTGCGCGAATACTCGGGGTTGATGATCGTGAAGGCCGGCTTGATGGCGATCGGGGACGCGCCGCCCTTGAGATGGCCCTTGGTGATCACGGACGCGAACGAGACCTCGGAGCTGGTGCCCGGCAGCGTGGAGATGGTGCCGACGCCCAGCACCTGATGCTCGGGCTCGCGGCCGCGATGTTCGGCGTAGAAGTCCCATACGTCGCCGTCGTAGTTCTTGCCGAGGGCGACGGCCTTGCCGGTGTCGAAGGCGCTGCCGCCGCCGGCCGCGATGACGAAGTCGACGTCGTTGGCGCGGGCCTCCTCGATGAGCCGGTGGACGAGTTCGAGACGCGGGTTGACCTGCACATCGCCGTTCTCGATGACCTTGATGCCCAGTTCCTTGGCGGCGTTGAGCACCGCGTCGCGAATGCCGAGATCGTACACGTACGTGCCGCTGTAGACGAACAGCAGCGATGTGACATGGTTCTTTTCGAGCAGATAGGGCAGCCGCCGTTCCGCTCCGACGCCGAAGACGACCTCCGTGCCGGGAAGGTCGGCGATGCGCGTGGTGTACGTGTTGACTGCGTTGGTGATGTTGGCCATGAGGGCTCCTTATGCGAATGAAAAAACGAATGAAAACGAATCGATGGGTGGATGAGCGGATATCGGATGGATGAATAAGCGAACCGGTCAGACGCCCGCGAACCGGAACGTGCCGTCGGTCCTGTCGTACGGCTCGTCGGGCAGGCGCGGCGTGGAGAACCGCACGCCGTCGTCGTGGCTGCGTTCGGCCTGCCGGAAGTGCAGCAGGCTCAGCGCGACGCCCGCGGCGCCGACCTGATAGCCGACCTCGGCCTTGAGCCGGCCGGCGTCGCGCAGCGCATACGATTCCGTGTACCAGCGGCGGCCGAGCTTGTCGGCGTAGGAGCGCACCAGCAGATCGTCGGCCTGCGCGCTCGCGGCCCGGAACCACAGTTCCTCGCCGGTTTCCAGCCACAGCGCGGTGAAGGCCTCCAGCACGGCGGCGCCGCCGCAGCACTGGGACAGCAGCCAGTAGTTGTCCTGCGCGAGCCGGCCGGGAACGCCGCTGCGGATGATGCCGCGACCGAACCGACGCGCCCATTCGACCGGTTCGGCCGGATCGTCGCTGATGGCGGCGACGGCGGAGAAGATGCGCACGTATCCCGAC
>NZ_JAFEJT020000012.1 GCF_018555435.2 Bifidobacterium amazonense
GGAGGGAGGGTCGATCGGATGCCGCGGATGCGCCGCGTCATCGTGTGCGTCTCATGCGCGTCCCGCGGGACGGGACGTCACTTGCGCGGCGTCGTCGCCTTGCCGTCCTTGCCCCGGCCGCCGAACGTGTTGATCAGATACACGCCGCCCGAGTACAGGCACAGCACGAGCGCCACGTAGATCATCAGGTAGGTGAGGAACAGGTAGACGGTCAGCCACATCGGGTTGTCGCCCGAGCCGCCGGCGAACTGCCAGACCGGCAGGAGCAGCATGGCCAGTCCGATGCACTGGAAGAGCGTCTTGAGCTTGCCGGGCCATGCGGCGGCGATGACCTTGCCGCCCGTGTCGATCACGAAGAAGCGCATGACGGTGATGCCGATCTCGCGCAGCAGGAACAGCGCGACGACGATCCAGCCGAGCACGGTCTGGCCGAGTTCGCCGAACGCCGCGGCGACCACCAGCGTGGCGCAGGTGAGCAGCTTGTCGGCGATGGGGTCCATGAGCTTGCCGAGTTCGGTGACCTGGTCGAACGTGCGCGCCATCCATCCGTCGAGCTTGTCGGTGGACGCGGCGACGATGAAGATGATCGCCGCGGCCCAGCGCATCGCGTAGTTGTTCGCGCCCCACGGACCGGCCGCGATGTACAGGCCGAGGAAGACCACGACCAGCACGATGCGCGAGTAGGTGACGAGGTTCGGCGGCGCGTTCCAGCCGTCCAGCAGCGACGACTTGCCGGATTCTTTGGTATCCATCTTTTCCATACCCTTCACGTTACCCCCACATTGATACGTTGTGTGACCGTTTGCCGGGAACAGCCGGTGAAAACGGTGGGAACGACGGACTCGACGCCGGATCCCGCGCCATCAGGCCGTAAGCAGCCTGCGTCCGTAGTCGAGCACGATGCCGTCGAGCAGGCCGTGTTCGCTGGCGACGAACGTGTCGATCGCCTCGCCGTGGTCGGCCAGCGCAGCCTCGGACACCTTGGCGAGCACGCGGCTCCAGACGAGCGCGCCGCCGCCGACCACGTCGATGCGTCCGGGATGGATGGTCTTGTATTCGGCGCGTTCGGCGCGCGTCATACGCAGGAACCGGTCGTCGACGGCGTAGGCGTCCTCGTAGCGCACGCGCACGCCGTCGACGGCGCGGTGGTCGTATTCCTTGAGTCCCAGCGTGAGCGCGGTCATGGTGGTGACCGTGCCGGACACGCCGATGATCGTGTGCGTCCGGCCGGCGGGGACCGTGCGGAACGCCTCGTCGATGTGCTCGTCGATGTCGGCGACGGCCTCGTCGATTTCGGCCTGCGTGGGCGGGTCGGTGTGCAGGTGGCGTTCGGTCATGCGCACGGAGCCGATGTTCATCGAGAACGCGGCCTCGGCCTTGGTGTCGGGCGTGCCTACGCCGTCGCCGCCGAGCACGAGCTCGGTGGAGCCGCCGCCGAGATCCACGACGAGGAACGGCGCGGCGAGGTCGCGCGGCACGACGCTGGTCGCGCCGAGGAAGCTCAGGTCGGCCTCTTCGGTGCCGGGGATCACTTCGGGGCGCACGCCGAGGATGCGTTCGATGCCGTCCTCGAACTCCTCGCGGTTTTCGGCGTCGCGCGTGGCCGACGTGGCCACGAAGCGCAGGCCGTCGACCGGATGCTCGTCGAGGATGCCGGCGAATTCGCGTGCGGCGGCGTAGGCGCGTTCGAGCGCCTCGTCGGCGAAGCGGTGCGTCTTGTCGACGTCCTGTCCGAGACGGATGACGCGCAGCGTGCGCGGCACGATGTCGTGCATGCCGTCCGCGTCGACGCGTGCGATCTTCAGACGGATGGAGTTCGTGCCGCAGTCGATGCCGGCCACGGTCACGGAACGTCTGCTGGTTTCGCTCATGGTGTCTCTCCCCTGTCTTGGTCCGTTGGATGGTCGTCCGGATGGCGACGGCCCGACGCCGCCGCCCGATCCCGCTCAGTCCTCGGTCGTGCAGCGGCAGACGGTCGGGCTGAATTCGTCGGCGATGCGTTTCAGCGTCAGGTCGCCGATCGGGTTGGCGCGGGGCCCCATGACGAGTGTCTGGGCGAGCAGCGCGTGCAGGCATTTGACGCGGACCGGCATGCCGCCGGCGCTGGTGTCGGCGATGTGCTCCTCGCTGTCGCCGAGCCGCAGCGCCAGTTCGTGGCGGAACGCGAGGTAGCGCAGATGCGCGTCATGGTAGGCCGCGCGCACGGATTCGTCGGCGGCGAGCAGCTCGTTGTATTCGCGCATGCCGCCGTCGGCCTCGACGTGCGACGCCGCCTTCACGGCCTCCGGACTGGTCAGGTAGCAGGTGGTGGGGAACGGGATGCCGCCCGGCAGCACCGGCCGGGTGATCACGGCCAGCGGCCGGCCGCACACGCAGCGCGCCCCGACGGCGACCATGCCGCGCGGGTAGCGCCCCAGTTGGCGTTCGACGATGGCGATGTCCTTGTCGTTCGCCGGTTCGGCCATGCAGCGGTCCACGAGCGCCTTGGCGGCGTCGGCGAACGGCGTGAGGTCGTCGGTGGTGGTCGTCTGTGCGGTGTTCGTTTCGCTCATTGGTCCTTCTTGCTGTCGTCGGTCGTGCCGTCCGTCGTCTTCCGGTCGGTCTGGTTCGACTGGTCCGTGGAGGAGTTCCCTGAATCCTTGCCGTCGGTCTGCCCGGCGGTGTCGGAGGAGGATGTTTCCGTCGAGGTGTCGGCGGCGTCCGCCTGTTCGATCGAATAGGCCAGTTCACTATACCAAGGCAGGGTCTTCTTGTCCGATTCGGTCTGGGAGGAGCTCGAATCCTCGCTTTGCGGCTTGCCGGTGACCGCCTCGGGATGGAGCACCGTGACCGCCTGCTCGCCGGGGAAGACGAAACCGAGCCGTTCGCGCGCCTGGGCGGCGACGTACGCGTCGTCGTTCCATCGGGCGATGCTGTTCTCCAGTTCCTGTTTTTTGGCGATGAGCGCGGCTTCCTGCCGTTTGAGCCCGTTGAGTTCGGACAGGTCGATGGCGTATGTGTACAGCGTGGACAGCAGCTGGATGGAGCCGAGCGCGACGATGAACAGTGCGATGAAGAAGACGATCGGGCCGCTGCTGCGGGTCTTCGCCTTGGGGCCGGACGCGCCTCGCGAGCGACCGGGCGTGCGGGACGTCGATTTCGCTGATTTTGGCGTCTTTCCTGCTTTGCCGGACTGCTCCCGGGCGGATCGTGCACTCATAGGCAATAAAAATACCCGCCGCATTCGACGGGGAATGCGGCGGGCATCCGATGATCACCGGAACGTCACACGGTCATGGACCGCGCTACGCATGCCAGGCTCACTTGGCGAGGTACTTCTTGCAGGCCTTGAACGCGCTGTAGCCGGCGTACTTCGCGGTGGAGCCGAGCTCCTCCTCGATCTCCAGCAGGCGGTTGTACTTGGCAACGCGCTCGCCACGGGCCGGGGCACCGGTCTTGATCTGGCGGGTGTTCTTGGCGACGGCCAGATCGGAGATGGTGGTGTCCGGGGTCTCGCCGGAACGGTGGGAGACCATGGAGGTGTAGCCGTTGGCGGTGGCCAGCTCGATGGCGTCGAGGGTCTCGGTGACGGTGCCGATCTGGTTGAGCTTGACCAGCAGGGAGTTGGCGGCGCCGAGCTCGATGGCCTTGGCCAGGCGAGCCGGGTTGGTCACCAGCAGGTCGTCGCCGACGAACTGCAGACGATCGCCGAGCAGCTTGGTGATGGCGGTCCAGTCTTCCCAGCCCTCTTCCTGGAACGGATCCTCGATGGAGACGATCGGGTACTCCTCGATGAGCTGCTCGTAGAAGTCGAGCATGTACTTGGAGTCGCGGTCGTCGCCCTCGAAGTGGTACTTGCCGGTCTCCTTGTTGTAGAACTCGGAGGAGGCCACATCGAGGGAGATGCCGATCTGCTTGCCCGGCTCGTAGCCGGCGGCGGAGATGGCGTCCATGATGTAGTTCAGGGAGTCCTTGTTGGACTTCATCTTCGGCGCGAAGCCGCCCTCATCGCCGAGGCCGGTGTTCAGGCCTTCCTTCTTCAGGACGTTCTTGAGGGTGTGGTAGACCTCGACGCCGGCCTGCAGGGCCTCGGAGTAGGTGTCGAAGCCGTACGGGGAGATCATGTACTCCTGGATGTCGGTGGCGAAGTCGGCGTGGGCGCCGCCGTTCATGATGTTCATGTTCGGAACCGGCAGGATGTGGCCGTTGGTGCCGCCGATGTAGCGGTACAGCGGCTCTTCGGCGGACTCGGCGGCGGCGTACAGGGCAGCCAGGGAGACACCGAGGATGGCGTTGGCGCCGAGGCGGCCCTTGTTCGGGGTGCCGTCGAGCTCGATCATCAGGTCGTCGAGGGCGCGCTGGTCGGAGGCGTCCATGCCGATGACCTTCGGGGCGATCTCCTCGTTGACGGCCTTGACCGCGTTGAGGACGCCCTTGCCGCCGTAGACGGACTTGTCGCCGTCGCGACGCTCCCAAGCCTCGGCCTCACCGGTGGAGGCGCCGGACGGGACCAGGCCCAGGCCCTGAGCGCCGTCTTCGGTGTCCAGCACGACCTGAACGGTCGGGTTGCCACGGGAATCGAGAATCTGACGCGCGTACACGCTTTCAATTGCTGCCACAACTACTCCTTTAAACGTTAGGTTGTGATGACAGCCTTAAGAATACCGGGGTTGATGGACGAGACGCAAGGTCGGGCGACACGAAAATGTGAACGCTCACATCATTGCGGATCCGCCATACCGCCGGCCACTTGGCATTCATGTCCCGTTCATGTTCGCGCCCCGATCCCGGCGCGCGCCTACGTGTCACAACGGCCGGACTACATCGGCGGCTACAGGATCTGCTCCATGCCCACCTTGTACGGCTTGAGACCCATGCGCTCGTAGAACGCCTGCGCTCCCGGATTGCACGACCACACGTTGAGCGTCACGTTGTAGCATCCCGCACCGCGCGCGAAATCGAGCACATGCCGGTACAGCGCGGTGCCGACGTGCCGGCCGCGAGCCGCCTCGTCCACGCAGATGTCGTCGATGTACAGCGTCGTGACGTCGGTGAGGATATGGCTGTCCGCATGCCGTTCGAACACGCAGAACGCATAGCCGTACAGCGTCGCGTCGTCCGCCGCGAACGCGCCGAACACCGGCGTCTCGTCATTCGAGACGATCGACGCCAGCTCATCGTCCGTGTACTTCGTCACGCCGGTGTTGAACAGGTCCGGACGGCCCCGGTGGTGCACCTCCAGCACCTCACGCAGCAGCTTGTGCAGCTGCGGGATGTCGCGCGCCTCGGCGCGTCGGATGTGCGCATCCGGCGCCGCCCCGGCGGCCGTCGTCTCGTCGCGGTTCGTATCGTTGGTCATAGGCGAACAGTGTAGTGCGACGCATGACGCGGATGCTGGGCTACGAACGGTGCTCGCCTATCTCCTGCCCTGAGGACTCCATGCGAAGTCATTGAGGAGGTCGGAAGTCCAGTCCATGACCATCTCGCCGCTCATCGGGCCGGAGCCGAGCGAGCCGGCGAACGGCGCGGGGATCAGGTACGTGTGCGTGAGCGCACGGTACTGGGCCCCCTTGTAGATGCGGTTGATGCGCATCTGGATGGACTCGGGCGGGTCGATCCTGCCGACGCGCACGTTGCGCCCCTGCGCGATGATCTCCGAGATGCCGAGCTTGCGGGCCTTCATGCGCAGGCGCGCCACGCCGAACAGCGTCTCGAACTCTTCCGGCAGCTTGCCGTAGCGGTCCGTGAGTTCTTCGGCCAGCTCCTTGAGATCGTCCTCGTTGCGCGCGGCGGCGAGCTTGCGGTACGCCTCGAGCCGCAGCTTGTCGGAGTCGATGTAGTCGACCGGGATGGACGCTTCGATCGGCAGATCGATGGTCACCGTGAGCGGCTCCACGCTCTGCTCCGGCGCCTTGTACGCCTCGACCGCCTCCGAAACCATGCGGATGTACAGGTCGAAGCCGACGCCTTCGATGTGGCCGGACTGTTCGTCGCCGAGCAGGTTGCCGGTGCCGCGCAGCTCGAGGTCCTTCATCGCCACGTCGAAGCCCGAGCCGAGCGCCGTGTTCTGCGCGATCGTCGCAAGACGGTCGTGCGACTGCTGGGTCATCGGCTTGGTCGGATCGTACAGGAAGTACGCGTACGCGCGTTCCCGGCCGCGGCCGACGCGTCCGCGCAGCTGGTGCAGCTGCGACAGGCCGAACTTGTCGGCGTGGTCGACGATCAGCGTGTTCGCGTTCGAGATATCCAGACCGGTTTCGATGATCGTCGTGCACACGAGCACGTCGATGTCGCGATGCCAGAAGTCGCGGATGATCTGGTCGAGCTGCTTCTCGCCCATCTTGCCGTGCGCGATGCCGACGCGCGCCTCGGGCACGAGCTCGTGGATCTTCGCCGCGATCTTCGAGATGTCCTGCACCCGGTTGTGCACGTAGAACACCTGGCCGCCGCGCAACAGCTCGCGACGCACGGCCGCGGTGACCTGCGCGTCCTCGTACGCGCCGACGTACGTGAGCACCGGCAGACGGTCCTCGGGCGGGGTGGCGAGCGTCGACATCTCGCGGATGCCGGTCACGGCCATCTCGAGCGTGCGCGGGATAGGCGTCGCGGACAGCGAGAGCACGTCCACGTTCGTGCGCAGGGCCTTGAGCGTCTCCTTGTGCTCGACGCCGAAGCGCTGCTCCTCGTCGATGATGACCAGGCCGAGATCCTTGAACTTGATCTTCGGGTTCAACAGCTTGTGCGTGCCGATCACCACGTCGACCGCACCGGATTCGAGCCCCTCGATCGTCTCGCTGATCTCCTTGGTCGTCTGGAAGCGGCTCATCGCCGCGACCGTGACCGGGAAGCCCTCGTAGCGTTCGGTGAACGTCTCGTAATGCTGCTGGACGAGCAGCGTGGTGGGCACGAGCACGGCCACCTGCTTGCCGTCCTGAATCGCCTTGAACGCGGCGCGCACGGCGATCTCGGTCTTGCCGAAGCCGACGTCGCCGCAGATCAGGCGGTCCATCGGCACGGGCTTCTCCATGTCGGCCTTGACCTCGTCGATCGTGGTGAGCTGGTCGGCGGTCTCCTGGTACGGGAACGCGTCCTCCAGCTCCTTCTGCCACGGCGTGTCCGGGCTGAACGCGAAGCCGGGCGTGCGCTGTCGTGCCGAATACAGCTTGACCAGGTCCTCGGCGATCTCGTGCACGTGCTTGCGTGCCTTCGCCTTGGTCTCGGCCCAGTCGGAGCCGCCGAGCTTGTTGAGCTTGGGGACCTCCGCGCCGATGTACTTGCTGATCTGGTCGAGCTGGTCGGTGGGGATGAACAGCTTGTCGGCCGGGGCGCCGCGTTTGCTCGGCGCGTATTCGAGCACGAGGTATTCGCGGGTGCTTTTGTTCCTGCCGGCGCCGATCTCGCGCTGCTTCATGCCGATGAACCGGCCGATGCCGTGCTGTTCGTGCACGACGAAGTCGCCGGGCTTGAGCTCCATCAGGTCGATGGCCTTGCGGCGGCGTTTCGGCGTCTTCGCCTGCCCCGCGGCGGACGAGCGGCCGGTCAGGTCGCGCTCGGTGAGCAGCGCGGTTTTCGCCGGTTCGTCGACGAAGCCGTCGACGGCCTGCGAGCGGATCACGTCGAACGTGGCGATGCCGGTCTCATTGATCGCGCGTTTCAATCGCGCGAGCGTGCCCTGCGCGGCGGCGGTGACGGTGACGTGGTAACCGGCGTCGATGAGTCCTTCGATGCCGGCCGCGGCCTTCTCCTCGTCGCCGCGGTATTCGCCGGGCGTGCGCGCGGACAGCTGCACGTGATTCGGCATCGTCGCGTCCACGCCGAAGCTGGACAGTTTCCACACGTCGTGGCTGGAGTACGCGAGTGCGCTGACCGTCTCCTCGAAGTCGAGGAAGCTGGCCTGGTCGAACGTGATCGGGGCGCCCGCACCGTGGCCGGACGCGGCGACGTGCCAGCTGGCGGCGAGGAACTCGTTCGCGGTCTTCGCGAGGTCCTCGGCGGCGCGGCGCAGTTTTTCCGGGTCGGACAGCATGATGAGTGCATGCGGGTCGAACATGCCGGCGACCGGCTCCATGTCGTCGATGAGCGCGGGCATGAGCGATTCCATGCCTTCGACGGGGATCGCGTTGGCGATGGATTCGAGCATGTCGTCGGCGTTGGGGATGCGGCCGATCAGGCTATTCGCCCTGTCGCGCACGGCCTGCGTCAGCTGCAGTTCGCGGCAGGGCGTCGCCCAGATCGTGCGCATGCCGTCGCCGTACGTGCGCTGGTCGGATGCGTGGAATTCGCGGATCGTATCGATTTCGTCGCCGAAGAATTCGATGCGCACCGGATGCGGCGCGGTGGGCGGAAAGACGTCGATGATGCCGCCGCGCACGGCGAATTCGCCGCGGTCCATGACCAGATCGACGCGCGTGTACGCGTTTTCGACGAGTCTGGCGGACGCCTCGTCGAGCGGCAGCTCCTCGCCTTGCGTGAAGACGAGCGGCTCGACGTCGCCGAGTCCCTTGACGACCGGTTGGATGAGCGAGCGCACCGGCATGACGAGGATGCGGATGGGCCCGAACATGGGGTTCGTCTTGTCCGGGTGCGTGAGCCGGCGGAAGACGGCCATGCGGCTGGCGACCGTGTCGGCGCGGGGGCTCAGCCGCTCGTGCGGCAGCGTCTCCCACGCTTCGAGCTGGGTGATGTCGTTCGGATCGCCGTCGTACCATGAGCGCAGCGAGGCGACGGTCTCCTCGGCCTCGCGGCCGGAGGCGACGACGAGCACGACCGGCTTGCGATGAGCGACGGCCGCGGCGAGCGCCGGGCGAATGCCGTCGGGGGCGCCGACGGTGATGGTCGGGTCGGTGTCCTTGTCGACGTACGGTTCGATCTCGCCGGCGGCGAGCGCGTGGAAGCGCGGATCCTTGTCGAGTGCGGCGAGCACGCCGGCGAGGGAGCCGTCGGACAGGCGCGCGATATGCTCGTCGGCGCTCGTGGCCCGTGTCGCGTTCGCCTTAGCGGCCATTGAATTTCTCCTGCGTCTTCGCCAGTCCGTTGAAGATGATCTCCTCGGCGGCGTCGGCGCCGTCCATGAGGAATTCGGGCAGCTGCTTGCGCTGGTCGGGGCCGAAACCGCCGAGCACCCAGTTGACGGTGTTGTCGTGCGCGTTGGCGCCGCGCTTGGCGTGGCCGACGCCCATGCGCACGCGCGCATACTGCGGCGTGCCGAGCGAACGGTCGATGGATTTGATGCCGTTGTGGCCGCCGGCCGAGCCGCCGGCCTTGACCTTGATGCGGCCGAATTCGAGGTCCATGTCGTCGTGGATGACGACGATGTGGTCGGGCTTGATCTGGTAGTAGGCGCTGATCGATGCGACCGCGTTGCCCGAGTCGTTCATGTAGGTGAGCGGCTTGGCGAGGAAGAACTTGACGGTGCTCCCGTTCAGGCTCATCGCACCCTTGCCGAGCATCGCAAGTCCCTTATGGTCGGAGAACGCGACCGACCAGCGTTCGGCGAGCACGTCGGCGGTCATGAAGCCCATGTTGTGCCGCGTGTCCTCGTACTTCTTGCCCGGGTTGCCCAGTCCTACGATCAGCCAGAAATCGGATGCCATGTCACTCCCCTGTTCGTCCGTGCGCCGTGCCGTCACGGCGTCCCGTATCGTGCGCAAACACAGGAATCATACCCGTTCCCGGCGTCATCGCAACCCGGTCGTCGGTCGTGCGGCGGTCCGCCTAAAGCTTTTTGCACCAGTAGCTCATGTCGTGCGGCTCGTCGCTGCCGGCGGTGGTGACGGCCGCGGGCAGCAGGCCGAATCGCGTGAAGCCGAACTTGCGCATGAGCGCCACGGAACCGGCGTTGTCGGCGTAGATGATGGCGGCGGCGTGTCTGAAGCCGCGTTCGACGGCGGCGTCGAGCAGCCAGCGCACCATCGCCGTGCCGAGTCCCCGGCCGTGGTATCGGCCGGCGATGTAGTAGCTCAGCTCGGTCACGCCGTCGTAGCCGGCGCGCGTATGGAATTTCGACAGCGAGCCGAATCCGGCCGTCGTGCGTTCGCCGGTCGTCTCGTCGATCACGTCGATGACGACGACCGGATACTTCGCACGCGGCTCGTGCGAGTCGACCCACGCGCGACGCGCGTCAAGCGATACGGGTTCGAGATCGGCGGACGCTCCCCCGCGGATCACGGCCTCGTTGTAGATGTCGGTGATGGCCGTCAGATCCCGGTCCTCGGCCGGGCGGATGACATGGTGCAGCATGGTTACCGACGATAGCACCCGGAGGGACGGCCGGCCCATCCCGCACGTCACGACGCGGTGTAGTACGCGATCGCGTCCTCGATGCCTCCGGAGAACATGGCACGGCCCTTCTGGATGACGATGCCCTGCTCGCAGAACTCCTTGGCCATGGCCGTCGAATGCGTGACGAACAGCACGGTGACGTTTTCCTTGGCGATGATGGAACGCACCCGGCTCTTGCATTTGGCGGCGAACTTGCGGTCGCCGACGGACAGCGCCTCATCGACGACGAGGATGTCGGGACGGATGGACGAGGCGAACGCGAAGCCGAGGCGTGCGCGCATGCCGCTGGAATAGGTGCGCATCGGCTGGTCGATGTATTTGCCGAGCTCGGAGAACTCCACGATCTCGGGGATCAGCTTCTCCGACTCCCCCTTGGACAGGCCCCACAGCTGGCAGCGCATGTCGATGTTCTCCATGCCGGACAGCTTCATGTCAAAGCCGGCCGACAGCTCCAGCAGGGCGGATACGCGGCCGTGCACCTCCACCGTGCCGGAAGTGGGGAAGCACACGCCGGTGATCATCTTCAACGCGGTGGACTTGCCGGCCCCGTTGTCGCCGAGCAGGGCGAGGGACGAGCCGCGGGGGACCTCGAAGCTCAGATCGTTGCTGGCGTTGACCGTGTCGTAGGGCACGCTCCTGATGAACGTGCCCAGCAGCCGCTGCTTGTCGTTCCTGAACAGCTTGTACCGTTTGGTGACATGGTCGAAGCTTACGGCGACGGGCGTGGACGCGTCCTCGTCCCGGATGACGGTCGCCTCGCCCATGCGGGTGACGTTCGCGGGCAGGTCAGAGGACATCCGGCACCTCCGTGTACAAACGGCCGTAGTTATGCAGCGCAAGCAGCACGAACACCAGCAGCATGGCAAGGAACGGCAGGAACGATTCGGGATCCGCCCAGAACCACCTGTCGTAGACGAAGCAGTCCCGAACCGACTGCACGACCCAGGTGACCGGGTTGAACGACGCGACCAGACGCGCGGCGCGGGGCCAGTGGCCGATGTCGAACAGAATGCCCGACAGCCAGAAGAACGGCGTGCCCAGCGTCTTGAGCAGGTTCGAGAAGTCGCGGGAGATCGCGCTCAACGGGGACAGCGCCATCGACCACGACACCCAGAACACGAACATGAACGCCATGACCAACGGCAGCTGCAGCAGATACACGCTCGGCATGATGCCGCATATCGCGCAGACGACGATGGTGAATCCCATCATGCACGAGAAGATGATGAGCAGGGACAGCGTATAGAACGTGGAGATCAGCGACAGCGGGAATTTGATGCGGTTGACCAGATAGGGGTATCGGCGGTACACGTCGCTGCCCGTGGAGATCATGTCGGACATGAAGAACCACGGGAACACGCCGGCAGACAGCCATAGCAGGTACGGCTTGCCGTTGACGTCGGACGAGCTGCGCAGGCCGAACTCCAGCGCCACCCAGAAGACGAGGATGTAGACCGCCGGTTTGACGAACAGCCAGATCTTGCCGAGCGCCGCACCGCGATACGTCTTCACCAGATCGATCTTCGCGAGGTTCCATACCTGACGCCGCCACTGCCAGTTCTCGGCGCAGAGTTGCCGCAAGGTCCTGAACATAGTCGAGCCCATCCTCCCGGACTAGCGCAAATAGCCGATCAGACGCCGGTACATCTCCTCCAGCCCGACCCGCGGCCTCCAGCCGAGGGCTTCGAGACGCGAGACGTCCAACGGCAGGTGATGCTGGGGCGGGTAGGGGGCGTCCGGATCGACGTCCACGACCACACGGGCGTCGCCCGTGCCGAACCGCTCGTAGACCATGTCGGCCATGTCCCTGATCGACGAATACGTGGACGGGTTCGCCACGTTGTAGGAGACGCCGTCCTCGCCGCCGAGCAGCACCGTGAGGATGGCGGAGACCGCGTCCGCGGTGTAGGCGTACATGCGGGTGCTCTCCCCCGTGGTCTTCATGACGAAATCCTGCCCGGCGACCGCGTTGCGGGCGAGCGCGGCGAACAGGCGCACGTCGTCTCGGGGGATTCCCGGGCCGAACGTCTGGGCCAGTCGCACGGTCTTCACCGGCACCCCGTATTCCGACGCGTAGGAGACGCACAGGTTTTCGGCGGCACGCTTGCCTTCGGAATAGCAGCTGCGCACCTGGCACGGGTCGATATAGCCGACGTTCTCCTCGCGGAGCGGATGGTCGACGCCCGGCTCGGCGTTGCCCATGCCGTACACCTCCATGCTCGACACGTAGACGAACGACCGGCTGCGCGACCGCCGGGCGAGCTCGAGCATCGACCGTGTGCCGTCGACGATCGCGGCGAACGTTTCGACCGGATGGGACATGAAGAACCTGGATGCGGTCGGGCAGGCCGCGTGGATGATGTAGTCGGCGGGCACGTCCATGCCGTCCACGTCGTCGAGGGAACCCTGCACCAGCCTCAGGCCGTCACGTTCGCCGTATCCGTCGAACACGGCCCGGGCCTTGTCCGTGTCGCGTACCAGCGCCTCGACGATGATGCCGGCATCATGCGATCGGTTGCGTTCGAGCAGCGTGCGCGCACACAGCGAGCCGATCAGGCCGGTGGCTCCGGTGACGAGCACATGCGCTCCCCGCAGGCAGGCCCAATCGATATCCGTCTCGTTCGCGAGCGCGGCGTATTCGGCGTTCAGGTCGGTCATCGCGTTCTCTCCTCTCACAACCCGAAAATCTGGGAGCTTTCCTGCACATCCATGATGGCCCGCATGATGTAGAAATCCGACGGGGTGGTGATCTTGATGTTGGACTGCGTGCCCTCCACCTCGTACAGCTTGTGCCCGTAGTGCGCCATGAGCGAGGCCGAGTCGATGAACTGCCTGTCGTCCGCGGCCGCCCGCTCGTGCGCCGCGACCATGTCGCCGAGACGGAAGCATTGGGGCGCCCGCGCGAGTTGGCAGTGCTTGCGGTCGATGATGTTGCTGATCACGCCGTCGTCGCTTTGCACGATCGTTTCCGTGGCCGGCACGACGGTGACGGCGCTGCCGCGTTCCTTGGTGCTGCGGATGCAATCGGTGATGGTCTGCTCGTCGATCAGGGGACGCACGCCGTCGTGGACGATCACCACGGAGTCGTCCGGGTAGCGACGATGGGCCTCCATGATGCCGTTGCGGATGGATTCCTGTCCCGATTCGCCTCCCGGCACGACGGAACGGACCTTGCCGATGCCGAACTTGTCGATGCACTGGTAGAGGATGTCGATCCACTCCTTGAGGCATACCACGATGATGGCGTCGACGTCGGGATGCTGGTCGAACGCCTCCAGCGTGTAGATGATGATCGGCTTGCCGTGCAGCAGCAGGAACTGCTTGGGTTTGGTCCTTGAATTCATCCTCTGGCCGGTGCCGCCGGCAAAGATCACGGCAATGTTCATCGCGCCTCCATAGCCATCGAGTCGTCGCAGTCAGTCATCGCGGTCGCGGGAGGCTCCACGCCTCCCGACGACATAATGCAGCGAGTTTACCGACATGACATGACCGATTCACCGTGGATTCATCTTATGGTGTACGTTCATGCCCCCCGTGGGAATGCCGTGCGGGGAATGGAGCGTCGCGGGGTCACTTCCCGGCCAGCCGTTCGGTGACCGCACGGAGCGGGGCCGTGATCTTCCACGATTTCGAGTTGCGCAGCCGGCGGACTTCGGCCTTCGCCTTCGCCGCCTCGCTCCGGGCCTTCTTCAGGTCCGCGCTCAGCCTGGCCTTCTCCTTGCGGGACCGGTCCAGATCACCCGTCAGCTTCTTGATGGTCTGTCCCTGTTTCCTGCCCCGCTGCGCGTCGGCCCAAAGCACTTCCAGAAAGCCGAGCAGCGCGTCGGCGTCCACCGGAAACATCGGTTCGTCGTCGTAATAGGCGAAGGATTCCAACGTATTGGAACGGTACGCGGCCCGATTGAACCCGTCCAGAGGACCTCGTTTCCTCCTGTTCACGTATTCCTTGGTCCATGACTCCATGAATCGGCGGAACAGCGCGTTCCGGGCCTCGTCTTCCAGGACGAGCTCCTCATCGCGATACGGAATGCCGCGCTCGTCAAGATACGCCTTGAAGTACCGGTTCGGGCCGAACAGGAACGGGCCGCTGACGTGCGGCGACGGTACCGGGTTCAGGAAGGCGTCCACGTAGAACGGGCCGATGCCGCGCACCTGATCGACGATGATCTGTCCGGGCAGGCATTGCGTGGAACGGTTCAGCACCGTGGCCGTGACCGTATCCTTGGCGAACAGGAACAGATGGGACATCGATCCTATGGACGTCACGATCTCATCGGCGCCGGCGACGTACGCGATCTGCTCTTCGATCGGCAGGGTTTCGGGATGGATGACGACGAAGCCCCGCCGCGCGAAGAACTCCTCATAGTACGTTTCGTTGTATACCGGCCGCAGTCCGAACTGGCTCCTGGACAGGTATACCTTCCTGGCGTCCATGGGCCGTATCCTGGCGCGGATGGCGTCGAAGGTCCGCACATACTCCGGCCTGTACGCGTTTGCGGGATAGATGGCCTCATCGGGAACGATGACCCGGCGGAACTGCGTGGGGCGATCGATGACCTCGACGCGGTCCATATCGATGCCCATGAGTTCGACGAACTTCAATGCGTCGAACGGAACGTCGCTCTTATGCGGATAGTGCAGGAACACGATCCTGAGATCCTCCGCCGCTTCGGCGAGATACCACGTCCGTGCCGTGCCGTCCAGAAGGGCATGGCCGAAATGGTTGATGAGGCAGCCGCCGAAGATCACCGTCTCATCGCGATGGACCAGATCCTCCGCCGGCACCTCATAGGAGCTGTCGCAATCGAAGTTGGCATGCTCGACGTTCAGGTTCCTTCTTCGTCCGGCGATGAATTCGAACGTATCGGAACAGACGCCTCCCTCGTACACGCCGTCTCGGGTGGCCGCATCGAACTCGTGCTTCTTGCGCATCGGCAGCACGATGGCGTCATCGTATGCATGGACCTCGGCATGTTCGATCTCATGGGACCGGCAGTTGGCCTGCCACTTCTTCGTATCGTGCACGAACAATCGCTGCGACATCGTATGCTCCTTGGCTCCTTATCGTTCGGGATCCGTGACGGCCGGGGCGTCGGCCGGCCTGAGCCGTACGCCGGGCACGTCGCGGCGGTAGATGATGGCGTCGATGGCGCGGTCGCTGGCGAGCATGCCGCGTTCGGCCGCGCGGTCGATGGAGGACGGGTGCGGCTTGACCGTCTCGTAGCGGCGATGCTCGAGCACGTCCATGAAATCGTCGAACGTGTCGCAGATGGTGCCGGGGGCCATCTCGTCGATGGAGCGCTGCACGCCGCGGATCAGCGAGTACGCCGTCTTGTCCGGCACGAAGAACACCACCGGCTTGCCGAGCAGCAGGTAGTCGTAGAAGCAGGACGAGTAGTCGGTGACCAGCACGTCGGCGATGAAGAACAGCTTGGTCAGGCTCTCGTCCGACAGGTCGAGGATGCGGTCGGCGTATTCCTCGGGGATCTGCGGGCGGCGTTTGATGAAATGGTGCATTTCGAACACGAAATACGAGTCCGTCTCGACGCACATGAGGTACAGCCGGTCCATGTCGATCGCATCGTAGGGATAGTATGCCGTGCGCTGTCCGGTGCCTCGGAACGTCGGCGCGAACACGATGACCCTCTTGCCCTTGCCGGCCCACGGATATTTGTCGAGCATCTCCTGACGGTATCCGCGTTCGACCGTGGGGTCGAGGAAATGGTCGAGGCGAGGCATGCCGGTGGCCAGCAGCGCCTCCTCCTCGATGCCGAACACCTCGGAGTAGATGGTGCGCAGGTGTTCGTTGCCCACCAGCGCGTACGTGTACCGGCGGTGCGCGGAATTGTACGGGTCCGGCGAGCCCTTCAATCCGAAGCGCGCGTAGCCGACCGACTTGAATCCGACGCCGGCGTGCCAGATCTGCGTGAGCGTGACGTCGTCGCCGGGATCGATGAAGTTGAACACCGGCGTGTAGTCGTCGACGAAGATGTACCGGCTGCGCGCGATGGCGAGCAGGTCCCCCAGCCACGGCAGCAGCTTCTGCCTGCCGGAGAAGACGTTGCGGTACCGGCAGCGGATGTCGAACGTGCGGTCCATGCCGCGCTCGTGCATGCGCCGCTGCAGGGCCGCCATGTTCTCCGTGGGCCCGTCGCCGTTCTCCTTGAGGAACAGGATGCGGTTGCGCTTGCGGGGCACGACCCGGGTCATCATCGAATAGACGAACGCGAAGATGTCCTTCTGCCGCTGCCGCTTGCTGCCGGACCGGCGTCGGGGCGTTTTGTTCCGCTGGTAGAACAGCATGTCCAGGGCGAGGTAGACCTCCCCGTCACGATTGGTCTTGGGCACGAACACCCCCGCGTATGCGTAACGGTTCCTGCCGTAGCGGAACACACGGTCGAGGTTGTCGATCCTCGACAGCAGGTCCGCCGAATAGGTGATGCCGTGCGTGTCGTACGGGTGCTTGACGATCAGGGAGACGCCGAGTTCGCGGATCTTCTCCGCAATGGCCATGTCGTCATTGCGCAGTGCCTTGGGCAGGCGTCGGCGGGCATCGTAACGGATCCGCGTCCACAGATACGGCTTGGCCTTCAGGAGCGTGTCCAGATCGGCGAGCAGATCGTCGTCGATCCTGCGGCAGATGCGCCACTCGCCGGCCGGCAGCACCTCCCTGCCGCCGCCGAGCACCACGTTCAGCTGCGCCCGATACCGGTTCCCGTCGGACCATACGACGTGGAACGGGACGAACCGGCGTGACTTGAGCCGATAGAGCCACAGCGCCTCCGGACCGTCCGACGTGTAGTCCAGCTGCACGTAGCCGGCATGCCAGCTTATGCCATGGATCTCGATCGACATCACGCACCCCCGCGCCCGTTCATCTGTTAACGTAAACTTAACCTCTTGTATATAATAAGGGGCTGATAATCAGGCGGCAGCGTCGGCCCGAGACGCCAGTCAGGAGACCAATGATGATGAGCAAGTCCGCGGCACGTCTGGCCATCGGCGGGTTCCGTCTCACGCTGCTGGCCCTGTATCGCATGTTCCGGCATCTGCCCCGGCATCGCCGCATCGTCTGCCTGAGCAGGGAGAGCGACACGGCCCCCATCGACTTCGAACTGGTGGCCGACTATGTGGTGTCGCACCATCCGGGCTATTCCGTCAGGATCCTCGCCAGGAAGCTCCGCAACCCCGTGACCTATGCGGCGCATATGGTGCGACAGCTCTACTACATCGCCACCAGCGAAGCGGTGCTGCTCGACACGTATGCGATCGCCGTCAGCCTGCTCGCCGGGCATATCGACGTGCCGGTCGTCCAGATGTGGCATGCGCTCGGCAATATGAAGAAGTTCGGGTACACGGCCATCGGCAACGGCGAGGGGCGGGACCGGACGATGGCGTCGCTGATGAACATGCACAAGGGGTATACGTCGCTGCTGATCTCGTCGAAGTCGTTCATCACCGACTATGCCGCCGGATTCGGCGTATCCCCGTCGATCATCCACGAGGCCCCGCTGCCACGGACCGACCTGCTGTTGGACCGCGCATACCGGACGCGGCGCAGGGAGAGCATCATGCGACGCTTCCCCCAGCTGCAAGGCAAGAGGAACATCGTCTACTGCCCCACGTTCCGCAAGCGCACGCCGGTCAATCAAAGCCAAGCGATGCATGCCCTGGTGGACGCCATCGACTTCGGCCGGTACAACCTCATCGTCAAAACCCATCCGCTCGACGACCTGCATTTCGACGACCCGCGCGTGATACAGGACTATCCGGACTCGTACGACATGCTGTTCGCGGCCGACTACGTCATCAGCGACTATTCGACGGTGATCTACGAGGCCGGACTGCTGGATCTGCCCGTGTTCCTCTACGGATACGACTGGAAGGAGTACTCGTCGCGACGGAGCCTGTACATCGACCCACGGCGGGACATCCCCACGCTGTTCACGGCCGACGCCGGCGAGATCATGGATGCGATAGCGCACGACCGGTTCAATCGGGCCGCGTATCGCACGTTCATCCGCCGCAATGTGGCGGTCCCCTCGCATGGATCCTGCACGCAGCGGGTCGTCGAGCATGTGTTCGACCTGATGAATCGGTCGCAACGGTCCGAGTGATTCGCCGTACGTGCCGTCGTGCAGGCCCGATACGGAAATGGCCGGCCCCGTAGATGGGGGCCGGCCATTTCCGTATCGGCATCGGACCGTCGGATCAGGCGACGGTCACGCCGCGCACAGTCCGGCGATGCGATCTCGGAACGTCGCGGTGAAACGCGGCGCGTCGACGGTCAACGCGACGTGCGACGTCTTGCGCGGCTCGCGCAGCCGCGTCGGATCGCCGATCGTGCGTCCGCGGAAGCCGTGTCCGTTGCCGGTGGCCGTTTCGGTCATCATGTTCACGTCGAACAGGCCGACCAGCGTCGGGTCGAGCGCGACGGCCGCGGCGAGCGGGTCGTGCAGCGGACTGCCGGCGAGGAAGATCGGATCGCTGGCCTCGTTCGCGTTGATGTAGAAGCGGACCATGTCGGCGAGAAACGCGCCGCACGGCGTGCCGGTCGCGCGCCACAGGTCGGCGTCGGCGCGCGTCATCAGGCACTGGTGGGTCACGTCGAGGCCGATCATGGTCACGTCGGCGCCGGAGCGGAACACGCGGTTCGCGGCCTCGGGATCCTGGAAGATGTTGGTCTCGCAGATCAGGTCGTAGCAGTTGCCCTCCTGCGTGAGCGAACCGCCCATAATGACGAGTTTGAGGCTCGGCACGATGTCGGGGGCGAGCCGGATGGCCGCGTCCACGTCGGTGAGAGGTCCGGTGGCGACGACCGTTACGTCGCGGCCGTACCGGCGCACCGCGTCGACGATGAACCGCACGCCCTCGCCTTCGCGCGACGCGGCGGCCGCATCGGCGAGCGCGGCGGATTCGGCCGTCGCGTCGATGGCGACGCGTTCGCCGCCGACCGACTTGGTCAGCGTTCCGCGGAACGCGGCGACGGACGTGCGTGCGGACGCGGCCGGATCATCGTCATGTCCGGCCGCGTCGGCACCTATGGCGATGCCGTCCGGCAGGTAGTCGGTCGGATCGACGTTGCCGAGGCCGTTGGAGCCGTGGAAGCGGGCGCATCCTTCATCGACCTCGAACAGGTCGGCCCACGAGGGCGCCTCGCAGCCGAGCATGACCGGAATATGCCCGTGCCCGAACAGTCGCAGTACGGCGCGGTTGTTGCGCACCGAATCGCGCGCGGTCACGTTGCCGTAGGTGCCGACGACGCCCATGAGCTCGGCCTCCGGCGAGGCGAGCAGATAGCACAGGGCGAGGGTGTCGTCGATGCCGGTGTCGACGTCGAGCACGAGGCGGGTCATGGCTACTTGGCTCCCTTCAGGAATTCGTTGGTGGCGCCGTCCTTGGCCTGGGGCACCTTGTCGGTCGGGTTTCCGTTGGCGTCGGTGTAGGCGTGGCCTTCGCCGAGGAAGTCGAAGCGCTTCTGCGTCTCGACGAAGTCGTTGGTGCCGAGCACGAACGAGCCGTCCTTGATCTTGGCCGGGTCGCCCCAGTACTGGCCGTCGACGATCACGTGCATGCTCTTCTTGACGAACGCCTCCTCGAGGTTGTAGTCGGCGGCGTCCTTGGCGAGGATGGCCGCGGCGTCGTCCGGATTCTCATACGCGTACTCGTAGCCCTGCTGGGCGGCCTGCACGAACTTGCGCACGACGTCCGGCTTCTCCTGGATCATCTTGTCGCTGGTGATGATGCCGATCGCGTCGCCGTTGCCGGGCACGCCGTAGTCGGGCTCGCTGAAGCAGTTGAGCTGCGGGCCGTACATTTCGGCCTGCACGCCCTCCCACGTGGAATAGAAGCCGCCGAAGTCGGCCTTGCCGGATTCGAGCGTCTTGAACGTGGACGTGCCGACGGTGACCTTGTCGAACTCGCCCTTGCCGCCGTCGTTCTGGATCATGCGTTTGATGACGATGTCGGACTCGTTGCCGCCGAACGTGGCGAAGGTCTTGCCGTCGAAGTCCTTCGGGGACTTGATGGCGGTGTTGCTGGCGAGCGCGCACCAGATGGCGCTCGGCTTCTGCTGGACCTGCAGGACCTGCTTGATGTGCGCGCCCTTGAGGTCGGTGTAGCTGGCGGCGTTGTACAGGTTGGACAGCGCGAATTCGGCGACGCCGTTGTTCACGGCCTGTTCGGCGCCGGCCTGCGCGACGGCGACGATGTCGACGTCGAGTCCGGCGTTCTTGAAGTAGCCTTTGTTCTTGGCCACGTAGACGCCGATGTGGTTGGTGTCGGCGGTCCACGCGAGCATGAACGTGACCTTGGTGAGCTTGTCCGACGAGGTGTCGGAGGCGTCGTTGGCGGTGTTGCCGCAGCCGGAGACGGCGAATGCCATTGCGGCGGCCGCGGTGGTCGCGAGGATTCGGGTGACGGTTTTGCGCATGGTTGACGTAAAGGTCATGATGATTCCCTAGATCAGTTCTTCTCCCAACGCGGCAATGCCGCGCGCCGCGCTCTGGGACGCTTTCAAGCGGAGTTCGGCAGAGCACGACCGGAGGGCCTGATTCCGCTTGTCCAATGCCCCCGACCGTCGCTACAACAATCTATCCCGGCCGGTTTGCCACACATTGGCGCTGAAGCACTGCCATTGTACCGGCATGGGCGACAACCGGCGGCGGCGTGAACGGAAAGTCCGCGAACCGTTCATAATGGGTCATGGCCATATGGCCGTATGCGTACGGCCGGTGGATTTTTCGGACGGAACGGCGCGCGGGCTCCTCACCTTACCGCGGGCGGCCTTCCGTCGGTGATGAATGGGATACCCCACGGAAAGGGGAAGGTGACGATGGATACTCAGCGCAAGGATCGGGAAGAGCGCCGTGAGCGCATCAAGGACCGCATCGCGACGACGACGGCCGTGATCGTGCTGTTGGCGGTATGGGAGGGCTGGGTGCGGCTCGCGCACGTGCCGGCGAGCATGTTCTCCTCCCCCACGCAGATCGTGCAGGCGACGATCGACGCGTGGCCGACGTTGTGGCCGGCGACGCAGGTGACCGCGTTCGAGGGGTTCGTCGGCTTCGCGTTCGCCGTGCTGGCCGGCATTCTGGTCGGCATCGCGTTTTATTGCTTCCGCACGCTCAACGCGGCCCTGTACCCGCTGCTGTACGCGGCGCAGACGATGCCGTTGATCACGATCGCCCCTTTGTTCCTGATCTGGTTCGGTTTCGAGATCTCCGGCAAGATCGTCATCACCGCGTTCTGGGGGCTGTTCCCGATCGCCGTGCAGACGATCCGCGGTCTCAAGGCCGTGCCGCAGTTCTATTCGGATGTGGCGCTCACCTGCGGTGCGACCCCGGTGTGGACGCTGTGGCACGTCAAGCTGCGCGTGGCGGCCCGGCAGATCTTCGGCGGCGTGCGCATCAGCGCCGCCTACATCTTCGCCACGGCCACGACGGCCGAGTATCTGGGCGCGCGCAAGGGCTTGGGCATCTGGCTGCAGGCCGCGTACAACTCGTTCCGCACGCCGCTGATCTTCTCCGCGACGATCGTGATCGTGGCACTGACCGTCCTGCTCATGGCCATCGTCAACGTGTGCGAGCGCGTGCTGCTCGGCCCGGTGGAGAACGACGAGAATCCGGACGAGTGATCATTGTTCGCATATGGCGAGGGCCGCAACCCGCGTGAAACGGGTTGCGGCCCTCGCCATATTACGCCCAATGCGTCCGCCGATGCCGCCTGCAAGCCCGACGGACGCCCGGGAGGCTACTGCTCGAGTTCGAGCGCCTTGTTGATCGCCTCCTGCAGCTGCTTCTGGGCGTCGCCGTAGGCGGACCAGTCGCCCTTCTTCAGGGCGGCGTCGGAGTCCTTCATCGCCTGGGCGGCGTCCTCGAGCGCGGCCTTGAGGTCGGCGCTCGTCGAACCGGACGTCGAACCGCCGTCGGTGCCGCCGGTCGTTTCGGACGAGGACGACGATCCTGTGCCGTTGTCACCGGACGTGCCTCCGCTGCCGGACGAGGACGAGCCGGAACCGGACGACGAACCGTCCGAACCATCCGAACCGTTGCCGGCCGCGTTCTCCGCGTCGCCCGCGGCCGCGCCGGAGTCGCCGCCGAAGACCTGGTCAAGTGCCTCGTCGAGCGTGTCGGCGAAGCCGACCTGGTCGCCGAACGCTACGAGCACCTTCTTGAGCAGCGGGAACGACGTCGAACCGCTCGACTTGACGTACACGGGCTGCACGTACACGAGTCCGCCGCCGAGCGGCAGGGTGAGCAGGTTGCCGCGCACCACGTTCGTCGAACCGGACTGCAGGAGGTTGAGCTCCTTGGACACGTCGGCGTCTGCGTTGAAGTTGTTCTGCGCCTGTCCAGGGCCGGGCACGTTGGAGTCCTTCGGCAGCTCCTGCAGTCGTATCGTGCCGTAGTTCGCGCCGATCACGCCCTTCTCGTCGCCGGCGTCGGAGTCGACCGACAGGAAACCGGTGAGGATCTCGCGCGTGGACGTGCCGGCGGGGATGTACGAGGAGGTGAGCGAGAAGACCGGTTCCTTGGTGCCGCCGGTCTGCAGCGTCAGATAGTACGGCGGCTGCAGGATGTCGCGGGCCTGCGCGGCCTCGGATTCGGTCGGGTCGACCGGCGTCTGCCAGAAGTCCTCGCCGGAGAAGAACTGGTTCGCGGAGGTCACGTGGTACTTGGCGAGCAGTTCGCGTTGCACCTTGAACAGGTTTTCCGGATAACGCAGGTGGCTCATCAGGTCGCCGGAGATCTCGGAGACGGAATGGTACTGTCCGGGGAAGATCTGCTGCCACGCCTTGATGACCGGGTCGGACTCGTCCCACACGTACAGGTCGACCGAACCGTCGTACGCGTCGACGGTGGCCTTGACCGAGTTGCGGATGTAGTTGGCCTGCTGCGAGCCGAGGCCCTGCACGGTGTCGGACGTCTCGGTGGTCGAATCGGCGGTGGCCGAACCCAGATCTGTCATCTGCGAGTACGGGTACGCGTCGGAGGTGGTGTAGCCGTCCACGATCCACTTGACGCGCCCGTCGACCACGGCTGGGTAGACGCGTCCGTCGAGCGTCAGATACGGGGCGACCTTGGCGACGCGCTCCTTCGGGGAGCGGTCGTAGAGGATCTGCGAGGCGCTGGTGACGCGGTCGGAGAAGAGGATCTGGTCGGAGCCGAAGCGGATCGCATACAGCAGACGGGAGAAGATGTTGCCGACCGACGGGCCGCCATTGCCCTTGAACGTGGTGGTCGCGCCCTCGGAGCCGGTCGGGTAGTCGAACTCCCACGACTTGGTGCCTTCCGGCGCGCCGACGATCGAATACTCGCTCGCGTTCGGCGAGAAGTAGATGCGCGGCTCGTATTCCTCCGCATCGGTGAGCTTGCCCTGGGTGGGGATGCCGGATTCGAAGAACTTCGGCTGGCCGTCGGCGGTCACCTTGTTGCCGTATGCGGCGACGACGCCGTAGCCGTGCGTGTACACGGTGTGGTCGTTGACCCAGTTGCGGTTGTCGAGGCCGTCGAGGTCGAGCTCGCGCGCGGCGATCACCGTGTCCTGGCTTTCGCCGTCGATGTCGTACTTGTCGACCGCAAGCGTGTCCGCGAACGTGTAGTACTGCTTGGACTGCTGCAGCTGCTTGAACGTCGGGGAGACGATCTGCGGGTCGAGCAGGCGGATCTGCGCGGTGGTGTCCGCCTCGCCGGCGAGCGCGCCGGATTCGCCCTTGGTGGTGGCCTGGTACTGTTCGACCTTCACCTTGTCGAGCCCGTACGCCTGCTGCGTGGCCTTGATGTTGCGCTGGATGTACGTCGATTCCATCTCCTGCGCGTTCGGGTTGACCTTGAAACGCTGCAGCAGCAGCGGCCAGGCGACGGTGAGCACCATGGAGACGACCAGCGTGGCGGCGATGGCGACGACGGGCGTGCGCCACGCCTTGAGCGCGGCGGCGGCGCGCACGGTGGGTTTGGCCGGACCTTCGAGCGCATGCGAACGCATGAGCCAGACGCCGAGGAAGACGCCGAGGATGGCGGTGATCGCGGCCATGACGAACGTGACGGGGATGGTGGCGTTGACGGTGGTGTAGGTGGCGCCGGTGATGCGGCTGCCCTGTTCGGTCAGGTGGGTGAACACGCCGACGACTTGTCGCGCGGCCCATGCGAACATGTTGAGCATGAACCAGACGGCGATCTGGCGACGTGCGCGCTTGGTCACATCGAGGATGCCCCGGCCGTGCACCGGCATAGTGAAGCGGATGCCGCCCATGAGCACGTGCGTGACGAGCGAGAACAACAACCCCATGAACAGGAGCATGGAGACGGCGGACACGACGAGCTTCAGTCCGGGCAGCACGAACACGTAGAAGCCGTTGTCGAGACCGAACTGCGGGTCGGCGGTGCCGAACGACTGCGCGTTGAACATGAGCAGCACGTCGGCCCAGTTCGCGTTGAACTGGGAGCCGAACACGGCGCCGACGATAAGGGAGACCACGACGGCGACGCGGCGTGCGGTCTTGGACGCCACGCCCTTGCCGATCTCGATGACGTCGCCGTTGATGCGGATCGTGGAGCCGTCGGACGAGTCGGGACGGGCGTGGATGGCAAGCATCGCGGAGAGGAAGCCGGTCAGAGCCATGAGCAGCGCGTAGGCGATCCACAGCCCGACCTTGGTGCCCAGCTGCGTCCAGACGACGCTTTGGAAGCCAAGCTGGCCGTACCACATGAGGTCGGTGATGAACTGCGCGAGGCCGAAGAACAGTCCGACCGCGATCGCGAGCGCGGCGACCACGGCGATGAGGATCTGCGTGCCGCGGCTCGGTCCGGGCTGGGAGGGCCGGCGCGCGATACGCGGGTTGTTCGGACGACGCGGAGGCTGGCCGGCATTGCCGCCGGGCGCCTGATGCGTTGAGGCGTCGTCGCCGTCCGCCTGCACGTCGAGGATCACCGGATCGTCGTCCGAGGACCTGCGACGGCTTGCGCCGGGCTGTTCGTCGGGGTCGAATAGGGGGCCGAAAGCATCGAAAAATGACATGCACCCAGCGTAGCGTCAGGTGCGGAGGGGCCTACGCCCAGAGCTTTTCCAGAGTTTTCGCACCCTGATGTGTATGGGGTTATTGTGGTGTCCGGCTGGTCTCGGTATCGCGCTGCGCGCGATGCTGTTTATTCGGCGGCCTTACGGCCGCAGAGCTCCCCCACCCGACTTCGTCGGGAGCCCCCTCAGTGAGGGGGCCAAGGCTGCCGCCAGCATCATAAGGTCATCAAGCGTAAAGGGTTGGGGCGTGGTGCCATAATCGGCGGTATGGCAGGGGTTGTGATGAGGCGAGGGGCGAACGGCGTCCGTATGGCGCTGGTAGCGCTGCTGTGTCTGGCCGTGGGCGTGACGCTGTCCGGCTGCGTGCAGGCGGGGTCGTCCGCGGAGAACGACGGCTCGTCCTCGTCCGCCGGCGTCCGGCCGTCTCAATCGGAGGAGGCAGTGACGTCGCCGGATCATCGCGATCATACGGCGACGGCGGTGCCCGCCCCACGCGACGACTCCCCCGACGGCAAGGCGAAGCGCGCGGTCGCAGCGATGAGTCTCGAAGAGCGCATCGGCCAGCTGATCATGGCGCCGCTGTTCGCCGGCAACGATCCATCCGTGCTGCGGCAGCTGATCGCCGACCGGCATGTCGGCTCGATCCTGCTTATCGGCAACTGGAACGACGGCGTCGCGTCGGTGCGTGCCGCGGCCGACGCCCTGCAATCGTATGCGCCGAACGGGAATCGGCTGCTGATCACCGCCGATCAGGAAGGCGGCCTTGTACAGCATCTGCAGGGGCCAGGCTTCGACGCGATGCCGTCGGCGACCGATCAGGGACTGATGGACACGGATACGCTGCGCGCATCGGCCGCCGCATGGGGCACACAGCTGGCGCAGGCCGGCGTCAACGTGGATCTGGCTCCCGTGACGGATACGGTGGTCGGCGACCGTGCGTCCAATGCGCCGGTCGGCGCGTTGGACCGTGATTTCGGTTTGGGAGCGGACGGCAACGCCGATCATGCGATCGCATTCGTCGAAGGTCTGCGTGATGCGAACGTGGCCGCGTCCATCAAGCATTATCCCGGCCTGGGTGCGGTGAGCGGCAACACGGACTTCACCGCGGATGGCATCGTCGACTCCACGACGGCATTGGATGGTCCGGAGATCGGCGCGTTTTCGCGCGTGATCCGCGAGGCCCGGCCGGCGATGGTGATGATGTCGCTGGCGACCTACCAGCTGATCGACGCGGCGCATCCGGCGGCGTTCTCCTCGACGATCATCGATGGCCATCTGCGCGGCGACACCGGTTATGACGGTGTGGTCACATCCGATTCGCTGTCGGCGACGGCGGTGGGCGGAGTGCCCGCAGACCAGCTCGGCGTGCGGTTCGTCGAGGCGGGCGGCGACCTGGCATGCATCGGCGACCTGTCCTACGTGCAGCCGATCCTTGACGGCCTGCTCGCCCACGCACGCTCGGACGCCGCGTTCGCAGCCAGGGCCACGCGCGCCGCCGAACGCGTCATGACGCTCAAATACGAGATGAATCTCGCCGGCTGACCGCCGCAATAACCGCGATATCCGCCGGCCGCCCGGCCATCAGACGAAGACGAGCTGGACGAGCGCCATGTAGAGGATGGTGCCGCCGGCGATCGACAGCAGCATGTTCTTCTTCCACAGGTGCAGGCCGATGATGGCGAGCATAGCGATCGCCTCGGGGATGCCGTGCGAGCCGGAGACGAGCGAGACGTCCTTGAGCGAATAGACGACCAGCAGGCCGGTCATCGCATACGGGAGCACGTTGCCGAGATAGCGAATGAACCGCGGCGGCTCCTTCGATTCGGGGAACAACAGGAACGGCACGAACCGGGTGAGGATCGTGCCGAGCGCGACGACCGCGATCGTCACCACGGACTGCCAGAACGTCATGGTCATCGGGTCTCCTCCCCCTTGATCGCGACCGTCGTCTTCGCCGCTTCCCCGACGCCCGCGGCGTCGCCGGCACGGTCATCATCATGCGCATCGTCGTGCGGCCCGTCCAGATACGGGCGCAACGCGACGAACAGCACCAGCATCAGCACAAGCGACGGGATCATGAACCGGTCCGCGCCGAACACGGCCAGGCACAGGGCGGACGCGAGCACGCCGACCATCGCCGGCACATGCCGCTTCTGGTTCATCCACTGGTCGAGGAAGATCACCAGGAACAGCGCGGTGAGCACGAACTCGATGCCCTTCGTCGAGAACGGCAGCAGGCCGCCGACCAGCCAGCCGATCGCGGTGCCGACGATCCAGTACCAGCGGTTGAGCACGCTGACGAACAGCATGAACCAGCCACGGTCCACATCCGCGGGAACCGTCGCCGACGAGTTGATCGCGAACGTCTCGTCGCACATCGCGAAGATCAGATACGGCTTCTTCCAGCCGGTGTTCGCGAACGGCCCCAGCATCGACAGGCCGTAGAACAGGTGCCTCGCGTTGACCATGATCGCCAGCAGGAACGCGGCGAGCGGATTGAACGCGGACAGCAGCAGGTTGACGGTGACGAATTCCATCGACCCGGCGAAGATGAAGTACGCCATGCACACCGGATACCAGAACGAGAAGCCCTTGGCATGCATGAGCAGGCCGTATGAGCAGCCGAGGAACAGGAATCCGGCGGCGATGGGCAGCGTGAGCGGCAGCGCCGCCGTGAACGCCTTGGATATGACGCCGCCGCGTCCAGTGGTGTGCATGTGCCGTTCGCCTCCTCTGTTCCGCCCGCGGACGAGCCCGGATATGTCCTGCCTAATCTTATGCCGGGCATGGACGCGAGACAGCGGGAGTATCGGGAGACGGATGCGGCCGACCGCCGGTCAGGAGGCGAGCGGCAGCGTGATGAGCATCGTGGTGCCGTGCTCGGATGTGGATTCGACGTCGAGCGTGCCGCCGTAGCGGTTCGCCACGTCGCGGGCGAGCGCGAGGCCGAGCCCGTAGCCCTGATGCGCGGTGCCGTCGTCGTCGCGGGCGAAACGGCGGAACAACCGTTCCGGGTTCTCGCCGATGCCATGCCCATGGTCGGTGACGCGGATGGCCGCATCGCCGTGCCGGTAGCCGAGCGAGACGACGACTTCGGAGCCGTCCGGCGAATGGGCGATCGCATTGTCGAGCACGGCGACCACGCAGCGCGACAGGCCGATCGCATTGCCGTTGACGACGAAATGGCCGCGATCGCCGTCGACGCGCGTCGTGATCGAGACGCGATGCTTGTCGGCGAGCGGACGGACCGCGTCGACGGACTGTGCGACCACGCCGGCGAGCGCGACCGGTTCGGCGTTGACCGCGCCGCGTGCGGCGACGAGCAGATCGGTGAGGATCGCGTTCATGCGGTCGACGTCGCCGCGCAGGTCGTCGAGCGGCTGGTCGATGGGCTGGCCGTGCGCGCGACGGAAGTCGATGAGGTCGATGCGCGTGGAGATGACGGCGAGCGGGGTCTTCAGTTCGTGGCTGGCGTCGGCGACGAAGTCCTTCTGCAGTTCGAGCGCGTGTTCGAGCGGTTCGACTTCGCGACGGGAATAATGCCAGCCGACGAGGGCGACGGCGGCGATCACGCCGAGCACGAACAGGATGGTGAATGCGACGGCCTTGCGCGTGTCGATGACCATCATGCCCGATCCGAACTGCTCGGTCACGGACATGGCGTTCGGGTCGAGTCCGCGTTCGCTGAACTCGTGCCGTGAGCCGAGCAGCACGCCGAGTACGAACGCGATGCCGCCGCACAGGGTGATCGCGGCCATCGCGGCCGTCATGCGCAGGCTGATGAGCCCGGCCGCTCCCCCGCGTGCCGTGAACCGTCCCAGCAGCGAGCGCCTCGCCGGCGCCGCGTTGCCGTTCGTATCATCCATGGTTCCGTCCTTCCGCCCTTGCGTATGTCGTGTGCCGTGCCCTCGGGGCCGCTGCGCGACCGCCGTATGCCGTGATCGGCCGGATCGTTCCGTCACGGCGTCTCGCTGCGCAGCGCTTCACCTGCACAGTGCCTCACTGCGCCATCGGACTGCCGATGCGGTAGCCCCGTCCGCGCACGGTGTCGATGATGCCGCGCACCGTCTTGCCGCGCACGTACGACACGTACACGTCGACGGTGCCCATATCCGCCCCTTCGTTGAACACGCGTCCGAGCAGCTCCTCCCGGCTGAACACGTGATCGGGCGATCCGGCGATTACCGTAAGCAGCTTCGTTTCCGCGTCGGTGAGTGCCACGCTGCGTCCCTCCGGATCCTCGACGGCGTTCGAACCTGGTTTGAGCGTCCAGTCGCCGATGGGAATGCTGGCCGACTGCGCGTGGAATCCACGCAGCAGCGCGCGCAGCCGGGCTTCGAGTTCGACGAAATGGAACGGTTTGGACAGATAGTCGTTCGCACCACTGTCCAGTCCAGTCACGATGTCGTCGACGCCAGACAGTGCGGTGAGCACGAGCGCCGGCACGGTCATGCCGCCGCCGCGTAGCGTACGGACCAGGTCGAGTCCGTCGCCGTCTGGCAGCCGACGATCGACGATGAGCGCATCGTACCCGGCGGAACGCAGCCTGTCGCGTGCGGCGGCCTGCGTTTCGACCCAGTCGACGCGATAGTCCGGCTGCAGCATCTCGCTGGTCATCGAGCCGAGGTTCGGATCGTCTTCGATCAGCAGCACGGCGGGCAGCAGCAGCCGTGCCGGATCGCGCAGCGCGACCGGGTCGTTCGGACCCGTCGCAACGCCCTTTGCCGCATCCATCGGCGTCGTACGGACGGTCGTCATCGTTCACGTTCCTTTCCGCGCGCCGGTGGGCCGCGCTTGTCCGCATCCTGCGTGCCCGGCCGAGGTCGGACGTCGTGTCTCGGACGTCATGTCGCGGCCGCACGCATCGTTCGTCCATCAGACTCCGTTGCGTCTAAGACTATGCTAAATCCGCGCGGCCAAATCCTTGCGTCCGGGCCGATGCGGGCGCCGTTCGTCTTGGCCCGGGATCCGGAGTCAGTTTTCGCTAAGCTTCACTAAGAAAACGCTCAGAATCGCCGTCGGTTCGCCATAACCGAGTTCGGTTCGTAGCATGGCGGCTATGAATGAACCGAATCGATTGCTGGAAGTGACCCATGCGACGTGCCGTATGCCGAAGGTCACCGTGCAGACGGACGAACCGCTCCGGCTGCCGTCGTTGTTCCGCCGCACGGACAAACATCCCGAAACGCGGGAGATGAAGACGATTTTCACCGATCTGTCGTTCTCGTTGTCAAGCGGCGACATCGTCGATCTGGTCGGGCCGTCCGGTTCGGGCAAGTCGACGCTGCTGACGACGATCGCGCAGCTCAACCCGCATGCGAGCGCCGATCTGACGCTGGCGGGCGCTCCGGCATCGCGGATGAGTCCGGAACGTTGGCGTCGCGAAGTGGCGTATCTGCCGCAGCGGCCGACGCTGACCGGCGCGACCGTGCGCGAGGCGATCCTCATGCCGTTCTCGCTGCGCGTGCACCGCGTCGCCGACGATGGGTCGTCGCTGGAGGAGCGTCGGCCGGACGAGGCGACGCTGCGCCGCACGCTTGACAACGTGGGCTGCTCGGACATCGAGCTGGAGCGTTCGCCGCAGGATCTGTCGGTGGGCCAGCAGGCGCGCGTGTGCCTGCTGCGCACGCTGCTCACGCTGCCGAAGGTGATGCTCGCCGACGAGGTGGACGCCGGTCTGGACGAGGAGAATGCGGACAAGGTGGGTGAGATCCTCGCCTACGCGGCGCGCGAGAAGGGCATGGCGATCGTGCGCGTGCGGCATCGCGCGGCTGACGGCCGGGCCACGCGCACGCTGCATCTCGAGGCGGGCGTGCTGACGGAGATCACGGGACAGGTCGCGGCCGCGCCGGCTCATGAGGGCGGCCGCACAGAAGGCGAGGCGACGCGATGAACACGACGGCAGGCTCCTACCCCATCGACGTGTGGGGTCTGATCATCACGATCATTCTGGTGGCCGTGGCCGCCGGACTGTCGTATGCGATGCGGCTTGGCGTGCACCGGCAGATGCTGTGGGCGACAATCCGCTCGCTCATCCAGCTGCTGGCGATGGGCTACATCCTCAAGTTCGTCATCGAGCAGAACAATCCGTGGCTGGTGTTCGCGCTGATCGCGGTGATGATCCTCGCGGCAGTGCAGATCACGATGTCGCGTGTGGCGAACATTCCGCGTTCGGTGATGCCGTCCGTGTTCCTGACGTTGACGGCGAGCGTGATCCTGCAGGTGTGCGTGGTCACGGAGATGGTGATCCGCCCGCATCCGTGGTATGCGCCGACCGTGCTGGCGACCATGAGCGGCATGCTGCTGGGCAACGTGGTGTCGGCGATCGCGGTGGCGATGAGCCGGTTCTTCTCCGACATGGACGCGCGCCGATACGAGATCGAGATGATGCTCAGCCTTGGCGCCACGCCGTTCGAGGCGGCCAAGCCGTCGATCATCTCGTCGGTCAAGCTGGGCATGATCCCGACGATCTCGCAACTCGCGTCGAGCGGCATCGTGCTGATCCCGGGCATGATGGCCGGCCAGGTGATCGCGGGCGCCGACCCGCTGACGGCCGCGAAGTACCAGTTCGTAGTGCTGGCGGTGATCAGCGCGCTCACCCTGATGGCCGATTCGCTCATCATGATCCTGATCTACAAGACCTCGTTCACCGTGCTGCACCAGTACCGGACGGCGGACGCGCGGTAGACGGGCCGGGACCCATCCGCATGGATACGACGAGTGGCGGTTTTCTCCCGCTGAGGCAGTGCCCAGCGGGAGAAAACCGCCACTCGTCGTTGCAGGTGCCGTGGCCGAAGGGCGACGGACTGCTCAGCGGCCCATGCGGCGGAACGGGGCGCGCGTGACCTTGGAATGGCGGCGGCGAGGGCCGTCCGCATTGCCGTACTTGGCCATCATGCGCCGTTCGTGGCGTTTGGCGGCCTCGCCGCGTTCGTCGTGCAGGATGCGGTTCTCGTCTGCGCGGTGGATGCGCTTGCCGCCACCGTTCTTCGACGTGCGGCTGCGCGAGTTGTACGACTCTCGATCGGCGGAACGGCGGTTGCGACGGTCCTCGCGATCCGTACGACCGGCACGGTCACGGTCACGATCGGCCGAACTCCCGTCGTATCCGTCCCGGCCGTTGCGGCGGTTCCTGCCGCCGCGGCGCTCTTCGGGATGCTCGAACAGGTAGTCGCGGCGTTCCGCGTCCGGATCGGCCAGTCCGGCGCGACGCTCCGCCCGGTTCGGCGTGCGGTCGACACGGCCACGGGAGCGGTCGGTCCGGGCATCGGCGCGGGCATCGGACGCGTCGGTCCGCGACGTGCCGTCCTGCTCGGTCTGCGTATCGGCCTGCGCACGCGCCAGACGTTCCGCGGCGCGGCGGCGGCGACGTTCCTTCTTCGCCGCGTTGCGCAGGTGCATCTCGCGGGTCTCGCGCTCCTGGCGTTCCTCGTCCGACTCGCCGTCATCCGTCAGGTCCATCGGCAGATGCTCGAACGCCTTGTCGGACGCTCCCCTGCCGCCGTTGCGTCCGCGTCCACGCGACTTGCGGTCGCGCGGGTTGCCGGCGGGCTGTGTCTGGTCGAGGCTCCAGCCTTCGACCAGCTCGGCCTGGTCCCCCACCAGTTCGAGCACTTCGGGCGAATCGTGGCGCACCTTGACCGGCGTGACCGCGATGCCTGCGGCCTTGAGCATGCGCCGTGCCTCGCGACGCTGGTCGGGGGCGACGAGCGTGACCACCACGCCGGATTTGCCGGCGCGCGCGGTACGGCCGGAACGGTGCACGAACGACTTGGGGTCCTCCGGCGGGTCGACCTGCACGACGAGCTCCACGTCGCTCACGTCGATGCCGCGCGCGGCCACGTCGGTGGCGACCATCACCCTCACGTCGCCCTGTTCGAACGCGGCGAGGTTGCGGTCGCGCTGGTTCTGCGAGAGGTTGCCGTGCAGCTCGGAGGCGGGAATGCCCGACTGGGTGAGCTTCTTGGCGAGGTTCTTCGCCTGGAACTTGGTGCGGGTGAACAGGATGCGCTTGCCGGTGCCGGAGGCGAGCGTCTGCACCATGTCGTTCTTGTCGGACTTCTCGATCTCGAAGACGTGCTGTTCCATCGTCTCGCCCGCATCGGCCGGTTCGGCGACGCTGTGCACCTTCGGATCACGCAGGAACTCGCGCACGACCTCGTCGATGCCGTGGTCGAGCGTTGCGGAGAACAGCATGTGCTGCGCATCGGGGCGGATCTGCGCGAGGATGCGCTTGACCGGCGGCAGGAAGCCCATGTCGGCCATCTCGTCGGCCTCGTCGAGCACGACGACGCTCACGTCGGACAGGACGAGCGCCTCCTGGCGCAGCAGGTCCTCGAGTCGGCCCGGACAGGCGACGACGATGTCCGCGCCGGATTTGAGGTCGCGGATCTGACGGCTGTACTTGACGCCGCCGTACACGGTGGTGGTGGTCATGCCGGCCATCTGGGCGAGCGGCTGGAGCACGTCGTTGATCTGGTTGGCCAGCTCGCGGGTCGGCGCGAGGATGAGCCCGCGCGGATGCGGCATGAAGTCGCCGGCCGTACGCTCGGCCAGGCGCGACGCGCGCACGGCCTTGATGTTGCGCCGGTAGTCGGCCATCGACATGCCCGGTTCCCATGCGGCCTCGCACAGGCGTGCGGCCAGCGGGATGCAGAAGGCGAGCGTCTTGCCGGAACCGGTGCGGCCGCGGCCGAGGATGTCGCGGCCATGCAGGGAGTCCGGCAGCGTGTCGGCCTGAATGGGGAACGCTTCGGTTTTGCCGTCGGCCGCGAGCACGCGCAGCAACGGGTCGGGCACGCCGAGTTCGGCGAACGGGACGGGGTCCATGTCGACGGCGGTTGTGGTGACGGCGAACGGTTCGGCGATCTCGCCGGTGAACGACTTGTCGGTCCTGGTGGTCTTGCCGGGCTTGCCGGTCTTATGGCCCTTATCGGAACGGTAGGGCTTCTGACGATTGTTCTTCGCGAATTTCTTGGGCACGGTGGCCTTTCATCTCAGGTTCTCGCGCAAGGTGCGCAAACTGAGTCACTGTAGCCCATGCCCGATACTTTTCCGATTCCCGGGGATGTTCGCCGTTGCTGCCGGGAACCGGATCCGATACGCATGTGAGCCGTTGCCGATGCGCAACGGCTCACATGCCCTGCACGCCTCACACGTAGTTGCGTTCGATGAGGATGTCGGAGACCGTCAGGTTCGCCTCGTTGACGAGGTTGAACAGAATCACCCCGGCCAGTTCGCCCGCGTTCATGAACGTGTGCTGCTTCTCCTCGGACACGTAGTCGTGGCTGTCGCGGTAGAACGGCGTGTCGATGCCGCCCGGGTAGACGCCGACGATCTTGACGCTCGTGCCCTTGTACGCGGCCTTGAGGCTCTGCGTGTAGCCCTTCTCGCCCCACTTGGTCGCACAGTACACGGATTCGTTCGCGTTGCCGCGCGTGGCGGCGGTGCTCATCACGTTCGCGATCTTGAGGTCCTGTTCGCCGTCGGCCTTAAGCGTTTCGACCGACCACAAGATCATGCCCTTGAGGCCCTTGAGGCACTTGTCTACGTCGGCGGCCTCATAGTCGGTCGGCACCTTGAACGACGGCTGTCCGGCGTTGTTGATGAGCAGGTCGATATGGCCGAGTGCGGCGATCTCGGCGACCGACTCGCGTACGAACGCCTCGTCGGACACGTCGCCGACGAAGCCGCGATACGAGTCGGCCGGGAATTCATCCGCGAGTTCGGCCTGACGTTCGGCGTTGAAGTCGATGCCGGCGACGAACCAGCCCTTGCCGATCAGCTGCCGGGCCAGTTCGTAGCCGAGTCCGAGCGCGCTGCCGGTGACGATCGCGATCTTCTTGCCGTCCGATGCTGCCATGATGTTGCCTCCTTGCGTCCTTGCGTATTGTGAAGCGGTCGCCGCGATGCGCGGCGAAGGTCACGGACAGCATATCGAACCGGTTAGACCCGCGTTTCGCCCGACAGTGCACCGAGCATCGACGCCGCATGCCGTGCGGCCACGATGCCGTCACGGGATCAGCGAAGCGGTCCGTGAAGCGGTCACGCGATCTGCGCGGCGTTCTTCGGATACCACATCGCCCACCAGTTCTCCTCGTCCGGCTGGACGAGCTGACGGGCCACCCATGCCCGGCATTCGGAGAAGAACCGGTCGAGCAGGCGGTTGCCCTCGGCGAACAGACGGGCGGTCATGGAATCGTTCTTCAGTGCATGGTTACGCATCGCAATCACTCCTTGGAAATATCGTCGTTGTCTTCCGAAGATGCCCGATATGGCGGGATCGTTCATATCATCGCTTCGGCATTGATGCTGTTTGCGTTCTTCCTCTGCAGCTGGAAGATGGTTTCATCATAGATCCTCACCAATCGTGACACCGGCCGCCTCATTGCGGTTCTCTCCACGGTAATATCAAAATAGTAGATTGTGACGATGGGAGGATCCTATGCACCCGACAAAGAGGATCACCGTGCTCTCCGATCTGTCGGAGCGCATCGAATACAACATCCCCGAACTGCCGATATACGCACGCTGCGACCCGCTGTCGATCTTCCCCGACTGCCGGTGCCCGTGTCACTGGCATCGCGATCTCGAGTTCATCCATGTGATCAGCGGCGACCTGCACCATTTCGTCAACGGCCGGGTCACGGTGCTGCATCCCGGCGAGGGCGTGGTGATCAACTCCAGCCGGCTGCACTACGGCTTCTCCCCCTCGAAGCAGGACGTGCGGTTCTCGTGCACGGTGATCAGCCCCACGCTGTTCGAACATCTGACGCCGTCGGTGACGGCCCGCTGCGAACGGGCGTTCGCGCAGCACATGGATGACTGTCTGCTCCTGAGGCCGGGCGTCGACTGGCAGCGGGACGTGATGATGGGCATCGAACGGGTGGTGCGACTGTCGCCGGGAGGCGGCGTGCGGGGCATGGAGAACGGCGTCGACATGTCGCCGCTGCCGGCGGTGGCCGCGGCGATCGACCTGTGCGACATGGTGCTCGACCGGTTCCGGCCGAACGACGGCGAGCCGGACGAGGCCGCGTCCATCGAACAGCGCAACCGCATGAGCGTGCTGAATATGACAGGCATCATCCAGAGCCGGTTCCGTGACCCGCTCGGACTGGACGACGTCGCGGCGGCCGGGGACGTCAGCCGCAGCCAATGCTGCATCCTGTTCCGCAAGTACGTGGGACGCACGCCGAACGAATATCTGACCGAACGGCGCGTCGAGGAGGCACGCAGGCTGCTGCGCGAGACCAACGGGTCGGTCGCGGAGATCGCGCGGGCGTGCGGGTTCTCCACGGCCAGCTATTTTGTCAACGTGTTCCGCCGGCGCGTCGGCGTGACGCCCGGGGCGTTCCGTGAACGGTCGAGGTAAACGAAAAAGGCTTCCCTCATGCGAGGGAAGCCTTGTATGACGCCGGTATGGCTCGGCCCCGGCCATTGAAGCCGGGCCGACCGGGACTACAGGATGTCCGGATCGTTCCTGTCGATGGTGCCGGTGGCCTTGCCGATGGCCTTGAGGCCGTGGTAGGCGACGAGGATCACGATCGTGCCGATGGCGATGCCGTTGAACTGGATGCCGCTGAACGCGAACTCGAACTGGCCGATGGCGATGATCATGACGATAGCCGCGACCATGATGTTGAGCGGCTTGTCGAAGTTGACCTTGTTCTCGACCCAGATGCGGATGCCCATCATGCCGATCATGCCGTAGAGCAGCGTGGTCACGCCGCCGAGCACGCCGGCGGGGATGGTGTTGATGATCGCGCCGAACTTCGGGCACAGGCTCAGCAGCAGGGCGAAGCCGGCCGCGCACCAGTAGGCGGCGGTCGAGTAGACCTTGGTGGCGGCCATCACGCCGATGTTCTCGCCGTACGTGGTGGTGCCGGAGCCGCCGCCGAAGCCGGCGATCGCGGTGCCGAGACCGTCGGCGAACAGGGCGGTGCCCATCTGGTTGTCGTAGTCGCGGCCGGTCATCTGCGCGACGGACTTGACGTGGCCGACGTTCTCGGCGACGAGCACGAGCACGACCGGCAGGAACATCGGCAGGATCGAGAAGTCGATCTGCGGCGTGTGGAACTGCGGGAAGCCGATCCACGCGGCCTTGCCGATCGCGGAGAAGTCGACCTGGCCGCGCACGCACGCGTACGCGTAGCCGATGATCACGCCGAGCAGGATGTTGAGTCGGCCGGCAAGGCCCTTGAACAGCACGGCGACCAGCAGCACGGCGACCAGCGTGACGAGCGCGGTGTCGGGCGCGGCCTTGAAGTTGTTCCACACGCTGGGGGCCAGGTTGAAGCCGATGATCGCGACGATGGCGCCGTTGACGACCGGCGGCATGATGATGTCGATCCACTTGGAGCCGGCGTAGTGCACGGCCACGCCGACGAGCGCGAGCAGCAGGCCGGTGACCATGATGCCGAAGCTGGCGACCGCGATGCCCTTGTTCGCGGTGGTGACGGCGGTGATCGGCGCGATGAAGCCGAACGAGGAGCCGAGATAGCTCGGCAGCACGTTCCTGTTGATGAGCAGGAACAGGGCGGTCGACAGCGCGGTGAAGAACAGCGTGGTCGACGGGTCGAAGCCGGTGAGGATCGGCACGAGGAAGGTCGCGCCGAACATGGCGACGACGTGCTGCGCGCCGATGCCGGCGGTGCGCGGCCAGGTCAGGCGCTCGTCGGGTTCGACGACCTCGCCGGGGGCGAGCGTCTTGCCGTCGCCGTGCAGCGCCCAGGTGAACAGGTTCTTCATAGGTGAACTCCTTCGGTTCTCTCCGAGCGGGCGCTTCACATCATGCGCCCGCACATCGTGAGCCATTGTAGCCTGTTCACCGGTACTTCACATTTCCGGGCATGGGCGAGGCCCTGCGGCCTCACAGGTGCGGGTCGACGGCGTGCACCACGTCCACCAAGTCGCCGTTGGACAGCGTCGGTTTCTTGAACGAACGCCAGTCGGTCACCTGGACCTCCCATTTGCCGGTCTCCTCGTTCAGCATCGGACGCGCGGTCTGCTCCCAGCGGAACCGCTTGTACGTACGTCCGGTCGCCGGGTCGCGCCGCGAATAGTGCAGGCACGTGCAGTTCGTGATCTGCCATTCGGGCGACGCGGCGCGGTGCATGAACTCCTCGTCCGACAGGTCCTCGAGCACGAGCATCAGCGCGAGCATCAGGTCGCCGTGGCTGACCATCACCACCGACTGCGCGTCGGACTTGCGGTCGAGCGACGTGAGCAGGTTGTGGACGCGGTTCTCGGCCACGTCGGCGATCGACTCGCCCGCCGGCGGGCGCCAGTACAGCGGGTCGGTGTTCTTGAACATCCAGTTGCGCGGGTAGTTGCTGCGGAAGTCGTCCTTGGTGATCGTGTTGATCTCGCCCCACGAGCGTTCACGCAGCACGCGCGTCTCCTCCCATTTCGCCTTGGGCAGCGCCATCGTGGCGGCGGTCTCGCGCGTGCGCACGAACGGCGAGACGAGATAGCGGTCGAACAGCTGCTGCTGGTCGACGAGCCAACGGCCGATGCAGTCGGCCTGCTTGCGGCCGGTGGCGGTGAGTCGCCACGAACGGTCGGGCACGGTGACGTTGTCCTGCGTGTACAGCGAGTTGTCGCCCTGCTCGCCGGCGCTGATGATCACGTTCGCCTCCGACTCTCCATGTCGGATCACATACAAATCAAGCGGCATTCCCATAGCCGTGTTCCTCTTTTCGGATCGTACCTCGTTGTCTTACCGTATCGTACGGCAACGTTGCCGTACGGGCGAATCCGTCCGCCGCGGGAAGAATTCACCGAACGTACAGTCGCACGTCACCGTATGCCGCCGCATGCGCAGTCCGCCGCCGCACGCGAGCGCACGCCGTCGGCTCCCGACGGCGCTACTCGGGCCAGATGCCGGTCTGCGCATACTTGCGCCGGTATTGGCCGGGCGTCATGCCGGCATGCTCGCGGAACACCTTGGTGAAGTGGCTTTGCGAACGATAGGCGAGGATCTGCGCGATCTCGCCGAGCGAATAGTCGGAGTACTTGAGCATGTTCTCGGCCGCCTCCATGCGCTTGGCCGTCACGTACTTCGATATCGGCGTGCCCGTTTCGCGAGAGAACAGTTCGGACAGGTACGTGGGGTTGAGCCCGGCGTGCTCGGCGAGGCGTTCGACGGTGATCCGCTCGTGCAGATGGTAGTGGATGAAGTCCATGGTTTCGGCCACGGCCTTGGAGTGGATTTCGGACTTCTGCATGTCGGCCATGGCCCACGTGAAGAACGTCATCATGTCGGTGTGCAGTCGGCGCACGTCGTTGGCGTCCTTGCACCGGTCCATGTCCTGGATGTACAGGTCGGATGCGTTGTAGGCGTCCTCCTCGTCCATGCCGCCTTCGATCGCGAAGCGCGTGGCGAGCGTGATCGACGTGACGAACCGGTATTTCGCGTTGCGCACCGGATCGTCGGACAGGTGGCCGTACAGGCCCGAGTCCCACAGTCGCGCGCTTTCGGCGATGGCCGCGCCGTCGCCGGAGCGCATGAGATCGTACTGTTTCATCTCCTCGACGTAGCGGTGGTGGCGGATGCGGTCCTCGCGCGAGATGAAGTCGAGATACCGCAGTTTCGCTTCACTGGCGATCTGGTCCATGCGTCGCCTCCTTGCCCGCGCCGTCGAGCGCGTCCCGCTCTGCGTTCCTGCGGTGCCGGCGGAATGGACTGGGCAAGGCGACCTCGGACAGGATGATCGCGCAGAAGATGAGCACGAAGCCGGTCACGGACTGCGCGGTGAGGACTTCGCCGTAGAAGAGCACGGAGACGAGCACGCCGAACACGCTTTCCGTGCTCAGGATGATGGATGCCTGCGCGGTGGGCAGGTGCTGCACGGCGATGGTCTGGAACAGCTGCGCGACGATGGTCGATCCGATCACGAGATACGCGAGGCCGGCGATGAGGTCCCAGCGCAGCCAGCCGGCCTGGGGCGCGCCTTCGACCGGCACGGCGCCGGCGAGGAAGAGAACGGCGGTGAACACGAATTCCATGAACATGAGCCCCGTCGCGTCATAGCGGCGTCCGAGCATGCCGACGGTGACGAGGTTGAGCGCGAAGAAGAACGCGCCGACGATGGTGATGCCGTCGCCGAAGCTCATGTGCAGCAGTTCCGCTCCCCCGCCGCCGCTGAGCGAGACGAAGCCGATGCCGACCACGCATACGAACGTGGCGACGATGTGCTGCCATGTCGGTCTACGTTTGGTGAGCGCCCAGATGAGGAACGGCACCATCACGCAGTACGTGTCGGTCAGGAACGCGTTGCGTCCGGGGGCCGTGAGCGACAGGCCCCACAGTTGGAAGATGTAGCCGAGCCAGAACGAGAGCGCAAGCAGGATGCCGGGGATCACGTAGCGTCGCAGGCCGATGCGACGCAGATGCGGCAGGAACACGATGCCGAGGATGATGGCGGCCGAACCCATGCGCAGCACCATCATCCACTGGGTGGGAATGGTCTGCTGGACGTGCTTGAGGATCGTGTATCCGGAGCCCCACACGGCGGCGTTGACCACCAGCATGAGCCGGGCCAACGACGGGGAAACCCTGATTCCCTCCCGCTGTCGCACGTCTGACCGTCCTTGTCCGTTGCCGTTCTGCCCATTCGACTGCTTGTTCACGGAACGCTACGATAACAAAACGACGGACAAGGCACGCCCGATGCCGTCGCATGATCGCGGCGCCGTCCGACGGCTTGGCTATTTGATCTGGGTGATGCGGTCGCCCTTGACCATGAACGCGTGGCGCGCGATGTCGATCATGGGCTGGTCGAAGCGGCTGTCCGTATAGAATTCGTCGATCGGTTCGTCGCCGAACAGTTCGCGGAACCGTTTCGGCTTGTTCGTATTGAAGTTCAGGTAGGTGACCTCCATGCTCGACGGGTCGATCGTCGAGGCGACCAAACGGGACAGGCCGAGTCTGCGGCATGCCTCCCCCACGGTCACGTCGAACGAGGCGGTGACGATCACGTCGTCCGGCTGCGGCCGATACCACGGTTTGATGCGGCGCATGTTGCGGTCCCAGAACGAGCGGACCAGACCGTCGAGACCGCCGGATGCGGGGCGCGGAACCTCGTCGCCGGACGGCTGCGGCGTCCCGATCGCCTCCGGCTCGTCGGCAAGGTGCGCGACGTCGTCGAGCACCACGTCGAGACGGTCGCCGCACAGGTCGTTCACCCTGCGCGACTCGGACAGGTCGCGCAGGTATTTGCGGGCGATGCGTCCCACGCCGTACTCCATCTGCTCGAGCGTGGCCCGTCCGAGCTTGTATTTGATCGCATAGCGCAATACGGGCGCGATATGTCGGAACACCTTCGGGTCATGTCTGGCGCTGTACAGGTAGAGGTCGAACAGGCTTTCGCCGTCGTAGATCGTGCCGTCGAAATCAAACGCGCGCATCGTCGTCCTTTGCCACGTTCCGGATCGCCGGCCGGCCGTTCGCATCCTCCTGCACGGCCCTGCCGATCCGGCCGAATCCACCGGCGAACCCGGTCCTGTCACGGCCGCCTTTCTCATGTCCGGACTGGTCCCGACCGGTCTTCTCGGTACGTTCGTGCATATATTCTTTCCAGCCGCGGCCGATGCGCTTCCAATCGTCGCGCATCTCGCGGAAGTCGTCGACGGCGTCGTCCACGGAGTCCTTGAGCAATTCGAGCAGCGAACGCGTGGATTCGGGGACCTCGTCGTGGTCGTCGGCGATGTCCCTGCGCAGCCGGTCGATCCGACGACGCATTTCGTCGGCGTCCTCCGGGTCGATGTTGAGGCTGGCGGTGACGGTCTGGCGGATCGTCTCGTAATCGAGGTTCGCGAAGAAGGTCAGCTGCTGCAGCCGCATGAATCCCTTGAGTTCGGGATATCGTTCGAGGATGTAGGTCTCGCGGTCGTCGGCCGCCTTCATCCAGTCGCGCATGAGCTGCGGCGACCATGCGCTGGTGATCGATCCCCCGCGCAACCGGTAATGATAGAGCACTTCGGGGATGCGCACGATGCGTCGTGATTCGCCGATGACGTTGCAGATGCGCGCCATGTCCTCGATCTTGCGCCCGACCGGGAAGGAGAAGGCATGATCCTTGTAGATGGGCGCGGCGGCGAGGAACGACCAGAAGTAGCCGTCGATGTCGGCTTTGAGCTGGGCCTTGATGCCTTCGACCGGGGTCATGACCATGACCTGGTCGAAGTCGTTGTGTTTGTAATCGGAGATCAGCGGCGCGCCGTTTTCGGAGATCGTGTCGAATTGGAACATGACGAGGTCCGCATCGTGTTCGCGCATCGCGGCGAGACAATGCTCAATGAGCTGCGGGGCGACGGCGTCGTCGGAGTCGACGAAGTAGATGCATTCGCCGGTGGCCTGCGCGAGTCCGGCGTTGCGCGCGTCGGACAGCCCGCCGTTCGTCTTGTGGATGACGCGGATGCGATCGTCCTTCGCCGCCCATGCGTCGCACATGGCGGGGCAGCCGTCCGGGGAACCGTCGTCCACAAGCAGGATCTCGAGCCTGCGGTGCGTCTGGCCGACGATGCCGGCCACGCATTCGTCAAGATAGCGTTCCACCTTGTACACCGGCACGATGACCGACACCAGCGTATTCTCGTCCACGTGCATCGCCATGCGCTCTCCCAGTTCTCCTGCACGGCCCGACTCCCGCCGTTGCGCGTCACCGGTCCGGTGCGCGGGGTTCCGGAGTCCGACCATGATCCGTTCCTGTCCGTTGCCGAATGCGCGGCCTACCAGATACGCGGACGCGTCAGCCCGTTGTCGGTGAGGAAGGCGGCCACGTCGCGCATCTCCTCCATGCAGATGCTGTGGGTCATGCCCGGGTAGACCTTTTCCGTCAGCGTGGCGTGGGCCTGATAGAACGCGGACATGTCACGCACCTCTTCGGCCGGGAAGATGTCGTCGGCGGAACCGTGTCCGTAGAACATGGGCGTGCGGAGCTCGGCCAGACGCTCGTCGCCGGGCAGCGCGCCGTGTGCGAGGAAGCCGGAGAAGCTCACCGCGGCGGCGTACCGTTCCGGATCGAGCCTCAGCATTTCGCCGGCGAGCAGTCCTCCTTGGGAAAAGCCCATGACGACGATTTTCCGCTCCGCGGGAACGTTGGCCTTCACCCACGCGGCGATAGCATCACCGGCGACCCTCGCCTGTTCGTCGAGCGATTCGCCGGTGGGCACGCCGTCGTACTCCCACTTGCCGAACCACGTGTATCCCATGCCGTATTCGATGGGTGCGCGCAGCGACGCGTAGTCGCCACCCGGCGCGCAGTACGCGAGCAGACCCGGCAGATCATGCTCGTTGGAGCCCCATCCGTGCAGCAGCAGGAACAATGGCTCCTTGGACTGCGGGTTGATCGACGTGAGCGCATGCGTGATGTTCATCGGTGGCCTCTTCCCTTGACTTGCCTGCTACGAGCGATGATACCGCGTTGCCTGCGGCAATCGCCGGATGCGACCGCGATCAGCCTCCGATGAGGAAGTCGAGGACGTTCATGCCGGTGCTGGTCTGGGCCCGGTACAGTTCGGTGAATCCGCACTGGCTGCAGCTGATGGTGATGAACTTCTTGTTCTGCACGTCGAAGAGCTTGGCCAGATTGCCTCCGGTGGCCTGGAACTGGTCGCTGACGTAGCTGCGGCATCCGCATTTGGCGCACACGTACTGCTGCTGATCCATGATGTGGTTCCCTTTCGTGAACGGTGTCGGTATTTGCCCGGTCTGTCTGCCGGTATCTACTGGTTGGACGACAGGCTGGTGGAGATCTGCTGTTCGACCCGGTCGAACGCCTGCGACAGCAGCATGTTGCCGGGCACGGTGGTGAGCAGGAAGGCGAGCACGGCTGCGACGGCCGCGCCGATCATGCCCTTGATGATCTTGATGACGATGCGGAACACCACGTAGGCGACCGCGCCGCCGACGGCGACGGTGATCAGCGTGCGCACGGAATCCGGCAGGGTGCCGTACCACAGCACGATCCTGTCGATGAAGGACAGGTCGAGCTTGGACAGGTCGACGTTCGACAGATCCAGTTTCGACAGGTCAAAGTTGGTGTCCATTGGTTGGTTCCCTTCTTGCGTGTTGCCGCCGCGGGTACCCGCCTGCGGTCCGTATTCGCCCCATCATGCCGCAGACGGCCGGGAAATGCGATGATGGACGCGTCATCGTCGCATTTCCCGCACATGCCATGTCACTTGTCCGTCACGCCACGTGCGTCATGCATATGACGTGCGCGTCCTACAACCGGATGTCCTGCGCCGGCTGCGCCGGGCGCTCGTCGATGTCGGCCAGCCCGCTGACGTCCGCGTTGTAGAAGCGCTTGAGATCGTTGCAGAACTTGGCTAGGCTCGCCTCGCACGAGTAGAGCATGTGGCCCGCCGGATAGTAGGTGAAGGCGATGTTGCCGCGCAGCGGCTTGGGCAGGCCGAGATGGTCGATGTCGTATTCGGTCTGGAAGAACGGTGTGCACAGGTCGTAGATGCCGTTGCCGACGAGCACCTTGAGCGTGGGCTGATGCGCGATGGCCGCGGCAAGGTCGGGCAGCACGTTCGGGAACGGGATGTTGCCGCCCCATGAGGACTTGGTGCCTTCCGGCTGGTGGTGCCACCAGGTCCAGCCCTTGCCCGGTTCGGTGGCGCTCCAGTCGAAGTCGGCGAATCCGCGGCGTTCCGGTGTACGGTCCCAACCGAGCTCGTCGCGCAGGTAGGCGTTGCACAGGCTCGAGTATGCCGGGTCGAGGAAGGCGTCGTCGACCACGAACGTCTCCTCGTCCTTGACGCGGTCGAGATCGTAGCCGGCCACACGGCCGTCGTACCGGCCGACGATCTTCTCCTCGCCCCTCAGCAGTTCCTTGCGGAATCGCATGTCCACGACGCGCAGGTCGGAATCGTAGACGTATTGTGCGTCCAGTCCGGTCAGCTCGGCGTATCGTTCGGCGACGCGTCGCTTGGTGTCTTCGTCGAGCGAGGCCCCGGCGGCGAGCGCGAGGCGCAGCGGCCCGTTGGCGAACGCGCGGGCCTGCTGCAGGTGCTCGGCGGTCTGCGTCTCCGAGGCGGCGCGGCCATGGTATTTGGCGACGGACGCGAAGGTCGGGAAGTAGCCGATGTAGTACTGGTCGGAGGTGTCGTATGTGTAGGCGTAGTCGAGGATGTTGGAGATGAGCGTCAGGCCGTTGAGCGCGACGCCGTCCTGCTGGAGCCGGTATGCGAGCGCCGCGCCGCGCGTGGTGCCGTAGGATTCGCCGAGCACGTACTTGGGCGAGTTCCAGCGATGGTACTTGCTCAGGTAGGCGCGGATGAACGCGCTGAATCCGGCCACGTCGCCGTCCACCGACCACAGCGACGGCTTGGCGGCATCGAGGATTTCGGAGAAGCCGGCGCCGGCGGCGTCGATGAACACGAGGTCGGAATCAGGCAACAGCGTATATGGGTTGTCGGCCAGGTGATACGGGGCTGCGGGCACGGGGGCCGCGTCGGGTACGTCGATGCGTTTGGGCGCGATGGAGCCCATGAGCAGGAACGTGGTCGACGAGCCTGGACCGCCGTTGAAGATGAACGTGACCGGACGGGCAGGATCGGTCTCGCCGGAGTCGTCGGCCAGGTTGAACGCGGTGAAGAAGATGCTGGCCGCGGGCTTGACCTTGCCGGAGTCGATGAGGATCGTGCCGACGGTGGCGTTGTACCGCAGCTCGCGGCCGTCGATCGCGATGCTGTGCCATGTGGTCTTCTCGTACGGTTCGGGCAGCTTCGGCGCGGGCTTCTGCCCCGCTCCGACCGCCGTCTGCTGCGTTCCGTTCTGTTCGCCGACTGCATCACCCATGATGACCATCCTTTCTGCGGGCCTGACAGCCCGGTCGTATCAGCATATCAAACAATCGAACGTTCGTTCGATCTGCGTGTCGAAGTTAATCGAACATATGATCGATTACGTGAATTCGCGCCAAGTGCCGAAGACGTCGCCGTCACGCCTTGTGCGGCATGTCCACGTCCGTGTCGACGACGATCGTGACCGGACCGTCGTTGACGAGGCCGACGCGCATGTGCGCGCCGAACCGGCCCTCCCGCACCGGCACTCCCCCGGAGCGCAGCGCCTCGTTGAACTTGATCCACGTCATGTCGGCATGTTCGGGCTTGCCGGCGCGGATGAAGCTCGGCCGGTTGCCTTTGTGCACGTCCGCGTACAGCGTGAACTGCGAGATCGAGAGGATCTCACCGCCGATGTCCTGGATGGAGCGGTTCATCTTGCCCTGTTCGTCCTCGAACACGCGCAGGTTGAGCACCTTGTGCGCAAGCCATGCGACCTCCGCATCGCCATCCGCATCGGAAACACCCACCAGGATCATGTATCCGGGGCCGATCTGCTGCGCTTCGAACGTGGGATCAAGCGTCCCCAACTCGTTGACGACGTCGACGCTTGCCTGCGATACGCGTTGAATCACGATTCTCATACCGCCGATTATGGCACAGGAACCGCATGCAGGGGCCTCTTCGCCCATTTCGGCCGTGATCCCCGGCCGCGCGGCACGCCCCCATACCGCCGCGTGAGGGGCGTTCGGGCGAATCGAATGCGACTCGCCCGAACGACGCAACCCCTGCACTCACCGGTCACGCAGTGATGCGCGACGGAACAATGCTCAGAAATCGAAGTTGTCCGGGTCCGCGCTGTTGCGGTGGCCGGTGCTCAGCGTGTTGATCGCGGCCATGTCCTCGTCCGTCAGCGCGAAGTCGAACACGTCGATGTTCTGGCGGATGCGTTCGGCATGCACCGACTTGGGCAGCACGACCATGCCGCGCTGAATGTGCCAGCGAATCACGATCTGCGCGGCCGACTTGCCGTATTTGGCGCCGATCTCGGCCAGCAGCGGCGAGGAGAGCAGGTTGCCGCCGGTGCCGCCGAGCGGGCTCCACGCCTCCGCGGCCATGCCGTGGCCGTGCACGAAGTCGACGAGTTCCTGGTTGGTGAACTGCGGCGACGATTCGATCTGGTCGACGGCCGGCACGACGTCGCTGTTCGCGAGCAACTCGTTGATGTGATGCTGGTGGAAGTTGCTCACGCCGATCGCCTTGGCACGGCCGGACGCGGCGATCTCCTGCAGATCGTCCCACGCCTGCTGCCAGCCGTCCGCCGGCCAGTGGATCAGGTACAGGTCGACGTAGTCGAAGCCGAGCCGTTCGAGGCTTTCGTCGAACGCGGCCTTGGCGCGGTGCGCGCGGATGTCGTCGTTCCACAGCTTCGTCGTCACGAAGACGTCCTCGCGCGCGATGCCGGACTGCCTCACGCCTTCGCCGACCGACGATTCGTTACGGTAGATCATCGCCGTGTCGATATGCCGGTATCCCGCCTCGAGCGCGGCACGCACCGCGTTCACCGTGGTCTCGCCGTCCGGCGTGCGGAACACGCCAAGTCCGATCTGCGGGATGACCGTGCCGTTGTTGAGCGTGATCATCGTCTGTTCTGCCATATGCTGCCTGCCTTTCCCTGACGGGTCGGTCGTCCGACTCCCGCGTCCGGCCCGTCCTCGCAGGAAACCGAACGGCCGGCACGGATCGCAATCATTGTACGTGCCGGCCGCGCGCCGCGACGGCGATTTACGGAAGATGCGGCAATCGGCGAACATCGGACCGCAATTATCGACGACTGTCGGTCCAGTCAGAAGAACAGCATCGCCGCGCCGGCCGACCTGCGGATGCGGTCACCGCGCGCTGCGACGTTCAAACCGCAGCGCAAACGCCGTCAGCAGCAGCACCGCAACCACGGTGAACGGCATGCCGGCCAGGCCGATGACGTGATAGTCCATGCCGGACAGGTTCAACGCCATGCCGCCGACGAGCGAGCCGACGGCGTTGCCGCCGTTGAAGGCGATCTGCACCGCGGCGCCGCCGATGAGCTCGCCGCCGCCCTTGCCGGCCTCGGCCATGAGCAGCATCTGCGGACCGTTGATGAAGAACAGTCCGAACGCGATCCAGAAGGTCAGCAGCGCGCACGTCGCCGGATTGCCGGGCGTCACGAAGACCAGCAGCAGGCCGACGGCGGAGATCGACTGGCCCACCGCGGCGGTCACGGAGTGCAGCCAGCGGTCGGCCAGGTGGCCGCCGGCAAGGCCGCCGACCACCATGCCGAATCCGGCGAGCATCATCAGCAGCGGGATGAGCCGCGAATCATAGCCGCCGGTCTTCTGCAGCCACGGCGACACGTAGCTCCACCAGCAGAACACGCCGGAATTGCCGACGAACACGGCGCCCAGCACCAGCCACGGGCCGGGTTTGGCGAGGAAGCGGAACTGGCCGGCGAGCCCGGCGTCCGGCACGGCCGGAATCAGCGGCATCCACGCCACGGTCAACGCGATGGTGACGCCGGCGCCGAGAGCGAGGATGACGAACGCCAGACGCCAGTCGAGGTATTCGGCCAAGAGGGTGCCGGCCGGCACACCGAGCATGTTGGCCAGCGTCTGGCCGGTGACCATCACGGACACCGCCTTGCCTTCGCGGCCCTTGTCGGCGAGCGCCTTGGCGATCACGGTGCCGGTGCCGAAGAACGCGCCATGGGGAAGTCCGGCGATGAAGCGGGCGACGACGAGCACCATGGCGTTCGGCGCGGCCGCGCTCAGCGCGTTGCCGGCGAGCGCGAGCGCCATGAAGAGGATCACCAGATGCTTCGGGCTGGTCTTGCGGCCGAACACCAGCATGGTCACGCCGAAGCACACGCCGATGGCGTATGCGGAGATGAAATGGCCGGCGGTCGGAATGGACACCGCCATGGCCGCCGCCGTCTGCGGCAGGATGCCCATCATCACGAATTCGGCGGCGCCGAGCACGAACGCCCCCGCGGCGATCGCCAGCAGACTCTTCTTCATGGGCAGATCTCTCCTCTACCCGCACGCATAACCGTGCGCACGACAACAACTCCGTCAACGAGTATATGCCACGGAAACGGCGGCTTCACGGCTTATTGGGCAGCCATACGCCTCGATCGCCATTCGTCCGCCGTGATGATGCGGAGCATATGGTCGTGGTAGGCGTCGATGAGCGGAAAATAGTCGTGTTCCGCCGTGAAGACGGTGTTCATGCCGCACTTGGCCATCACGCGGCCGGACTGCGTGTTCTCCACGTAGTGCCCGCCCCACACGGCGTCCTTATGCAACGTATCGAACGCGTAATCAAGCACAGCGTTCAGCGCCTCGGGCATGTAGCCGCGTCCCCAGAACGGGCGGCCGATCCAGTACCCGAGTTCCAGCGCGTTGTCGCCGAGGTACTTGCCGTAGCGCGTCTTGAGCCCGGCATCCGATTCGACCGGATCGATGGCGTAATGGTCGACCGGTTTGAGCGCGATGCTGCCGACCGGCTCGTCGCCGTTGTCCTTGACGGTGATGGCCCAGTTGTTCTCCACCGCGAGAATGTTTTTGATGTCGTTCATGCTGCCTTCGACGCTGGTGTGCGGCGGCCATCCGCACAGCAGGCCGATCTGCGGGTCGGAAGCATACTTGAACAGCGCGGCGGCCTCGGCCTCGTCACCAACCTTCCACTCGCGCAACTGCAATCGTTCGGTCTCGACCGTCTCGCTCATTCTCACCTCCGGACTATGGGATCGACAGTACGATCGTCAACGCTACCATCATCATGCGCTCGCATACAGGAAGGGCACCTTCGTTGTTGCTGTTGTCACGAACGGCAAGAGCATCTTGAGACAGGCCTGCGATACATTGCAGCAAGTCAAGCTTTAATTGATATACATCATTATCAACAGACCACTAATTGACTAGACAGATTCTCTATTTTATAGTTTCTATAAGTTAGAAGCAGCAGATAGGAGCGAATCATTCCCATGGATATGAAATATAGAAGTTTAGCACGTCTCTTCCATGCCGATAGAACGAACGATTCGTACAACAACCACGAGCTGCTTGCCCGGCAACGTCTCGAAGCCGAATCGACATTCCGCACCGGCGTTATCACTCCGTTGGGCGAGCTATTCAGCGCCACGCCACGGGAAACGACCATGATCGTCGAACGCATACTCCTTGCCGAAAGGCGCGTGTCAAGACTGTGGAACCAGATACCGGGTGTGATGCGCTGGGATTGGATCAGACGTTCCATCAGCGAGGAACTGTTTGCCACCAACGAGATGGAGGGCGTGCGCAGTACACGCAAGGAGACAGTACGCGCAGTCGAAGCTGCGGAGAAATCACTGAGGGAAGGAGACGAATCCAAAGCACGGTTCAGCGAATTCGCAAAACTCTATCTGAACCTCACCGACCAGGATTCCTCACTCCCCGCTGAGATAGCCGATATACGCGCCATTTACGACAAGGTGGCGCTGGATGAAATCGAAGAACAGTACCGACCGGATGGCGATCTTTTTCGGAAAGATGATGTGGAAGTGCTCGGCCCGCACGGGCTACCGATACATAACGGCGTCAAAGGCGAAGGAACCATCAGCGCATTGCTGACCGACATGATCCACCTGGCGGAATCGGCATCGATACCACGCCTGCAGGCTGTGATCATGTCGCATTTCCTGTTCGAATACGTGCATCCGTTCTACGACGGCAACGGTCGTACAGGACGCTACCTGCTGGCTCTCTACTTGAATCACGATCTGACCATGCCGACCGTGCTCTCCCTGTCCAGAACCATAGCCGAGAACAAGAACGCCTATTACAAGGCGTTCACCGAGGCCGAGGACAAACTGAACTGCGGCGAGCTCACGTTCTTTGTAAATATGATGCTCGGCTTTATTCAAAAAGCTCAGGACGAGCTGATTGACGAACTAGGAGACAAGGTGGATCGGCTTGTCAAAGGTGGCGACATCTGCAAACGTATCGCCGAAGAGCACGGACTTTCCGCCAACGCCTTCGAGCTGCTGTATTCCGTCATGCAGGAGGAGCTGTTCGATTCGGCGAAATACATTTCATTGGATGACGCAGCATATCATCTCAAACTATCCAAGCAGAGCGCGAGGAAATACGTCGGCGAACTGCTGGACGCCGGACTCGTCATCCGAACTGGTACCCGCCCGATGAAGGTGCAGGCTTCCGAACAGTTGAAAGCGTCCCTCGTCCTATAGGCGTTCGACCACTTCCGATCGCCCGCAGCAATCTGGCGAACAGTTCAGCCCGATGTTCTTCACTTCGACGCACGAAGACATCGTGCATCATCAACCCTATCGAGGGCCTTGGAACCACTAAGATTCCAAGGCCCTCAGCACTGGTTAGTCAGCAATCACTTCTTGCTCACGTTGAACTTGAACTCGACCGACTCGCCTTACCTCAGGAGTCGTTCGTTGAGGATGACGGGGGCATGTTCGACCGACGGGCGCAACGCATCCAACTGATCGGCCAACTGGGACTCGTCGACTGTCGGCAGTTCGAGCAGGGAACGCGCGGCAGCATGCAAGTAGTCGTTCAACGCCTCGATGCGGCCCTGCTCCAACGAGTAGGTCGGGTCGTTCTCCAAGGTGACGTCCAACGCCTTGCGCAGCATCTCATGCTGCGCGTTGCCCATGATGACCTCGCACTGGTTGCGGAACGTCATACGCGAGTTCGACGGCTGGCGTTCCTCCAATACCTTTGGCGTCCACGTGCCAGACTCCCAGTCGGCGCGCATGTCGTTCTTGAACAGCGACATGTTGTGATCGAACAACGGAGCCGGCCCCAAGATCCGGCCGGTACGGTTGTCGCGCAGGAACCCGTGGTTGTTGGCGTGACGGTCCTGATTGACGATGAGCGCGTCGAACACCAACATCGTGCGCATCGCCTCGAACGATTCCTCGGACACGGCACGCGCAGCGGCAAGGATCTCCGGGAACGACGCAAGCTGCGTCGCCGCATAGAACGGCACGAACGACACGTCCTTCGTGTTCATCGAACCGCACACCGACGCGAGCCTGCCCTTCCAACGGGCGATACGGTAATCAACCGCATCCACACCAATCTTGCGCGCCAACTGAGAGGCAAGATACTCGGAATACGGTTCCAATCCGGCATTCGCATACCCCTCGGAACCCGCCTTCCACAGTTCCAGTCCACACTCCGTATGCCGCCACGCCTTCGGGAACTGGCCGTCCGTCGTCCACTCGCTCGACAAACCAATCGCATGCTTCTCCCTCGGCGTATACCCAGTGTAGGCCACGATGGCGAGCGTCTCGTCCAACGGATTATCGTACAGGTTGATGTCCGCGAACCTGAGGTTCTCGCCCTCGCGCTCCACCCAGAACGAATCGTTGACCGACAACCCCTTGCACAAATCGATGATGCCCAGCGTATCCGAAATGTTCAGCCCCGCCTGCGCGAGAATCTGAGCGGCGAACTCACGATTCTTCGGGATCGTACGCCGCTCAAGCCAAGTGGTGAGCTTCGTACCATCGGGATCCGGAGCCAACGGGAACGGCAGCAACGTCCGCTTCGACTCATCGAACCAGCGGACATGCGCCTCGATCTTGCCCGCCAACAGACCCTCGCCATACGACGCATCGAACCGGAGCAACGGATTGTCATAGAGCCGCAGCACATAACTCGCCATGATCGATCCTTTCGATAATCTCGACTCAACCGGTTTTCATCGCGACCCTTGCACGAACGACTGTCCCCAGTATAGTTGAGGGCCCTGGAACCACATTCCAAGACCCTCAGCACTACCCGGCAATCTCTTAGACGTTGGGGAGAACTTGAACTCGACCGCATCGCCGAGCTGCATCGCATTTTTTGCCGGCAATAGCCCGGATTCATGCCGCGCACAGCATTGTGGCCATCCCAGCACCGCAGCAGCGCGATATGACCTTGACTCGCCACCGGTCAGGACCGGATGTTAGCCTCAATATCAACAGCAGCCTTCCACGCCTCCTTACAGTGCGCAACCCGGAAGGTTCTTTTCATTTCGACGTCATCATCTGCCATGAACCTGACCCCATGATGCATCACATGCCGGCGGCGCCTCCCGCCTGATGCTCGTAATAGTCGACGAGAGGAAGGAACAACTCATCGACCGTGGCGATGACGTCCGCTTCGGATAGGGGACGCATGTCACGCAGGATGGTAGCCCGGCCAAGCTCTCCGGGCATGCGTAGCAGTGATTCCGGCAGCTCACACGTGATGTCACCGCGCGCCCGCGCGTTTTCGACGGCCATTGCGATGCTAGGCCGATCGCTCATCATCGTGCGCTCATACAATTCGTGCGCGCTTACACCGAGCCAGTTGGCGTAGACGCCGAACTTGGCCAGCACCATCACCGCGTCGGACTGTTTGCGATTGAGCTGCATGAGGATGGAGATGACGTCGCCTCTGAGCGTGCCGGTGTTCGGTCGCTCGATGGCGGCGAGACCTCGATGCCGTTTCACCGCGGCCACGAACAGTTCCGTGCGATTCGGCCATCGGCGGTACAGCACTGGTTTGCTGGTATGCGCCCGGGCGGCCACATTGTCGAAGGTGAACTCTTCGGCGCTACATGTGGCCAGTTGCTCCCATGCGGCCTCCAGAATGGCCGTCTCCAAGGCTTTGCCCCGGCGACGCGTCTGCTTCGGCACGGTATCCGCTTCCATCGGTTCATCTTCATAGTTGCGCGGGCGTTGCATTTGGTGACTGTTCACATCGCCATTCTACAAGATACCATGGCGTTTCTTATTTGCGGATGGCTATAATCATCCATAATTCATAAGAAACTTATCAGTATCTTAGAGAGGTTAAGCTATGGATGACACGAGCGGGAGGAACCTGAACCGCTCCCTGATCTGCCTATGCGCGGCAGAACTGGTGATGATGGTCAATACCACCGCGTTCAACGTGGCGCTGCCGAATATCGCCGAATCGTTCGAGGCAGGCACGGCGGAACAGCAGTGGGTCGTCTCCAGCTACAATCTCGCGTTCGCCGCCGTGGTCCTGCTGGCCGGATTCCTTGGCGACCGGCTCGGCCATCTGAGAACCATGCTTGCCGGATTGGGCATGTTCGTTATCGCATCCGCGATCGGCCTTATGGCAGGAAATGTTCCGATGCTGCTCGTCTCGCGGGCAATCATGGGCGCCGGTGCAGGCGTGGTCATCCCGATGGGGCAGGCGCTGCTTGGCATCCTGTTCCGCGGCTCCGAACTGTCTCACGCCATGACCACTTGGGCGATAGCCGGCACGTTGGGCGTGCCGTTCGGCCCGCTCGTCGGCGGGGCGCTTACCGCGATGCTGGGATGGCGCGGCATCTTCGGGTTCGATGGCGTGGTGTTCCTCGCCGTGATCGCGGTCATCCGCATGAATGTTCCGCAGACGGGCGCATCGCACGAATCCCGGGCGTTGCATGTGCCGTGGGCGTCGGTGGCGATGATGTTCGCCGGATTCACCCTGTTCTCGGCAGGTCTGGTCAATGCGCAGCACGGTATTCTGGCAGCGAACGCATGGGTTCCGATGGCGGTCGGCATCGTGCTGGCAACGGGATTCGTGCTGCATGACCACGCGTCCCGCAACCCGCTGATGGAGCTCGGATTGATGAAGGACCCCTCGTTCGCGGCCTGTGCACCGGCGTTGATGATGCTGAACTTCTCAATGTACGGCATCATATTCATCATGCCCACCTATCTGGAGACGGTGCTGGACCATGGCGCGCTGATAGGCGGAATGATGCTGATGCCGTTGGTCGTCGCGTCCATCGTGGGAGCGCGGATGAACGACTGGATTGTCTCCGGAGTTGGTTCACGCGGCACGAGCCTGCTGGCCTTGGGATGTCTGGCCATCGGTATGCTGACGATCGGAGCCGCCATGCGGCTGCCGGAAGGAATAGCGGGACAGTCGACGATGATGGCCGGTCAGATCGTAGCCGGTTTCGGTTTGGGCGTCGGCCAGCCGGCGATGCTGACCTGGGCCATGGGCCGCGTACCGGTCGAACGATCCGGTGCTGGCTCCAGTTTGCTGACCGTGTTCCGTCAATTCGGATCCATCATCGGCGTTGGAATCTTCGGCAGCATACAAAGCGGACTCTATATGACGAGATTCCACGATTTCGCGCAGTCCGCCGGGGCGGACCCGCAATCCGCCGGAGCCGCGCCGTTGGACTTCCAACGGGCGGCCGGACTTACCGGCACAGCCGGTGACCTGATACGACAGACGGCTTCCCGCGCCTATGAATCCGCGATGACCGGCAGCTTTACCACGGCGGCCACGGTCATCGTCATCTCCTGCGGAGTCGTCGCACTGATATCCCGAAAAACACCGCAGTGAACGATACCGAATTGTGCAGGACCCGTCCCCGGGCCCCATATCCCTGCGGCCCTTTACTCCCTGCAAAGGGGATATCGCAATCTCCCGCCCATGCAAGGACGCATTACGTCCCCAAATTACATGTCACCAGACACTGAGGGCCTTGGAATCATCGGAATTCCAAGGCCCTCAACACTAATCAGCAATCACTTTTTGCTGACATTGAACTTGAACTCGACGATGTCGCCGTCCTGCATGACGTAGTCGCGGCCCTCCTGACGGAGCTTGCCCTCCTCCTTGATCTTGACCATGGAGCCTTCGGCGGCGACGAAGTCGTCGTAGGAGACGATGTCGGCCTTGATGAAGCCCTTCTCGAAGTCGGTGTGGATCACGCCGGCAGCCTGCGGGGCGGTCCAGCCCTTGTGGATCTGCCAGGCACGCACCTCCTTTTCGCCGGCGGTGAGGAAGGTCTGCAGGCCGAGGATGTCGAAGCCGACGCGGGCCAGCTGGTCGAGGCCCGACTCGGCGAGTCCGGCGTCGGCAAGCATCTCGCGGGCGTCCTCCTCGTCGAGGTCCGTCAGGTCGGCCTCGAACTGGGCGTTGAGGAACACGGCCGGCGCGGGCGCGACCGACGCGGCGAGCTTCGTCTTGAGCTCGTCGTTGGACAGCTCGTCGTCGTCCACGTTGAACACGTAGATGAACGGCTTGGCGGTCATCAGGTGCAGGTCGTAGATGTCGTCCTTGTCGATCTTGCCGGCGGCGGCCGCATGGTCGATCGTCTCGCCGTCCTCGAGGATGGCCTTGGCCTTCTTCACGGCCTCGAGATACGCCGGCTCGATCTTCTTGCCACGCAGGTCCTTCTCGAGCTTCGGCAGCGCGTTCTCGATGGTCTGCATGTCGGCGAGGATCAGCTCGGTGTTGATCGTGTCGATGTCGTCGGCCGGATCGACCTTGCCGTTGACGTGGACGATGTCGTCGTCCTTGAACGCGCGCACGACCTCGCAGATCGCGTCGGCCTCGCGGATGTTGGCAAGGAACTTGTTGCCCAGGCCCTCGCCCTCCGAGGCGCCCTTGACAATGCCGGCGATGTCGACGAACGTGACGGTCGCGGGCACGATCTTCTCGGTGTGCACGAGCTCGGCGAGCACGGGCAGGCGCTTGTCGGGCAGCGGCACGATGCCGGTGTTCGGCTCGATCGTGGCGAACGGATAGTTTTCCGCGAGGACATTATTGCGCGTCAGCGCGTTGAACATGGTCGACTTGCCGACGTTCGGCAGGCCGACGATTCCGATAGTAAGAGACATGAGTCCCAGTATTGGCGGCAAGGTGGACGTAGCCGGCCCGGACCGCGATGCGGTATGTCGCCGTCCGGAGGCCGGACAAACGCCGACCGGACGCCGGACGCCGCTAGGCCATCGGGATCGTCAGCCGCACCGAGTCGAGGTCGATGTCGAAGTCGGACAGCGGCACGGCGGCGAGGCGTTTCGAGTTGTTGTAGACCGCGAGCGCGAGCCGGTGTCCCGCGCGTACGGTCCAGTCGGTGGCGAGCAGGTCGAACGTCACGTCCATCCATTCGCCGACCGGCGTGGGCGTGAATTCGGCGAACGAGTCCTTGTGCGCGGTGGCGATCCAGCCGCGCGTGACCATGTTGTGCATTTCGTGCGACTTGCGCGGCACGCAGACGGGGAAGATCGCCTTGTCGTCGTCGGACGTGCCACCTGCCGGCGGACGCTTCTCCTTGAGTTCGACGAGCGCGTGGATGTCCTCGCTCACCTGCACGTAGTTGCCTTCGCCGTATTCGATCAGCGATGCGCACAGGTTCGTGTCGGCGGCGCCGGCTTTGACGCGCAGGCTGAGCCGCGGCGTGCCGGAGATGTGCCGGCCGTGTTCCAACGGAGCGCCGATGGCGAGCAGCCGGTCGTCGTGCGCGGCGTGCGATTCGGCGTACGTCGTGAGTTCCCTGATGCGCGCGCCCTTGATCGTCACGATGTGCGCCGGTGCGGCGGTCCGCGCCGCATCGGACGCGGCTTGCGCATCATCGTGCGCATCGTCATGCGCGTCGCCGGTCGCGGCGTCGTCGTCGAGCACTTCCAGCGTGCCGAGTCGCACGTCCGCTCCCCCACGCACACCGAACGTGCGCGGCGCGGCTCCCGGCACGGGCCAGCTCGCATACTCGTGCCAGTTGCCGTCCGGATCCTCGATCGAGGCCTCGGGCTCGTCCATGATGCCGTTGTCGACACCCTTGAGCCAGTAGTCGAACCAGCGTTCGAGCGTCGCGAGCCACATGTCGTGCCTCACGTCGAATGGGTCGTCGTGCGCGTACTGGTGCAGCCAGATCTTGCGCGGCACGCCGCACTCCCCCAACGCCTTCCAGTACGTGTCGACCTGGTTCATCATCACGTTGAGGTCGTTGACGCCGTGCACGAGGAACACGCTGGCCTTGAACCGGTCGACGTGCGCGCGGTAGTCGCGTTCGCCCCAGAATTCGTTGTAGCTGCGGTGTTCCTTGTCGGCTCCGTCGTGCAGACGCCGCCAGCCGCCTTTGGTGTTGAACCGTTGCAGCTTGCCGTCGGCGGTGGATTGCAGGGTGACGGCGAAGTTGTCCGGCTCGAACCAGCCGCCGTCGGCGTCGTCTCCGTTGAGCAGCGCGCCGTGCGGGTGATACCAGTCGTACTGGCTGGAGATCGCGGAGATCGGCACGATGGTTTTGAGCCCCTCGATGCCGGTGGCGGCCATGCCGTTGGGCACGGAGCCGTCGTAGGACTTGCCGATCGCGCCGACGAGCCCGGACGCCCAGTAGGCGGTCATCTCGTTGTCCGGCGTGCGCCTGTCGCGGGTCATGTAGCCTTTCGCACGCCCGTTGAGCCAGTCGACGACCGCGTTGGCGGAGGCGATGTCCTTCGGCCCGCCGATGTCGCAGAAGCCTTCGGACAGCGCGGTGCCGGACGTGGCGAGCAGGATCACCGCGTAGCCGCGCGGCACGAAATAGTTGTCGTAGAAGAACGGGAACAGTTTAAGCGGACTGTTCCACTTGTCCTCCGGATGCGAGTATTCGAACTTCTCGCCGTGCCGGTCGTACAGCTCGTAGTACGGGCTCGGGTCCATGATGACGGGGATCCTCGCCTCGCCGTCGAGTTCGCGCGGGCGGATGATGTCGGCGCGCACCAGGTCGTTGCGCCCGTCCGCGTCGCCGTCGAACGGCAGTTCGATGTAGACGAACTCGCGGATCGCGTTCTCGTACGAGTACTGCATGTCACCCATGTGGTCTTGTCTGTCCTTTCGTAGGTATGGCCGGCCGCTCAGCATTCGACGACGTTGACGGCGAGCCCGCCCTGCGACGTCTCCTTGTATTTGGCCATCATGTCCTCGCCGGTGTCCTTCATGGTCTTGATGGCCTGGTCGAGCGTGACGATGTGCGATCCGTCGCCGAGCATGGCCATGCGCACCGCATTGATGGCGGTGTTCGCGGCCATCGCGTTGCGTTCGATGCACGGGATCTGCACGAGTCCGCCGACCGGGTCGCAGGTGAGTCCCAGATTGTGTTCGATGCCGATTTCGGCCGCGTTCTCGACCTGCGCGGACGTGCCGCCGACGACCGCGCACAGGCCGGCCGCGGCCATCGAGCAGGCCGAACCGACCTCGCCCTGGCAGCCGACCTCCGCGCCGGAGATCGACGCGTTGCGTTTGAACAGGTAGCCGACCGCGCCGGCGGTGAGCAGGAACGTGACGATGCCGTCCTCGTCGGCCGAGTCGACGAAATGCCAGTAGTATTCGAGCACGGCCGGGATGATGCCCGCCGAGCCGTTGGTCGGCGCGGTCACGATGCGTCCGCCGCCCGCGTTCTCCTCGCTCACGGCGAGCGCGAACAGGTTGACCCATGCGGCGTCGGACGATTCGAGCACCGCGTCCGAACGCCGGCGCCGGTTGAGCAGGTCGCTGTTGGCGGACAGGCGCGCGTACATCTTGGGCGCGCGCCGCGGCACGTCGAGTCCGCCGGGCAGGGTCTTCGCGGGGCTCATGCAGCCGTTGAGCACGCATTCATGCATGGTCGTCCACACGCGCAGCAGTTCGGCGCGCACCTGTTCGGCGGGACGCATCGCGATTTCGTTCGCCCAGACGATGTCGGCGATGGGCATGCGCTCGCGTTTGCAGATCGCGAGCAGTTCGCTGCCGGACGTGAAGTTGTACGGCACGTCCGGCCCGAAGTCGACGGACGACGATTCGTCCTCGTCGGCGAACGACGTGCCTGCCGGGGGCCGGTCGTGGATGCCGATCATGAGATCGTCACGGTGCCCTTTGCGGATGAAACCGCCGCCGATCGAATACCAGACCTGTTCGTCGACGAGGTTGCCGGACGCGTCGAACGCCTGGAACCGCATGCCGTTGGGGTGGGCGGCCATGCGCTGCCACAGTTCGAAGACGACGTCGTGCTCGTAGTCGAAATCGATGTCCTTGACGCCGGCGAGCGTGAGCCGTCCGGTCTGTTCGCATTCCTGTTTGATGGTGAGCACGTGCGCGGTGTCGACGGTGGCCGGCAGGCTCCCTTCCAGCCCGGCCACGGCGGCCCGGTCGGTGCCGTGGCCCATGCCGGTCAAGGCGAGCGAACCGTACAGCGTGGTGCGCACGCGGGAGACGCGGTCGATCAGTCCTCCGGAGACGAGCGATGCGGCGAATTCGTGCGCGGCGCACATCGGTCCGACCGTGTGCGACGAGCTTGGGCCTACGCCGATTTTGAACATGTCGAGGATGCTGAACATGCGATGCTCCTTCCGTTGCCGTTGATCGTGCGGCCGGCATGGTCGCGTTGCGCTGACTGTGCCGGCCGTCCGCGTGCGTTGACGCCGTTGGAGGACAGGTTAGGCCTCGATCGCGTCCACCGCGTTAATGACCGCGCCGCGGAAGCCGTCCTTCTCGAGTTGGACGACGCCGCGGATCGTGGTGCCGCCGGGCGAGCAGACGGCGTCCTTCATCGCGCCGGGGTGCGTTTCGGTGGCCATGTACAGGGCGCCCACGCCTTCGACCATCTTGGCGGCCATACGGTAGGCGGCGGCGCGCTGCAGGCCGTATTTGACGCCGGCGTCGCCGAGCGCCTCGATGTACATGTCGGTGAACGCGGGCGCGCAGCCGGCGATGCACATGGCGATGTTCATGTGCGCGGTGTCGACGCGTTCGATCAGGCTGATCGGCGAGAACAGCGCCTCGAACGTCGCCGTCTGCGCGTCGGTGAGCGTGTGGTCCGCTTCGGTGACGAGCACGCCCTTGCCGACGGCCATCGGCGTGTTCGGGATCGTGCACTGCACGTGCATGTCAGCGAACGCGTCACCGAACAGGTCGCGGTACTTGGCGAGATCCCAGCCGGCGGCGATCGAGACGACGATCTTGCCGGGCTTGGCGAGTTCGTTCACGATCGGTCCGACGACGGATTCGATCTGGTACGGCTTGATCGCGACGATCACGACGTCGGCCGCGACGGCGACTTCGGTCGCGCTGCGCAGCGGGCGCGCGCCGAGTTCGGCCGTGGTCTTCTCGAGTTTGTCGTAGTGTGCGGCGCAGGCGACGATGCTGCCGCCGTTCACGACGCCGGCGTCGACGAGCCCGCGCGCGATGGCCTGGGCCATGTTGCCGTAGCCGATGAACCCGATGGTCAGATCCATGCTCATGATGTGTTCCTTTCGTTGCATGTGTTGCTTGTCAGAACAGCGGTTCCAGATCGCCGCGGTTCAAGGCCTCCGCATACAGGTGCCTGAACACGCGGTCGCCGTGGTTGCCGTCATGCTCGAACTCGTTGGTGACCCAGGCGTGCGAGCGGCCGACGCGGCTCAGCGTGTCGAGCTGCAGACCGGAGTCGACGTACATGTCATCGAAGTACACGGCCGCCTGCAGCGGCACCTCGTTGCGTTCGAGCTGCGCGGCGTCGTAGATCACGCCGAACGTCGTGTCCTCCATGAGCAGGTCCATCGCCGGCTTGAACGGGCGCAGCGCGCGCTCCTGCTCGAACATCCACGGGAACATCGCCTCGCCGGTGAAGTTGAGCGGGCGCACGTCGGGACCGAATTCCGGCTTCGTGTCGCGCACGCGCTGCGCGGCCCAGCGGATCGGCCCGTCCATCTCGCCGTTCGCGTAGATGAACTCCTGCAACGGCCAGTACAGCGGACGCGACGACGTGGCCGCCTCCACGCGCGACAGGAACTCGTCCGACAGCGGCGAATCGGCCGAAACCGAACCGTCGCCGTCAAGGAACGCGGAGTCGAGGATCCAGTGCACGCGTTCGAAGCTCGGCTTCATGCCGAAGTCGGAGCCGAGGCACTGCAGACGCTCCACGGTGAACGGGTCGCCGTTCGGCAGGCTCACGCCGCCGGCCGCCAGCCTGTCGGCCACGGCCGCGACGCGTTCTACGTCCTGCGGGTAACGCTCGTAGAACTGCGCGGTCTTGCGCGCCATGCGCGGGAACGTGTGCTCGTACACGTCGGTCGCGTCGGCCGGCACGTGCGGGATGCCGCCGCAGGTGAAGCTGGCCGCCACGCCGGCCGGGAACAGCGACAGGTAGGTGAGCGTCAGGAACCCGCCGTAGCTCTGGCCGAGCGTCACCCACTTGGCGCCGGCGAATTCGGTGCGGCGCAGGTGTTCGAAGTCACGCACGATCGAATCGGCAAGGAACAGCTTGAGATAATCTGCCTGCGCGCGGGCGCCCGCCGGGGCGAGACGGGCCATGACCTGCGTGTCGATGCGGTTGGAACGTCCGGTGCCGCGCTGGTCGGGCAGGACGACGCGGAAATGCTTGATCGCCTCCTCGATCCAGCCGTCGGAGCTCGGGTTGAGCGGTCGCGGGCTTTCGCCGCCCGGGCCGCCCTGCAGATAGACGAGCAGCGGCAGGTCGTCGTGCGCGTGTTCGGGCGCGGTGACCACACGGTAGAACAGGCTGATCGACTCGCCGTCGAAGCCCCTGCCCGGTTCATGGCCCGTCCAGTCGAGCGGCACCCTGATCGAACGGTCCTCGACGTGCAGTCCCGGCACGTAGTATTCGGCAAGCAATGTCATGCGCGATTCCTTTCCCTTGGGCTTCCTTGGCGGGCGCTTCCGCGAGCGTCTTCGTGGACCGTTCCGCGAGCGCCGCAACGGATTCGGCCGATGCCCTCCATATCAGCCTCATGCGGGGACAACCGGCGCACCGCCGTTCATCCCCGCGCACGATGGCCGCGCGGAACCCGGCGCGCTACGCTGGTCGGTCATGGATATGGCACGACGGCTGACGACGATACGCAACGGATTCGCACGTGACAGGCTCGCACGCACGCTGGCCGTGGACGCGCTGACCGCGCTGCTGGCCGCGCTCGCGTTCGTGCTGATGTCCGGAGCGGGCGCAGGCAACATGCCCGGCCTGCTGTTCTCCTACGATACGGTTCCGCTGATGGCGTGGTCGTTCGTATTGGCCCTGCCGCTGGCGTTCCGGCGCGTGCGCCCGCAGACCGCAGCGCTCGCGTTCGTCGGCCTGGTCGCGGTGCAGCTGGTGGCGGGCCCGTCGATGACGCCGTCGGATTTTCTGGCGTTGCCGATGCTGTATGCGGTGATCGTCTACGGCGACCCGCGCAACACGCGGGCGTTCATCGTGCTCGCCGCCGCGATCGGCACGCTGGCCGGGCCGATCATGTCGTGGGCGTTGGAGGCCGGGCCGTTCTTCGACCCGTATGTCACCCCCGCCGAATACGCGCAGGCGGATCCGGGGACGATCCCGGACTGTCGCGCGGTGTATGCGGGGGGACTGTTCACCGGTTCGTGCGCGCAGACCGTGATACAGGAGTCGGCGTTTTATCTGGCGGCGATTCTCTCGTGCGTCGCCGCGACGGTCATTGCCGCGTTCTGGCAGCGGGCGAGGCTGATCACGATCCGCATGATGCAGGAGCGCAACGAGGCGCTCGAGGCGGGCGAGGCCGAGGAGCGGCGCATCGCGGCGTTGGCGGAACGCGCGCGCATCGCCCGTGACATGCACGACGTCGTGGCGCACACGCTGTCGATCATCATCGTCCAGTCGGACGGCGGACGGTATGCGGGCGCGCATGATCCGGCCGTGGCGCGGCACACGATGGAGACGATCCGGCACGAGTCCGAACGCGCGCTGCACGACATGAAGCGTCTGCTCGGCGTGTTCGGCGGCTCCGATCATGCGGATTACGCGGACATCGACGCGCTCGTCGGCCAGGCGAAGGCCGCGGCGGCCGCACTGGCGGACGGCAGCACGGTCGACCGTCGGGTCGCGGGCGACGTGCGGCCGCAACTGCTGGGCGACGCGGCCGGCACGGCCGTCTACCATCTCGTGCAGGAGTCGCTGACGAACGTGCGCAAATACGCCGGTCCGAACGTGCACGTACGCATCGACGAACGCTGGTCGGACCGGATGCTGGAGATCACGGTGGGCGACGACGGGCGGGGGGCCTCGTCCGCGCTCGACGGGCACAAGCCGGGGTACGGCCTGCTCGGCATGCGCGAGCGCATCGAGGCAGTCGGCGGCGCCGTGGCGGCGGGGCCGCGGGTCGGCGGCGGATTCGAGGTGCGGGCGAGCGTGCCGCTTGGCGGCGGACAGGCGGGCGAAGCGTCGTACGACCGGACCCGCATGAGCGCCGCGGAACCGGCTGCGCCGACGACCGCGTTCCGCACCAAGCCCGGGTCCGAATCCGAATCGCAGAACGGGCGATCGGAAGGTTTCCGGCAGCACGGCACGACTCAGGCCACCGCAACGGAACCTTCCGCATACCGTTCCCGCCCGGACGAAACGGCATACGGGCGGCAATCCTCCCCTTCCACTTCCACCTGGGCGACGGTCCCGAACGCGCCGGACGGAACGCCCCGTTCCGCTTCCCCGGCGACGCAGGGCGGGCGCGCATCACTGCTCCCCCAGATCCCCACGTGGTGGCAGCTGCGCGAACGGCTCCGTTCCAAACCCATCGCACAGGCCGTACTGGCGAACGGCGAGCCGTTCAACTGGGTGGAACGGCTGTCGCAGTGGACGGAACGGCATTATCTGGCCGTCGACATCATCGGCACGCTGCTGCTCATCGCAATCGTCGGCAGCAGCTCGCTGTCGCTGTTCGACGGCTATCTGGAGGACACCGTCGGCGAGCAGGCGGTCGGCCGGTTCATCGTGATCACGACGATGCTGCCATTGTGCTTCCGCCGCCGTTTCCCGGAGGGCGCGGCGTTGGCGGTCGCCGTCGCCTCCGCGTTCCAGCTGGTCATGTTCCAGCCGGTGCTCTTCGCGAACCTGTTCGCACTGGTCGCCCTGCATTCGGCGGTGCTGTACGGCAGGCCGAACGCATGGCGCTGGACCGGCGTGGCGTCGGCCGGTATCGCGGCGCTGTTCGGGTTCAAGGTGGCGTTGAGCAATTACGGTTACGCCAGCATCCTGCATTGGATGCTGCGGTCGGCGGACTACACCATGACGTATGGCGGCGTCTCCGGCGCGGCGGCGCTCTCGACGCCCAGGATACTGCTGTCGGCGACGACCTGGTGCGGCGCGGTGGGGACGATGTGCATGGGCACGATCCTGCTGGCCCGATGGCAGCGTGCGAACGGGTCGAACGTGCTCGTGCTGCAGGCGCGCGAGGAGGCCCTGCGCGCCGAACAGGCCAAGCAGAAGGTGCTGGCGGCGAATATGGAGCGCGACCGGATCAGCGCCCGCATCCAGTCCGAGGTGAGCCGGACGCTGGCTTCGGTGATCGATCAGGCGGCGGCCGGCATTCGCATGTTGGACGAGGCCGAGGCCCGGGGCGAGGAACCGTCGGCCGGGGCGATCTCGGCGGCGTTCGCGGCGATCGGGGCGCAGGGGCGCACGGCGCTCAAGCATATGCGCCAGCTGCTGAGCGTGCTGCGCGAGACCGGGTTCAGCGACGAGGCGCACGAACACGCCCAGCCGGCGATGGCGTTGCGGCCGGCGGCGTCGCTGGACGAGCAGCTCGGCGTGTCGGCCCGCAGTCGCGATGCCAACAATGAGATGAGACAAGCCGAACCGTGATTGTGATGGTGTATGTGGCGGGCGTGTGGTGTTCAGGATGAATTCAGGGCAAAGTCAGGGTGTTGCACCCTGTCCGACCGGCCGAGGAACGGATACAGTGGTGAACTATGAGTGAGAACAGGATTCGAGTGGTGATCGCGGACGACCAGGAGCTGGTGCGCGCCGGGTTCGCGATGGTGATCGGCTCCCAGCCGGACATGCAGGTGGTCGGGCAGGGCGGCGACGGCGCGCAGGCCGTGGCGTTGGCCGAAACGTTGCATCCGGACGTGGTGCTGATGGACGTGCGCATGCCCGGCATGGACGGCATCGAGGCGACGCGGCGCATCAGCGCGCTGCGCGGGGCGGACGGGGAGCGTCCGACACGCGTGATCATCCTGACCACGTTCGATCTGGACGAGTACGTGATGGCCGCGATCAACGCCGGCGCATCGGGGTTCCTGCTCAAGGACACCGAGCCGGAGACGCTGCTCTCGTCGATCCGTACGGTGTTCAACGGCAACGCGATCATCGCGCCGTCGGCCACGAAGCGGCTCATCGAGAAGATGATGGAGGACGGGTATACGAAGGGCCGGTCGTTGACCGACACGCAATCGGCGCCGGCCGCTCCATCGCAGCCTGGCCGTCCGGCGTACACCGACCCGGAGCTGGAGCTGCTCACCGATCGCGAGCGCGAGGTCCTCGTCGAGATCGCGCACGGCCTGAGCAACCAGGAGATCGCGAGCAAGCTGTTCATCAGCCTGCCCACCGTGAAGACGCATGTGGCGCACATCCTCGCCAAGATCAACGCCCGCGACCGTGTGCAGGCCGTCGTCTTCGCCTACGACAACGGCATTGTGTGAGCGGTATCGTGCTGTCGCGCGATGCCGTGTTGTCGGCGGTCTATGCCGCCGCGCGCGGCCCTTTGACGACGCCTTATGATGCTGGCGGAGCCTCGGCTCCCTCGGCTGAGGGAGCTGTCACGGCGCAGCCGTGACTGAGGGAGCGTCAGCGGCCGTGAGGCCGCCGGCAACACGGCATCGCGCGCAGCGCGATCCCGATACCAGGCCCGGTCTTCCGCTATCCTCAATCCATGAGGGAATACAACCGGGCCAACACCGCCAACGCCCGCACGCTACGCCGCAACATGACGCCATGGGAACGCAAGCTATGGTACCGGTTCCTGAAAGGCCACACCCTGCGCTGGCAACGGCAGACGCCCATCGGGGACTATATCGTCGACTTCTACTGCGCCAAGGCGAGACTGGCGGTCGAACTCGACGGAAGCGGACACTACGAGACCGAACAACAGCTCAGGGACGAGCTCCGCACCCGGAATCTGCAGGAGCAGGGGGTGACGGTGGCCCGGTTCGCGAACAATCAGGTCGACCGCATGTTCGACGCGGTATGCGGGCAGATCGACCGCATCGTGAAAGAACGGGTGGAATCGTTCGGAACTGCCAAGTGATGGAATCGCGCTGCGCGCGATGCTGTTTATTCGGCGGCCTTCGGCCGCTGACGCTCCCTCAGTCACGGCTGCGCCGTGACAGCTCCCTCAGCCGAGGGAGCCGAGGCTCCGCCAGCTTCATACCCACCATAGAGAGGTCACACGCGGCGACGCAGGCCGCCGCCGACA
>NZ_JAFEJT020000013.1 GCF_018555435.2 Bifidobacterium amazonense
CGCCGTGCGCGGCGTACTCGTTGTACTTGGCGCGCCCCTCCTCGGCGATCGTCTCGGCCACGCGCTTGAGCTCGGCATCGTCGAACATGGCGGCCATGCCGATCGCCTGCGGGAACACGGTGGCCACCCCCGCACGCGCCACGCCGTGCAGCGCCTCGTTCCAATAGTTGTATTCGGGGATGCCGAGCCGCTCGATGGCGGGGGCCGCGTAGTTGAGCTGGCCGATCTTCTCGTCCAACGTCATCTGCGCGACGATGCGCCTGGCCTGTTCGAGCGCTTCGGCATGGGTCATCTGGGGCATGATGTCGGCTCCTTCTTGGGACTCTCTGTAGACTCTTGTGATTTGTCGGCGGGTTCCGCGGCGGGGGGGGCGGATCGCGCGGGTAGGTTGTCGCGGCTCAGCGGTGGATCACGCGTCCGTGAGCGTCGTCGACGCCGCTCATCCGGTGGAAGTACGTGTTGATCTGGTCCCTCCACGCGATCGCGTTCTCTCGCTGCCGCTGCAATCGTTCGCGCACGTTCTCGTACGCGGTGTCGTCGATGCGTCCGGCGAGCGTCTCCCATTGCGCGATGTAGTCGTCGACCGCGGCGGCTCCGGCGAAATGCGTGTCGTAGATGTGCTGGATCACGCTCGTGCCGTCGTGCAGCACGTGCGAGTACGGCACGTGGTGGAAGAACAGCAGCAGCTCGTCGGGGCAGGTCGCGAGGTTCTCGTACGTCGCGGCGACGCGCGGCGAGTACTGGCCGGTGTAGCCGGTACCGGTCGCGACCGTGCGGTCCACGCCGACGCCGTCGCGGTCGGCGTAGTGGTAGGTGCCCCAGCGGTCGTACTCGTAGTCGTTGACGCCCGGTCCGTAGTGGCCGTTGCGGTTGACCATGAATCCGACGCCGAGCGGCGCGGTGTAGCGTTCGTACGTCGCGTTCGACGTGCCGAGGATGCGCTCGATCGTCGCGCGGGCGTCGCCGTCGGCCTCCGGGAACGTCAGCCGTGTCCATTCGCGTGCGATCTCTCCGGCGCTCAGCGACCCGTCCCAGCACATGCGTCCGTAGCCGTACAGGTTGGACTGCGCGAGCTTGTGCCCGGTCCAGTTGTCGTCCATGCCGACGTTGCCGACGGCCGCGTAGCCGACGCGCGACGGGTCGACCGCGACGTCTCGCAGATAGTCGGCCGTCTCCAGCGGGCGTCCGTCCGCGTCGTCGCGGCCGGTGTCCGCGTGGATCATCGACAGCCACTGCGGCACCGCGTAGTTCACGTCGATCTGATGGCCGAGATACTCGGCGGTGATCTCGAACTCGACGATCAGGTTCGTGCGCGACATGCCGCCGATGAGCGGGCTCAGCGGTTCGCGCGTCTGGAAGTCGATCGGGCCGAACTTGACCTGCAGCACGGCGTTCTTGGCGAAGCGGCCGTCGAGCTCGCGGAAGTGGTCGTAGGCGGCGCGTGCGCGGTCGAGCGTGCGGTCGCGCCAGTCCTGCCGACAGTTGTAGACGAACGCGCGCCAGATCACGGTGCCGCCGTGCGGGGCTAGCGCCTCGGCGAACATGTTCGCGCCGTCCGCGTGGGTGCGTCCGTAGGCGAACGGCCCGGGCTCGCCTTCGGAGTCGGCCTTGACGACGAACCCGCCGAAGTCGGGGATCCGCTCGTAGATGCGGTCCGCCACGCCGGCCCACCATGCGCGCACGGCCGGGTCGAGCGGGTCGGAGGTGCCGAGGCCGCCGATGCGCATGGGCGCCGCGAAGTTGACCGACAGGAACGTGGAGACGCCGAACGACGAGAACACGCGGGCTATGCCGGCCACGCGCCCGAGCCACGGGTCCGCGATCAGGTTCGTCGCGAGCCCCCTCACGTTCACGTTGTTCAGGCACACCGCGTTGATGCCGACGGAGGCGAGGAAGCGCGCGTACGCCTCGACGCGGTCCATGTCGCCGCGGAACGCGTCGGTCTCGTCGCGCTGCGGGAAGCCGGTGAACTCGGCGTGCACGTTGCTGCCGGGGCGGCCGAAGAAGATCGACTCGCCGGCGTAGCCGCGTTCGACGGAACCGTCGATCTGGTCCCAGTGGTCGATCATGCGGATCGGCTGGTCAGGGGCGCTCACGATGCGTCCATCGGTCGGCGTCCCACCGAGCGTGCGGCGACGCAGCCAGCCGTACAGGCCGTACATCAGCGCGGCCGTCGTGTTGCCGGCGATCACGGTGACGCCGTCGTGCGATTCGATCGAGAACGCCTCGTCCGAATCGAACGACGTGACGCCCGCGACCAGCCGCACGTTCGCGCGGCCCGCTTCCGAGACGATCGGACGGCCCAGCCGGCGCACGATCTCGTCGCGCAGCCGCAGCGACCGCGCGTCCTCGCCGACGCGGTCCACGTCGACCGAGAACGTGCAGCCGCTCGCCGCGCGTCGCGCGACGCTCTCGGACAGCCACATTGCGTCTGCCATGATGCTCCTTTGCCTGTGAACGCTGTGAAAGGGTGCGCGGGGCCTCCCGTTCCCCCGGAAGGAAGGAAATTGTCAGGAGAACGGGGGAACGGGAGGTCCCGCAGGTATTCCAGTCAGCCCTTGACCGCTCCGATCATCACGCCCTTGTTGAAGTACTTCTGGAGGAAGGGGTAGATGATGAGCAGCGGGAGGGTTGAGACGATGATCACGCCGTACTTGATCTGGTCGGCGGCCTGGTTGATCTCGCTCGTGGTGCCGATGTTCGACGTGTTCGTCTTGTTCGACTGGTTGGCGAGCAGGATCTCCTGGAGCACGACCTGCAGCGGTTTCTTGTCTGCGGTGCGGATGTAGACGAGGCCGGTGAAGTAGTCGTTCCAGTGGCCCACGAAGTAGTACAGGGCGATGACCGCGATGATCGCGCCGCTCAGCGGCAGGACGATCTTCATGAAGTAGCCGAGGTAGTTCACGCCGTCGATCTGGGCCGCGTCGTGCAGGTCCTCCGGGATGCTCGTCTCGAAGAACGAACGGGCGATGATCACGTTCCACACCGAGACCGCGCCCGGAATGATGAACACGAGCATCGAGTTGAGCAGGCCGAGGTCCTTGTACAGCAGGTAGGTCGGGATCAGGCCGCCGGAGAAGAACATCGTCACGGTGAACATGAACATGATGAACCGGCGTGCGCGGAACTCGCGGCGGGACAGCGCGAAGGCGAGCGGCATGGTGACGATCATGTTGAGCGCGGTGCCGAACACCGAGTAGATGATCGTGTTGCGGTAGCCGGTCCAGATGCGCGAGTCGGTGAACACCTGCTTGTAGCCGGCGAACGTGACGTCCTTGGGCAGGAACGTGATCTCGCCGTTGGCCACGGCCGACGGGTTGGAGAACGAGGCGATGATGATGAACCACAGCGGGTAGACGACCGCGGCCACCACCAGCACCAGCAGGGCGGCGATGCCGATGTCGACGGCCCAGTCGGCGGGGGTCTTCTTCTGGCGGACCTTCGGGTTGAGCGGGATGGCGGCGCTTTCCTCACGGGCTTTCACAGCCGTGGCGTCGTGCATGTCGTAGGTCATGGAGGCGTTGCTCATGATGTCATGCTCCTTAGAAGATGCTCGTGTCGGAGGCTTTGCGGGCCACCTGGTTGGCGATCATCAGGAAGACGAAGTTGATGACCGTGTTGAACAGGCCGATGGCGGTCGAGTAGCTGAACTGGTTGCCGACGATGCCGATCTTGTAGGTGAACGTCGAGATGACCTCGGAGGCGGGCTGGTTGAGCGTGTTCTGCATCAGCCAGATCTTCTCGAAGCCGACGTTGAGCACGTTGCCCATGTTCAGGATGAGCAGGATGCCGCAGGTGGGCAGGATGGTCGGGATGTCGACGTAGCGGATGAGCTGGAGCCGGCCGGCGCCGTCGATCTTGGCGGCCTCGTACAGGGCCGTGTCCACGCTGGAGAGGGCCGCGAGGTAGATGATGCAGTTCCATCCGCAGTGCTGCCAGACCTCGGTGATCCAGTAGATCGGGGTGAAGGCGTTCGGCTGGCCCATCAGGTTCGCGTTGCCGAACAGCTTGGAGACCATGCCGGTGTCGGGCGAGAGGAAGATGTTGATCATCGTCACGATGACGACGGTGGAGATGAAGTGCGGCATGTAGGTGATGGTCTGCACGAAGCCCTTCACCCGGGTCGAGCCGATCTGGTTGATGAGCAGCGCGAGGATGATCGGGAAGATGAAGCCCATGACCAGCGTCCACAGCGAGATGCGGAACGTGTTGATGAGCAGGTTGGAGAACTGCGGGGCGTTGAAGAACTGCCTGAAGTACATGAAGCCGACCCACCGGCCGCCGGTCAGACCCTTGGTCGGGTCGTACTGGCGGAAGGCCAGCTGGATGCCGTACATCGGCACGTAGGAGAACAGTGCCACGAAGCACACGCCGGGCAGGGCCATCAGCCACAGCTGCCAGTAGCGTTTGCAGTAGTCGGCGATTCGCACCGGGAGGGGGCGCTGCCGAAGCAGCGTGCGGTTGTCCGGGACCAGCGCCGATGCCGTGCCGGCTTCGGTGCCGGCCGCGTTCGCATTGCGGTTTGTCGCGCGCATGATATGCATTTCCTTTCTTCGGGGGTGGCCGGGCGGGCGGGAGTCGGGTTCCCGCTCGCCCGGCGGTCCACGTCATTGACGGGTCCGGGCGCCGTCACTCGGTGCGGTTCTTGACCTGCTTGTCGTAGATGTCCTGCCAGATCTCGATGATGCGCGGCAGGCCGGCATTGTTGACCTTCTTGACGTAGTCGTCCCATTCCTTGTCGATGCCGCCGTTCTGGATCCAGTTGCCGGTGGTCTGCATCACGTAGGTCATCACGTTGGTGTACAGGCTGCCGAGCTCGGTGTCCTGGGAGCCGGAGGCGTTGGCGTAGTACGGCATGTAGCTCTTGTCGTTCACGTTGGCGCGTGCCGCCTTGAACGCCTCGGACGCCTCCTCGGTGCGTTCCTTCTCGACGTCGCCGTTGATGACGGTGTCCTCGGGGATGTAGGTGGACATGTTCAGCGTGTACGTGTTCTTGTCCTCCTTGCTCGAGTCGTACTTGGACGGGTCGATGGTGTAGCTGCCGTCGGAGTTCTTGGTGACGAACTTGGAGCCGTACTTGATCTGGACCGCGAAGTCGGTGGAGTACATGGTGTCGATGATCTTCCAGATCGTCGCCTTGTTCGGGGCGTCCTTGGCGACCTGCACCGCGCCGGAGCCGTAGCGCGACGACGAGGTGTCCCACACCGGGTGGTCGACGGTGTCGTCGAAGGCGAACGGGGTCAGCGAGGTGTACTGGTCGGCCAGCTTGTCGGTGTACCAGTAGCGGGTGCCCTCGAAGGAGACGCCCACGGTGGCGGCGCCGGTCTTCTGGTCGCCCTCGCGCTCGGTGGAGTAGGTGCTGTCGTCATGGGTGAGCGCGTCCTTGGGCAGCAGGCCCTCCTGCATGGCGGTGTTGTAGAACTTGACGACCTTCTTGAACTCGTCGGAGACGACCCAGTCCTTGACGGTGCCGTTGTCCACGTAGATGCCCTGCGGGCCCGGCCAGCCCTGCAGACGGGTGGGGATGCCGGTCATGTTCATCATCAGGAACATGTCCCACCAGGCGAAGTTGTCGGTGGCGAGCTTGCGCACGTCCATCGGGATCTCGTCGGCCTTGCCGTTGCCGTTCGGGTCCTGCGTCTTGAAGGCGCGCAGCACGTCGAGCAGCTCCTCGGCGGAGGTCGGCATCTTCAGGCCGAGCTTGTCGAGCCACTGCTTGTTGATGAACATGCGCTGCGAGGAGTTGTCGTTCCATTCGCCGCTGTCCTGCGGCAGCGAATAGATGCCGCCGTCCTCGTTGTTCTGGACCATGAGCTTCGCGTCGGGCTCGTTCTCGAGGAACTTCTTGACGTTCGGCATGTCGTCGAGGTGCTTGGAGAAGTCCTCGAAGATCGGGTAGGAGTTCTCCTGGCCGGCGTAGAACAGGCCGGCGAGCGAGATGTCGGCGATGTCGTTGGAGGCCAGCGTCGTGTTCTTCTGCTGGTTCCACGAGGTGGAGGTCACCTCCTGCCATTCGATGTGGCAGTCGCACGCCTTCTCCAGTTCGGTGGTCCAGACCATGTCCTTGGCGGGGATGTCGGTATCCTGCTTGAGCGCCATGATCTTGACCAGCGGCTTGCCGTCGCTGGAAAGCCGCGTATCGCTGCTCTTCGAGTCGCCGCCGCAACCGGCCAGCGTGGTCGCCATCGCACACACCGCCGCGATGCCGGCGATCACCTTCTTCTTGCCTCGCCCGTTGTTCTGCTTCATCGCACTCTCCTTGTACGAAACTTTTAACTCAAGTCCTCGAAACTTTGAGAACAATTCATGTTATACACCAGCATCTAATCCTTGTCAAAACGGTTTCGAAACTCTTGTTATCGCTAACTATCGATCATCGGAGAGCCTTTAACGACGTGGAAATGCTGATTTTTCAACAATTTTCTCGATGTGCCCCGCGACCGTGTCGGCGAAATCCGCGACACGCCGTTTCGAAAGTTATATACTTAATTTCATCGAATACTTTCGGAAACGTTGACGAAAGGACAGCAACCATGAGCTCATCCAACGCAACGCAAGTCACGTCGACGAGGCCGGCGCAACGCGACGCCGGCACGGCCCGCCGCGTCCGGCTCTCCGACATCGCGCGCGACCTCGGCGTATCCACGGCGACCATATCCAAGGTCGTCAACGACCGCACGGACGTCGCCGAAGACACGCGCCGCCGCGTCAAGGACGCGCTCGCGGCGGCCGGCTACCGCAAGCCGAACGCCGGGCAGACGACCGATTCCGCACCGCTGATCGACGTGATCTTCGAACGGCTGGACAACGTCTGGGGGCTCGAGGTCATGATCGGCGTGGAGCAGGAGGTGCGCGAACGCCGGCTCGGCGTGGTCATCACGGAGAGCGGCGATCGCGGCGGCTCCCCCGCCGCCTGGCTGGACGCCGTCATCGCGCGCAACCCGCTGGGCGCGATCATCGTGACCTCCGACCTGTCCGAAGCGGACACCGAACGGCTGGCCGCGCACGGCATCCCCATCGTGCTGCTCGACCCATCCGGCGACCCGAACCCGTCCGCGGCGTCCATCCGCGCCGACAACTGGAGCGGCGGACTGACCGCCACGCGCCACCTGATCACTCTCGGCCACCGCAAGATCGGCATCATCACCGGCCCGATGGACATGATGTGCTCGCGCGCCCGGCTCGACGGCTACCGCGCGGCGATCGAGGAGGCGAACATCCCGTTCGACCCCTCGCTGTGCATCGAAGGCGAGTTCAAAATGGCCTCCGGGCTCGAATGCGCCAAGCAGCTGCTTGATCGGCCCGACCAGCCGACCGCGATCTTCGCCTGCAACGACCTGATGGCGATGGGCGTCTACGAGGCCGCGCGCGTGCTGCGGCTGCGCATCCCCGAAGACCTGTCCGTGGTCGGGTTCGACGACGTGCAGACCGCCGCGCTGATGGGCCCGCCGCTGACCACCGTGCACCAGCCGATCCGCGAGATGTCGGTGGAGGCGGTGCGCATGCTGCTGGCCATGCGCGAAGGCCGCCATCGGCCCGGCGGCACGATCATACCCACCTCGTTCATCGTGCGCGGCAGCACCGCCGCTCCGGGCGCGGAGTGAGCGCGGGTGAGTCAGCCCACGATCCGACGGACTCCCCCGCATCCTCCGGCACATCCTCCGATCCCGTCCATGCACCCCATCGCACACGCCGTGGTCGCCCTCTTCGGCGCGATGCGATAGACTGTTTCGAGAAATTTCGAAACTTGTCGAAAACGCCGCGCCACGACGCACGGCGTGCACGACCCACAGGCAACGGGAGCGATCATGGCGCGTACGGCGAAGAAGGTATCGGCCAGCGACATCGCAAAGCAGGACGGCGTCTCGCTGGCCACCGTATCCAAGGTGATCAACGGCCGACCGGACGTGGCCGACGACACGCGCCGCCGCATCGAGGAGATCATCCGGCAGACCGGATACACGAAACGCGGCTACGCACCCGCGCAGTCGCGCATCGTCGAGGTTGTGCTGCCGCCGAACCTGCCGTCCGGCGCGGACTCGCTGATCAACGAGGCGGCCGCGCGCTCCAACGACGTCGACCTGGTCTTCTCCATCCGGCAGATCGCCAAAACCGACGAAAGCCGCGAGCATCTGCTCAAACGCATCGCCGAGGACGACCCGGCCGGCATCATCCTCATCCTCGACGACACGAAACCGAACGAACTCGACGCGTTCTCGTCGTGGAACATCCCGCTCGTGCTCATCGACCTGCCCGGCGTGGTCGCGCAAAGCCGGCTGTCGGCGGGCGTCGACAACTGGACCGGCGGTCTGATGGCCGGCCGGTATCTCGTCGAACGCGGCCACACGCGCGTCGCCACCATCCAGGGCCGCGCCACGTCGCTGGCGTCCAGCGCGCGACTGTCGGGCTTCGTCGGCGCGCTCACCGAAGCGGGGCTCGCGCTGCCCGACCAATACAATCTGCGCGGCGACTTCCTCCCCGAAAGCGGCCGCAAGGCCACGCTCGAGCTGTTCGAGCTGGACGAGCCGCCCACCGCGATCTTCGCGTTCAACGACCTGATGGCGATGGGCGTCTATCAGGCCGCCTCCCAGCTGGGCCTGCGCATTCCGGACGACCTGTCCGTGCTCGGCTTCGACAACGTGTTCCCCTCGATGTACCTGCATCCGGCATTGAGCACGATCGCGCAGCCGTTCCGCGATCTCATGGACGCTGCGATCGACATGATCGAGGACAATCTCGACGGCCGTCTCGGCGAGGGCGTACATCGCGTCGTCCTGCCCCCGCGCCTTGTCGAACGCGGCTCCGTCGCCGCTCCCCGCGCGCGCTGAACGGACGACCTGCAGGGCACGCTCAAGACCGCCCCGGCCTCCCGCTGAACGGCGGTGTGATGGTTGCGCTGGCGGGCATTTCCCGTTCCCGGCATCTGTTTTATTGTCATACTTTGCCCGGGAACAGGTGGCTGGCTGAAGTGTGCCCTGATTTGCTGTCACGCCTCCATGCGAACAGGGATTTTTCGCGAAGCGTGACATGGGGTACACCGGCGCCGTCGGGACGGATACCGGCCAATCGCTGGTATTACTTGGACTCTGCGGGACATCGCCTGTCACACTTGCCCGATATCGCCGACCGGCTGCAGAGTATGACACGGACTCTGTCACACCTTGCCGATATGGGTACTTTCCGTGATTGCGTGACAGCCGATCACACCACAGACCACGCAAAACGACCTGAATCGACCGGGTGTGACACCGGGGGTGACAAGCCACCATGGAAACCGACATGGGAATCGGCGGGAATCGTCCGAATGTGGGGAAACCGGAACGTTTGCATGCGCCCGTATCCGAAAGTGGGGAAGAAGCGACGCGACACGCCGATTATTGATCCCGTTCATACTGTCGATTTCCCCACATTCGGAACGTCACGCCGAATGTGGGGAAACCGACATCACGAACACCCGTCGTGAGCGGTGCCGGTACTGCTTGTTTCCCCACTTTCGAAAACGGTCGATGCCGACCGTCCTATCGGAGTCCGTTCATGCTGTCGATTTCACCACATTCACCACCGCCAGACACCTCGCCGGCGTTCCTGCGGGCCGGCCGAAGGGGAAAGTGGGGAAATGGAGACGATAACGCCGACCGAAGCCGCGTCCGAAGCCATGGGCATCGTTTGTCTAGTCCGAGCGGATGGTTGACATCTGTCTTGGGGCATGGTTGACGGGGCATCCCGTTCCCCATCCGTTCATCCATTACACGAACGGCCACCCGGTCACGTGGGTGTGTGGTTCAGGTGGATGCCGCTGCGCGCGTCGAACGCACGGCCGCCCGGTCACGTGGGTGCGTGACCGGGCGGCCGTTGGGAACACGCCAGCTGCACGACTGCGATGTGCGTGCAGACGGCGTGCGACGATGGTTTGCGGAATGCCTACATCCAGCCGTTGCGGCGCAGACGGTCGCGCAGGGCGATGCCGACGAGGGAGAGGACGAAGGCGGTGAGGGCTGCGATGGTCATGTCGATCGGTCCTTTCGTGCGAAGTGATGGACAACCCGACGGTTACGGATTGTAGACGGGCGATGTTGCGGGCGATGGCGAGGGCATGTTGCGTGCGCCTGCCGCGCGGGCGGGCATCGTAGAAGGGTATCGTAATGGGTCCGGACGCCGTTGTCCGGAAGCGGTAGGAAGAATATCGGCAAATGTAGGGAATGTCACAAACGGCATTGCCCCGGGCACGGCCGAGTCCGCGTCGCACCCCGAACAGGATACGCACCGCGGGCTCGGCCGGCGGGAAGGGGAAAGGAAACAGGAACAGAGGAAACGGAACCCGCCGGCATGGCCGCCGGCAGATTTCCGGCGATCCGTCCGGCCGTCGCATCAGCCGAAGCCGTAATACAGCGGCCAGTCGGATTATCGGTCGGCGCACGCCTCGTCCCGCAACCGCGGAGTGCTGCGTGCGCCCGGCATTCGCTCGGTATCGGCTATCGCCTCAACCTCGCCTGAAGCTACTCCGAAAGCCCATCGGGCTTTCGACTCACGCCTCAGCCAGCGCGTCGACGATGTAGTTGTTGATCGTCGCCTTGACGGACTCGAGGTGATCGGACTTGGTCGCGGCGATGAGCTCGGACTGCGGCTTGTCGATCGCGTACTCCTCGAGGGAGGCCAGCGTGGCGGTGCCGTTCTCGATGGTCGCGCCGATGCCGGAATCGTAGGAGCTGTAGCGCTCGGCCATGAGGTCCTGGATGAAGCCGTCGCGGTTCATCTTGTCGGCGACCAGCAGGCCGGCGGCGTAGGAGTCCATGCCGGCGACGTGCGAACGGAACAGGTCCTCGGCGTAGAAGGAGGTGCGGCGCGGCTTGGCGTCGAAGTTCAGGCCACCGTGGGGGCCGATGGAGCCAGCCTGCAGGACCTCCCACATGACGGCGACGGTCTCGTACAGATCGGTCGGGAACTCGTCCATGTCCCAGCCGATGAGCTTGTCGCCCTGGTTGGCGTCGAGGGAGCCGAGGAAGCCGTTTTCGCGGGCCACGCGGATCTCGTGCTGGTAGGTGTGGCCGGCCAGGTTGGCGTGGTTGCCTTCGAGGTTGAGCTTGAAGACGTCGGTCAGGTCGTGGCTGCGCAGGAACTCGATGGCGGTGGCCGCATCGAAGTCGTACTGGTGCAGCGTCGGCTCCTTCGGCTTCGGCTCGATGAGGAACTGGGCGTCGAAGCCGATCTCCTTGGCATAGTCGGCGCACATGTGGAAGAACTTGGCGATGTGGTCGGTCTCGCGCTTCATCTCGGTGTTCCACAGGTTCTCGTAGCCTTCACGGCCGCCCCAGAACACGTAGTTCTCGGCGCCGAGGCGCTTGCCGATCTCGAGGCTCTTCTTGAGCTGGCCGGCGGCGTAGGCGTAGATGTCGGCGAACGGCGAGGTGGCGGCGCCGGACACGAAGCGCGGGTTGGTGAACAGGGAGGAGGTGTTCCACAGCAGCTTGACGCCGGTGGCCTTCATGTTCTCCTCGATCTTGTCGACGACCTTGTCGAGGTTGGCGTTGGTCTCGCGCAGGGTGTCGCCCTCCGGGGCGATGTCGCGGTCGTGGAAGCAGAAGTACTCGACGCCGAGCTTGGTGAACAGCTCGAAGGCGTAGTCGACCTTGGCGAGCGCCTGGTCCATCGGATCGCTGTACTTGTAGTACGGGCGGTGCGCGGTGCCGGTGCCGAACGGATCGACGAGCTCCTGGTTGAAGGTGTGCCACCAGGCGACGCCGAAGCGCAGCCAGTCCTTCATCTTCTTGCCGGCGACGACGCGGTCGGCGTCGTAGTAGTGGAACGCGAGGCCCTCCTGCGGTCCCTTGGTGCGGCCGACGTACTCGATCTTGTCAACATCCCACAGACCCATCATGGTCTCCTTTTCGGTGCGGTTGGTGTATGTACTTCTTCGTTCCGGCTTCGCGGTCTTTGCGTTCCGCCGGCTGACATGAATAAATATAAAACCATTTAACTATCTTTGTCAAATCAATGAACTTAATCGGGCGCGATACGGCGAGTCGCCAATAATATCAACGGTTTATGGCAGCCGCACAGCCGGCGCAACGATCGGCACAGCCGACACGACGCCCGGCTCAGTCGACCGACATGAATCCCATCGGGTTGTCGAACAGCCGGCGCAGGCCCATCACGGCCGCGCCGTGCATCGCCGGATGCTCGGTGACCGGCGGGAACATGAGCCGCACCCGCGCCGCGTCGCGCGCGAGGATCTGCGCCTGCACGCGCCGCTCCAGATCGGCGCGCAGCCCGTCGCCGAACCCGCTCCACAGGCCGCCGAGCACGATGTTCTCCATATCGATCATGTTCACCGTGGACGCGAGCGCCGCGGCCAGCGCGGACAGGGCGTTCTCCACGGCGAGCGCGGCCTTCGTGTCGCCGCCGCGCCACGCCGCGTACAGGTCGGGCAGCAGTTCGGTGCGCACCGCCGCGTCGCCGTCGCCCAGTCCGGCGGCCACTGCCAGCGCGCGGCGTCCGGCGATCGTCTCGAGGCAGCCGTGCCGGCCGCAGCGGCACAGCGTTCCGCGCAGGTCGACGCAGATGTGTCCGATCTCGCCGGCGAAGCCATGGTCGCCGCGTACGATCTGCCCTTCGCGCACGTACGCGCCGCCGATGCCGATGTCGGTGGACACGTAGACGAACGAGTCGAGCGGTCCGAGCGGCCAGTCGCGGTCGGCTCGCTGCGACGCGTAGCCGGGGATCTGCGCGATCGCGGCCAGCGTGGCCTCGTTGTCGGCGGTGGCGGAAAGCCGGGAGAAGACCGGATAGCGGTTCAGGTCGATGTCGTGCCAGCCGAAGTTGCGTGCGACGAGCAGGCGGTCGCCGTTCGTCACCAGGCCGGGCAGCGCGAGGCTTGACCCGGCGACGCGATAGCCGCGTTCCGCCAGCTCGCGTTCGACCGGACGCATCATGTCGTCGAGTTCGGCGAACGCCGTGGCCGGGTTGACGTTGACCATCGTGCGTTCGTGCCAGTCGCTGAGCACGACCCCGCCGCTGATGTCGAGCGCCAGATAGCCGACGCCGTCGGTGTTGATCTGCATGCCGATGCCGGCCCAGCGGCCCGATTCGAACGCCAGCGGCGTGGCCGGTCGGCCGTACGAGGATTCGGAGACGGGCGCGAGTTCCCGCAGCACGCCGTTTTTGAGGAGAATGTCGGTCAGCAGCGACATGGTCGCCTTCGTCAGGCCGATGCTTTTGGCGAGCGCCGCGCGGCTCATCGGCGTGCGCGAGCGCGCGACGGTCGACAGCACCACCGACATGTTGTGGTTGCGCAGGTCGTCCTGTCCGATTCGTCTCGCCGCCGGCATCGCCGTTTCCCTTCCGCTTCGCGCGCACCGTCGCCGCCGCCGGAACCGCCGTCATCGGCGGTGTCCGTGCCGGCCCGGGCCCCGCCGGACCCGACTTAGGACAACGGTTTACCTAATATCCTTCCTGTCACTATAGCGGCCTGACGCCCGCGCCGGGCCGGGCCGCCACGCCGGGGCGCGGGACGGACGGCGAGAGGATAAGCTGTTGTCGGCTTTCGTTCCGGCCGAAAGGATGAACGGTCGGACGAACGGACAACGTTCACGAGAAGGAGCTCAAGGGCAATGCCGCGCAAGTTCACGCTCTCCCCCACCGTCGGCAAGGTCATGCTGCTGGCATGCGCGATGCTGTGGGGAGGCAGCTATCCGACCGCGAAGGTCGCGATGAGCGTCGTCACGCCGCAGTATCTGATGGCGATCCGACTGCTCGCCGCGTCGGCGATCATGCTCGTGCTGTTCCGCAGGCAGATCGTGCCGTATCTCAACCGTCGGATCATCGTGCCTGGCCTGCTCGTCGGCGCGACGTACTGGGGCACGATGGTCAGCCAGATGACCGGCCTGACGATGATCGAGCCGGGACGCAGCGCGTTTCTGACGGCCGCGTACTGCGTGATCGTGCCGTTCACGTCGTGGCTGCTCATGCACCAGCGGCCGACCGCACGCAATCTGGTCGCGGCCGCGCTGTGCCTGACCGGCGTCGGCTTCGTCTCGCTCAGCTCCGGGCTCGGGGGGTTCTCGATCGGGCTCGGCGACCTGCTCACGCTGCTGTGCGCGTGCGTGTTCTCGTTCAATCTGGTCTGGCTGGGCAAGTTCGGCCAGACGATCCACCCGGTCGCGCTCACGTTCGCGCAGTTCGTGGTCGCCGGCGTCGCGTGCCTGATCGGAGGGATCCTGACCGAGCCGGCGCCGAGCGCGGCTTGGCTCGAGCCGAACGTGCTCGCGTGCCTCGTCTATCTGTTCTTCGGCGCGACGATGTGCGCGCAGATCATGCAGAACGTCGGTCTCAAGGTCACGCCGCCCTCGCAGGCGTCGCTCATCATGTGCCTGGAGACGGTGTTCAGCCTGCTGTTTTCGGTGCTGTTCTACGGCGAGCGCGTCCAGCCGGCGGCCGGCGTGGGCTTCGTGCTGATCTTCTCGGCTATCCTGTGCTCGCAGATCCACCTGAACGGGCGGATGCTGGAGCGGCTGAGGAAGTAGCCCCGGATGCGACCCGGCATCCCGACATACCGACGTCCAAGACATGTTCCGCCGCATGGCTCCAAGCGATCAACGTGATCTGTCGCACGTTTCGCCGCCAACCATCCCGTGAACCGAGCCGTCCCATGCCCTCGGCGAAACCGAGCGTCTAGGATGGGAACCATGAGTGAAACCACAACCTCCGCTTGGGTCAATCCCCTGCGCGACCCGCGCGATCTGCGCCTGCCGCGCATCGCCGGCCCGTGCAGCATCGTGATCTTCGGCGTGACGGGCGACCTGTCGCGCAAAAAGCTGCTGCCCGCCATCTACGACCTCGCCAACCGTGGCCTGCTGCCGCCGAGCTTCGGCCTGACCGGCTTCGCGCGCCGCGACTGGACCGAGGACCAGTTCAAGGATTTCGTGCGCGAGAACGTGATCGCGCACTGCCGCACCCCGTTCAAGGAGTCCACCTGGAAGCAGCTGGCCTCCGGCATCCGCTTCGTGCAGGGCACGTTCGAGGACAAGAAGGCGTTCGAGCGCCTGTCGGACACAGTCGCCGAGCTTGACCGCGACCGCGGCACGCGCGGCAACCACGCGTTCTACATGTCCGTGCCGCCGCGCGACTTCCCGATCGTCGCCCGCCAGCTGGCCGACTGCGGCCTGTCGCGCTCCACCGAGGGCGCGTGGAGGCGCGTGATCATCGAGAAGCCGTTCGGCCACGATCTGGCGAGCGCGAACGATCTCAACCGCGTCGTCTCCGAGGTCTTCGACCCGTCGAGCGTGTTCCGCATCGACCACTACCTCGGCAAGGAGACCGTGCAGAACATCCTCGCACTGCGCTTCGCGAACGCGATGTACGAGCCGATCTGGAACGCGAACTACGTCGACCACGTGCAGATCACGATGGCCGAGGACATCGGCGTGGCCGGTCGCGCCGGCTACTACGACGGCATCGGCGCGGCACGCGACGTGATCCAGAACCATCTGCTGCAGCTGCTCGCGCTGACCGCGATGGAGGAGCCGGTCTCGTTCTCCGCGGCCGATCTGATCGCCGAGAAGACGAAGATCCTGTCCGCCGTGCGCATTCCGCGCGATCTGGCGGCGCATACGGCCCGCGGCCAGTACGCGGCCGGCTGGCAGGGTTCGCACGAGGTCGTCGGCTATCTGGACGAGAAGGGCATCGACCCGCAGTCCACGACCGAGACGTACGCGGCGATCCGGCTCGATCTGGATACGCGCCGCTGGGCCGGCGTGCCGTTCTATCTGCGCACCGGCAAGCGTCTGGGCAAGCGCGTCACCGAGATCGCGGTCGTCTTCAAGCGCGCCCCGCACCTGCCGTTCGAGTCGACGGCGACGCGTGAGCTCGGCAAGAACGCGATCGTGATTCGCGTGCAGCCCGACGAGGGCGTGACGATGCGGTTCGGCGCGAAGGTGCCGGGCGGCTCGTCGATGGAGGTGCGCGATGTGTCGATGGACTTCAGCTACGGCCGTTCGTTTACCGAAAGCTCGCCGGAAGCCTATGAACGCCTGATTCTGGACGTGCTGCTCGGCGAGCCGCCGCTGTTCCCGACCACGCGCGAGGTGGAGCTGAGCTGGGAGATCCTCGATCCGATCGAGGAGTTCTGGTCGACGCTCGGCCAGCCGCAGCCGTACCGTTCCGGCACGTGGGGGCCGGAGGAGGCCGATGAGATGCTCGCCCGCGACGGACGCCATTGGAGGATGCCATGATCATTGATATGCCGAATACCCGGACCCGCGAGATCTCGAGCAAGATCGACGAACTGCACGAGGAGCGCGGCGAGTCCGCGACCGGCCGCGTGCTCACGCTGCTGATCTCGACGAACGAGGACGAACTGGAGCATGCGCTGGAGCTCGCGAACGCGGCCAGCCGCGAGCATCCGTGCCGCGTGATCGCGATCAGCCCGAAGCGTGGCGCGGCAGCCGCGCAGACGAAGGCCGAGCCGGAGGATGATGCGGCCGCCGACGACGAGACGTCGAATCTGGACGCCCAGGTGCGTTTCGGCGCGGACGCGGGCGCGGGCGAGATCATCGTGCTGCATCCGCGCGGCGGACTGGTGCATCATCAGGACACGTTGGTGATCCCGCTGCTCGTGCCGGACGCGCCGGTCGTGGCCTGGTGGCCGACCGAGGCGCCGGCGAACCCGTCGAAGGACCTGCTCGGCGCGATGGCCCGCAGCCGCATCACCGACGCGATGCGCTCGTCGAACCCGTACCGCACGATCAGCGACCTGCGCCGCAACTGGTCGCCGAAGAACGTGGACATGTCGTGGACGCGTCTGACGGTCTGGCGTGCGATGCTGGCGACGATGCTCGACCAGCCGCCGCACCTGCCGATCAGCACCGTGCGCGTGACCGGACCGAAGGGCTTCCTGCCGATGGACCTGCTCGCCGCCTGGCTGCGCCTGCGGCTCAACGTGCCGGTCGTGGTCGAGGACGTGCCGGGCGCGACCGCCGTGACCGGCGTGTACCTGACCCGTGCCGACGGCGTGCTCAGCCTTGAGCGCCCGGACGCGGAGGAGGGCGTGGCCGTGATCAGCATGCCCGGCCAGTCGCCGCAGACCATCAGCGTACCCGCGCGCACGCTCGAGGAGTGCCTGAGCGAGGAGCTGCGCCGCATGTACCCCGACGAGATCTACGCCGAGGTCATCACCCGCGGCTGGGACCTCATCCACACCACCGACTGATATCGGTATTGCGCCATGCGCAATGCCATATTCCCGACTCGCTCCGCCAATATCCGCGTAACACCGCCGATGCTGGCGGAGCCTCGGCTCCCTCGGCTGAGGGAGCTGTCAGCCGTAGGCTGACTGAGGGAGCGTCGCGAGCGTAGCGAGCCAACAATATCGCATCGGCCGTAGGCCGATTCCAGGCAAAGGAACGTCATGACCAATCGCAAGACCATCATCTATCCGAATCCGACCGTGCTGGCGCAGGCCGTGGCCGCGCGCACGCTGCTGACCATCGGCGACCTGCTCGCCGAGCCGGGCCGCACGCGCGTCGACATCGCCGTGACCGGCGGCACCGACGGCAACCGCGTCTTCCACGAGCTGCTCGCCAGCCCGCTCGCCGAGGCGACCGACTGGTCGCGCGTGCACATCTGGTGGGGCGACGAACGGTTCGTCGCCGCGGACGACGACGATCGTAACGCCAAGCAGGCGCGCGGCGAATTCCTGACCCGCATGATCGACGGCGGCCTGCTGCCGGAGTCGAACATCCACGAGATGCCGGCCGACGTGCGTCCGGCCGACGAGATCGCGTCCGCTTCCGCCGAGGAGACCGACGCTGTGCTGGCCCGGGCCGCCGCCGACTATCAGCGCGAGCTCGAGTCCGAGCTGGGCGACGATCCCGCGCTCGACATCGCGATGTTCGGCGTCGGGCCGGACGCGCATTTCGCGTCGCTGTTCCCCGGACTGCCGCAGGTGCGTCTCGACGATCCGCATGTGCTCGTCGCCGGCGTGCGCGACTCGCCGAAGCCGCCGCCGCTGCGCCTGACGCTCACCGTGCCGATGATCGCGCGCTCGCGTCACACGTGGGTGTTCACGTCCGAGGCGCGCAAGGCCGACGCGGTGGCGAAGGCGTTCGCCGCGCCGCGCAACCCGATGGCCCCCAGCTCGTACGCCGACGGGCAGGAGCTGCTGTGGATGATCGACGAGGGCGCGGCCTCGAAGCTGTGACGTACGGATGTCTGATTGCGCCGGCCGATTACGCTGTCCGGCTGTGATATTCGATTGCGCCGGGTCGCCGATCTTACCGATCGGCGGCCCGGCGCTTTGTTGTGTCGTTCGTTACGCGGAGCTGCGGCATGCAGGACCGTCGGCGCGCGGCACGATCAGTACACGGAGTAGCCGCCGTCGACCTGCAGGTTCGTGCCGGTGACGTAGCTGGACGCGTCGCTGGCCAGGAACAGCACCGCCGAGGCGATCTCCTCGTTGGTGCCGAACCGGCGCATCGGCACGGGCGCGGTCATCAGATCATGGCCGTCGGGCGTGATGCGCCCCTCGAAGATACCCGACCACACGTAGCCGGGCGAGATCGCGTTCGACCGGATGCCGTACGGAGCGAGCGCGGCCGCCAGATACCGGGCGTACTCGTAGATGCCGGCCTTGGTCGCGCCGTACGCGGCCACCGGAGAGGGACCACCGGCGATGAAGTTCGCGTTGTGCGCGGACAACGACGACGTAAAGATCAGCGAACCGCCGTGCTTGTGCTCGCGCATGATGTGCTGCGCGGCCTGCGCGGTCAGATACGCGCCCGTCAGATTGATGTCGAGCGTCCTCTGCCAGACCTCGTACGGCTCGTCGGCATCGTCGCCGGGCACGTTCACGCCCGCGTTGATGAACGCGACGTCGACCGTGCCGAGTTCGTCGACCAGCGACGACTTGAGCGCGGCGACCTGCCCGCGATCCGACACGTCGCAGTACAGCGGCACGACATGCGTGCCGTACCGTTCGGACATCTCCTTCGCCAGCGGTTCGAGCGTCTCCCTCGTGCGCGGCAGATCGACGATCGCCACGTCGGCGCCGGCCTCCGCCCACGCTGCCGCGGCGTTGCGACCCAGGCCGCCCGCTCCGCCGGTCACGAATCCCTTCTTGCCGGCGAGCGAGAACCGGTCCATGATCCGGTGACCGGGATCCTTCCAACTGTCGAGCGGGTACTGATCGAATATCGCGTCGTCCACCATGACGGCCTCCGTTTCCATGCGTTGCACGCGTCTGCGGCCTCTTCACCGCGGCCGCTATGCCGAGCCTAGCACGGCGGCCGTCGGGCGGCCATCGACACGCGCGGCGGGTGTGGACGTTGAGCGTTGAGAGTGGCTTGTATCACGCTGTTAAAGAAAAACGGGGGCTGTCCGTTGGGAACGACCCCCGTGGTTACGGACCTTGGGGACGGTCCGACGGACTGTCCCCTCGTTCTGGAATCACAGAGTGATTTCAGAACAACCCGGCTCGCCTCCGGCCCCTGCAATTATGGACTCGCGCTACGCGCGAGACTCAATGCTGCCTCGCGGCTGTCGCCGCTCGGCTGAGGACTGGGGACAGTCCACCGGACTGTCCCCTCGTCCTCGCCTCCGGCCCCTGCAATTAAGGACCTCGCTACGCTCGGGCTCAATACTGCCTTCGCTCGCCTATCGGCTCGCTCAGGCCGAGCCTAAGCACAGCCCACTGGGCTGTGCTTGCCGTAAGGAAATCACAAAGTGATTTCCTTACGGCCCGGCTCGGCCCACAAAGTATGGAACGTGCCCGGCTCGTCGACGCGCTGGTAGGTGTGGGCGCCGAAGAAGTCGCGCTGGCCCTGGATGAGGGCGGCGGGCAGGCGCTTGGAACGCAGGCCGTCGAAGTAGGCCAGCGAGGAGGAGAACACCGGCACCGGGATGCCGAAGGTGACCGCGCGGGCCACGACGCGGCGCCACGAACGCTCGGCCGTTTCGATCGCGTCCTTGAAGTACGGGGCGAACAGCAGGGAGACGTTCGCGTCGCCGGCCTCGAACGCGTCGGAGATGCGGTTGAGGAACTTCGCGCGGATGATGCAGCCGCCGCGCCAGATGCGGGCCACCGCGGCCAGATCGATGTTCCAGTCGTATTCCTTCGCGGCGGCGGTGATCTCGTTGAAGCCCTGCGCGTAGGCGACGATCTTGGACGCGTACAGCGCCTCGCGGATGTCGTTGACGAACGCCTGACGCTCCTCGAGCGGCATCTCGACCGAGCCGGTCGGGCCTTCGAAGTTCTGGCGCTGGGCCTCCTCGCGCAGCTCGCCCTGCGAGGACAGGCCACGGGCAAACACGGCCTCGCCGATGCCGGTGACCGGCACGGCCAGCTCGAGCGCCGTCTGCACGGTCCACGTGCCGGTGCCCTTCATGCCCGCATGATCCACGATCACGTCCACGAGCGGCTTGCCGGTCTTCTTGTCGACCTCGTGCAGCACCTCGGAGGTGATCTCGATCAGGTAGGAGTCCAGCTCGGTCTTGTTCCACTCCTCGAACACGTCGCCGATCTCGCCCGGCTCCATGCCCAGGCCGCGACGCATCAGATCGTAGCTTTCGGCGATCAGCTGCATATCGGAGTATTCGATGCCGTTGTGCACCATCTTGACGAAGTGGCCGGCGCCATCCGAACCGATGTGCGTCACGCACGGCTCACCCTCCGCCTTCGCGGAGATGGACTCGAGGATCGGCTTCAGGGTCTTCCACGACTCCTCGGTGCCGCCGGGCATCATGGACGGACCGAGCAGCGCGCCCTCCTCGCCGCCGGAGACGCCGCAGCCGACGAAGTGCAGGCCGCGGGCGCGGATCGCCTTCTCGCGCTTGATCGTGTCCTTGAAGTAGGAGTTGCCGGCGTCGACGATGATATCGCCCGGCTCCATGAGATCGGCGAGATCGTTGATCATCTCGTCGGTCGGCGCGCCGGCCTTGACCATGATGATCGCGGTGCGCGGCTTGCTCAGCGAGTCGACGAACTCCTTGAGCGTCTTGGCCGGGAAGAACTGGCCCTCGTCGCCGTGCTCGGCGATGAGCTTCTCGGTACGCGAGTAATGACGGTTGAACACGGCGACCTTGTTGCCGTGACGGGCGAGATTGCGCGACAGGCTGGCGCCCATGGCAGCAAGACCGACGACTCCGACGTTCGCTTCAGCGGACATAATAATCCTTCCGATAATGGCATACATATCCGCACCTCAGTCTATAACCCCACCCTCCCGTACGCCACGGTCATTTCCCTCCGCGGAATCGACGACCGCCCGACAGCTATTCAACAGCCAACCGACAGCCAACCGACAGCTGATCGACGGCAACGTTTCCGAACATCATCCGCATCGTTAACGGTCACAACGTGAGACGACATCTCCGTATCCGGACACCGGTCCCTAGCATGTCGGGTAATCCGCAAAACGGAACGCAACCGTCCGGCCGGGGCCACGCCTGTGCCGGGCGCACAACTCAGGTATTACGCAAGGTTATAGAGAGAAGTCTTTCTCGTGGAAAACGTGAAGAAATTCGCCGATTGGCTGACCAAGTGGTTCACGCTGATCGTGATCGTATGGGCCGTGTTCAACTATTTCGTGCCGCAGACCTCGCTGTGGGGCAAGAGCTACACCGGCTATCTGCTGGGCATCGTGCTGTTCGGCATGGGCCTGACGCTGACGCTTGACGACTTCAAGCGCATCCTCACCCAGCCGCTCATGGTCATCGTCGGCACCGTCGCGCACTTCGTGATCATGCCGCTCATCGCCGTGCTGCTGTGCACGATCTTCCACCTGTCCGGCCCGCTGGCCGTGGGCGTGATCCTCGTCGGCTGCTGCCCGTCCGGCACGTCGTCGAACGTGATGAGCTACCTGTCGCGCGGCGACGTGGCGCTCGACGTGTCGATCGGCATCCTGTCGACCCTGTGCGCGCCGTTCATGATCCCGCTGCTGATGCAGCTGCTGGCCTCGCAGTACGTGGCCGTGCCGGTCGCGTCGCTGTTCCTCAACGCCGTCAAGGTCGTGCTGTTCCCGATCGCGCTCGGCGTGATCTGCCACATGATCTTCGGCAAGAAGATCGAGACCGTCACCGTCGCGCTGCCGATCGTCTCGCAGGTCGCCATCCTGCTCATCATCGGCGTGGTCGTCGCGGCCAACGGCCCGAAGCTGTTCGTGGCCTCCTCGCTCATGGCCATCCCGGTCGTCATCCTGCACAACCTCTCCGGCTACGCACTGGGCTTCGGCTTCTCCAAGCTCATGTACAAGGTGTATCCGAAGGGCTTCCGCTACGCGCAGCAGAAGGCCATCACCTTCGAAGTGGGCATGCAGGACTCCGCTCTGGGCGCGACGCTGGCGCTGACCTCGTTCGCCTCCAACCCGATCGCAGCCGTGCCGTCCACGTTCTTCTCCGTGTGGCACAACATCTCCGGCTCGATCCTGTCGAGCTGGTGGCGCAACCACGATGACCGCCACGAGATCCACTGGGATTCCGACAACGGCGAGAAGGGTTCCGCCAAGGGCGCGGATGCGGCCAACGAGCATGCGTTCGACGCCGACAAGAAGGCCAAGGCCGCCGCGGCCGCCAAGTGACGCCATCCGGCTTCGTCAGTCCGCTGGCTGATCAGAAAAGGCCGTAACTCAATCCCCTGTGCACATTGGGATTGACTTACGGCCTTTTTCATGCCCGTATACGACCGTAACTCAATGACGGACACGGCATAATGTTGAGTTACGGTCGTTCGCACGGTGCCCGTCTTAGTTTTCCTTGGCTCCCTTTGTCAGGGAAGCCGCGAAAAAGCCATCACAGCGTCTTGACGAACTCGCCCAGCCGGCGCAGGCCCTCGGCGAGCGCCTCGCGCGACGCCGCGTACGAGAGCCTCACATGCGTGTCGGCGGTGGCCGGGCCGAAATCGCGTCCCGGGGTCAGCGCCACATGCGCCTCGTTCAGCGCACGTTCGCAGAACGTCCACGCATCCAGTCCGGTCGAGGAGACGTTGAAGTACGCGTAGAACGCGCCGTTCGGCTCCACTTCGAGCGGCAGGCCGATCGCGCGCAGTCCGTCGACCACGATGCGCCGGCGGGCCAGCAGCTCCTGCCGACGCTCCTCGCATACGGCAAGGCTTTCGGGCGTGAAGCAGGCCACGGCCGCGTGCTGGGTGGGCGTGTGCGCGCACAGGTAGAAGTTGGTGGCCAGATCGTCCACCGCCTCGATCGTGTATTCGGGAATCACCGCCCAGCCGAGTCGCCAGCCGGTCATGCCGAAGAACTTCGAGAAGCTGTTGCATACGATCGCGTCCGGGTCGGCGAGCAGCACCGAACGCACCTCGCTGCCGTCCGGCTCGCGGTCGGCCAGATCGAGATACGTCTCGTCGACGATGCGCCACGCGCCGCGTTCACGTGCCAGATCACACACGGCCTTGAGCGTATCGAATTCGATCGTCGTGCCGGTCGGGTTCGACGGCGACGTGATCATCACGGCCTTGGTATGCTCGCTCCACGCACCGTCGACCAGTTCCGGCGTCAGATGGAACCGGGTCGCCGCGCTGGTCGGCACGTCCACGACAGAACCGCCGAACGAGCGCACGAGTTCGCGGTTGCACGGATACGACGGGTCGGCGATGATCACCTCGTCGCCCGGGTCGACGGTGAGCGCGGTCGCCAGCAGCAGCGCCGCCGAGCCGCCCGACGTGATCACGATGCGCTTCGGGTCGATGTCGACGCCGTGCTTGGTGCGGTAGAAGTCGGCGATCGCACGGCGCAGCTCGGGCAGGCCGAACGCGGCGGTGTACGGCAGCGGACGACCGTCGTACTGTTCGCGCATCGCCTCGCGCACGGCCGGCGGCGCGCCGAAGTCGGGCTCCCCCAGGCTCAGCTTGACCACATCGATGCCGCTCGCGATCATATTGTCGGCCTTCTCGCCGAACACCATCGCACGGAACGGCTGCGCCTCGCGCGCACGCTGCGCCATCACCGGATGCCTGTCTGCCATATCATGCTTCCTTCATCGTCACGCAGGTTCATCGCCGCGCGGTGCGGCTCCCCTGGTCCGTCGTTCGTTTCCGTTCCCGATTCTAGTGTTCCGGGCATCAATCGCAGCCGTTTTGCCCGTTTCCCGCGCAAATTCGTCCTGTACGACGTTCTGCGCGTCATCTTGCGCGTCGTCGTCCTGCGCGGCATCCTGCGTGACGATCTGCGCATCGCCCTGCACATCGCCCCGCGCGTCGACCGTGCCGTCCGCCGTCGTCGACGCGACGATCTCGTCGTACAGCCGCGCCAGCCGCTCGTCGCGCACGGCCTTCGCCAATTCGCACTCCCACACGACGATCACGCGCCAGCCGGCCGCGCGCAGCTCGGCATGCTGTCGTACGTCGCGATCATGATTACGCAGCAGTTTCGTGCTCCAGAACTCCACGTTCGACTTGGGCATCGCATGCTTCGAGCAGCCCTCGTGCATGTGCCAGAAGCAGCCGTTGACGAATACGATCGCATGATATTTCGGCAGCACCACGTCCGGGTGCCCGGGGTACCGTTTGTCGTTCTTGCGGAACCGCAGTCCGCGACGGAACAGGTAGCTGCGCACGAGCACCTCGATCGTCGTGTCCTTGCCGCGGATGTGCGACATGGTGTAGCTGCGCGTGCCACGCTCGTATCGTTCGGGCGATGCCGTGTGTTTGCCGACCATGGGGCACCATGGTAGTTCATCGCCGGTAGTTTACGACCGCCAGTTCGCCACTGGCAACTCAGCACCGACGGCTCACCACCGACAGCACGACACCGGCGGTCCGCGGCCGAGAGCTCCCCACCGGCGTTCACCGCCGGATCCTAGAATGAGAATGCTGTCATATCCGTTTTTCGATCGACGATCGTTCGATCGACGATTGCTCGATCAATGATTCAAGGAGGAACGATGGGAGTCACCGGCAACGCAACAGGCAGACTCAACGGACGTCAGGCCGAAGCCGAAGCGCAGGGCCTGAAGGTGAACGTGGCGATCCTCGGCGCGGGCCGCATCGCCATCCACATGGCCGAGACGCTCACGAAAATGGCCGCCGACGAACGCTACCGCGATCTGATCACGCCGTACGCGGTCGCCGCGCGCGACGCCGACCGTGCGGCCGCGTTCGCCGCGCAGCACGGATTCCCCGTCTCCTACGGCTCGTACGAAGAGCTGCTGGCCGATCCGAACGTGGATCTGGTGTACATCGCGACTCCGCACAGCCTGCACGCCGAACAGGGCATCGCCTGCCTGGAGGCCGGCAAGAACATTCTGGTCGAAAAGTCGTTCACGGCGAACGCCGCGCAGGCGCGGTCGCTGCTCGATGCGGCCGATCGCACCGGCCTGCTGTGCACGGAGGCGATCTGGACACGCTACATGCCGTCGCGCGCGCTGATCGACGACGTCGTCGCGTCCGGCCGTATCGGCGAGGTGCGTGCGATCAACGCGAACCTGTGCTATCCGGTGACCGGCAAGCCGCGCATGACCGATCCGGCGCTGGCCGGCGGCGCACTGCTCGACGTCGGCGTGTATCCGCTCAACTTCATCGACATGGTGATGGGCGGCGACGGCTCGGTGCCGGTCGAGCGCATCGCGACGTCGATGATGCCGTACGAAACCGGCGTGGACGCACAGAATTCAGCGACGCTGTACTATGCCGGCGGCGCGGGCGGCGTGATGGCCACGGCCGTCTCGTCGATGCTGTGCGCGTCGGACCGCGACGGCGTGATCTGGGGCACGGACGGCTACGTCGTGTGCCGCAACATCAACAACGTCGAGGCGATCGACGTGTACGGGCCGGACCATGCGCTGCGCGAACGCATCGATGTGCCCGCGCAGCTGACCGGCTACGAGTACGAGGTCGCCGCGGCCGCGAATGCGATCCTCGACGGCCGCGGCGAATGCGCGGAAATGCCCCATGCGGACACGCTGCGCATCATGGAGCTCATGGATGCGCTGCGCGACCGCTGGGGTCTGCGCTACCCGTTCGAGTGACGGCCGATCAGCCTTCGGCCACGGCCTGGATCGCGACCGCGCCGACGAAGTTGACCGGCTGACTGAAGTTCGGCTGGAAGAACAGGTCCGCGCCGGCCAGATCGTCGATCGTGAACCCGGCCTGAATCGCCACGGACACGACGTTCGCGGCCTGCGAGATGTCGTGCTTGGACAGGAACTGCGCGCCAAGGATGCGCCGCGTGTCCGGATCCCACACGAGCGTGGCCGTCACCGGCGTGGTGGTGAGCATGAAGTCCGGGCGATAGTCCTGCACGAGCGTGGTGGAGCGTGCGGTCAGGCCGCGGCGTTCCACACCGCCCAGAGTGAGTCCGGTCGCGGACATGGCCAGATCATACAGCTGCACCGCGCTGGTCGCCTGCGTGCCGAGGTAACGCTTGGTCGGCGCGACGATGTTCTCGCCGACGAGCAGGCCCTGACGCACGGCGTTCGTGGCGAGCGGAATGTAGTCGTCCTTGCCGGTCGGATTGTAGTGCACGGTCGCGCTGTCGCCGGCCGCGAACACGTCGTTGAGCACCGTGCCGTCCGTCAGCGAGGCGCGCATGTAGTCGTCGACGATGATCGCGCCGTTGCCGATCGTGGCGAGCTGGTCGGCGAACAGCGCGGTGTTCGGGCGGAATCCCGCGCCGAGAATCGCCACGTCGGCCGTGTATTCGCCCCGCTCGGTGACGACGGTCACGCCGGAACCGTCCGCGCCGTCCGAACCGGAGGCCGGGCGGAACGCGACGACCTTCTGTCCGAGCGCAAGCGTCACGCCGTGATCGGAGAACGCCTGCTCGACCTGATCGCTGATCGCCGCGTCGAAATTGTTCGCGAGCACGCGCGGCAGAGCGTCGACCAACGTGGTCTTGACGCCGATGTCGCTGAACTGTTCCGCCAGTTCCGCGCCGATGTAGCCGGCGCCGATCACGACCGCCGTCTTCGCGCTCTTGGCGCGCTCCTTGATCGCGAGCGCGTGACCCCAGTTCTTGCACAGCATGACCGTGCCGTTTTCGAGCGCCGCGTCAAGACCGTCGATCGGCGGGATCACGGGCGCGGAGCCAGTGGTGACGACCAGCTTGTCGAACACGTAGTCCGTGGTTTCGCCGGTTTCCAGGTCTTTGGCGGTGAGCGTCTTGCCGGTGACGTCGACGCCCAGCACATCGTGGCGCATGTGCATGGTGGCACCGGCTTCGGCGAGCGCGGCGGGCGACGAGTAGAACATGCGCTTGGGATCGGAGACGTGGTCGCCGACCCACAGCGCGATGCCGCACGAGAGGAACGACAGCGAATCGTTGCGCTCGAAGACGTGCACGGTCCAATCGGGATGATGCTGGAGGATGGACGTGGCGGCGAACGTGCCGGCGTGCGTGCAGCCGACGATGGCGACGGTGGTCATGGGAAGCGCTCCTTTGCTTCGGTTCAGTCAGTTTAGGCGACATTGTCAATCCACCATTGTGCCATTGATCCGCGGATGGGCCTGCATGCGGCGGTTCACGGCGAGTCGGCATGTTCGTTTTCATCAAGCCAAACCCCTCATCCCGCCGACTCTTTGCTATTAAATGTGCAGAGTAAATAGCTCTTCGCGTTTTGGTGTGTAAAGGGCTGTTGGTTGATGGTGTGTGGCTGGGGGTGTGTGCATGGACGGTATATGTGCGCGGTTTATGACCGTGTTTAATGAGCCGTCTATGTCCACGCTCCTCGTAATGGACTGGGTATGCCCACGATTATCAGATTAAATGATCCGCTTCCACCCACGCTTGGCACGGGTTCGGTCTTTGAACCGGTTTCCTGTTGTGGATAATGATCCGTCTATGCCCACACTCGGTCTTGGATGACGCTGATTCACCGTGCCCGTCGGACGTGGTGTGGGTGGAAATGGTACATTACGGGGTTTTCGTATTGTTGCTGCGTGTAGGCGTCCTCTGGTGGTGTCGGAATCACGCTGTCGCGTGATGCAGTGTTGTCATGGGATTACGCGGTAGCGCAATCCCGGCATCGCGCTGCCGCGCCCGCATGTGTTCAACGCACTATGATGCTGGCGGAGCCTCGGCCCCCTCGGATAGGCCGAGCTGTGAAGAAAACAGTCCAGTGGACTGTTTTTAGGCGAGGAGCGAGCGATAGCGAGCCAGCAATAACGCTCGCGAAGCGAGTCCATAATTGCAGGACGCTGTCAGCCGCAGGCTGACTGGGGGAGCGTCGCGGCGCCACACGCCGCCAACAAGCACAGCATCGCACGACAGCGCGATTCCAATACTTCGGACCGCACCCGGAACGCATAACTCATACATGGTAAACACTCACGCCGGCGGTAGATCGAAAAGTATTTGTAAGTAAATGTGGTGAGTTTATGGTGAGTCAGGTGGTTTATGGTGAGTCGGCTCGGAATGCAAGAAACCCCGCATGCCTTGGAAACATTGGCTTGCGGGGTTATCCGTGGTGGCTCCGAGCGGCATCGATCCGCTGACCTAACGATTTTCAGTCGTTCGCTCTACCAACTGAGCTACAGAGCCAGAGAACAGTTGAAAAAGCCCGGAAAACCGGGCAGCTTCACCATTCCAGCGACCCCGGCCGGACTTGAACCGGTGACCTCCGCCGTGACAGGGCGGCGCTCTAACCAACTGAGCTACGGGGCCGTGTTGTTCTCGCTTGCGTGAGGCAACGAGTAGATATATTACATGATCTCAGGCCTTGCGCAAGTTACGGCGTGTCGCGCTATTTTCCAACGTTTTGAGGGTCATCAAGCGGTCAGGCGCCAACCGGAAAAATCGTCCGCTTCACCCGACCATCGCCGCCGTACTGTAATCGCCAACGTTCCCATAGCCGTCGATGCTCGGGCGCGTGCCGTACTTGCGCAGATAGTCCTCCATGTAGTCGTCCAGATCATCCCACTCGTAGCACTGCCCATCCAGCTCGGCCGCGCAGTCGGTCGTCACGTCTCCATAGTCGCCGTAGCCACCGTTGTCATCGGAGTAGCCGTAACCGTCGCGATCGTAGACGGCGTAGTCCATGGCCTGTCCAAACGCGAAGACCGCGATCATGATGACCGCCGTCAGCAGCGCCGTGGAGATCGCGCCCACGACGATGCCGGCGATTGCGAGTCCCTTACTTTTTTCGCGGCTTTTGTTGATCTGCACGAGCGCGATGATCGACAGCACGAGTCCGACGGGTGGGATCGGAAACGCCAGCACGAACCCGACGATGCTCAGAATGTTCCAACGCTGGTACGACGGCTCGTCATACGCCGGATACCAGCCCGGCGCCGGCTGGCCGTATGGCGACCGTCCGTACGGCTGTTGCCCGTATGCCGACTGCCCGTATGACGGTCCATATTGTTGTCCGTATTGCGACGACTGACTGTACGCCTGCTCGCCGTATTGCGACGACTGACCGTACGCCTGCTCGCCGTATTGCGACGACGGACCATACGCCTGCCCGTATGGCGATTGGTCGTTCTGCGGCTGACCATAAGGCTGCTGTTCGTACGATGATGCCGCGGACTGCTGCCCGTATGCTTGGCCGTATTGCGACGACTGACCGTACGCCTGCTGTCCCGACGCCTGTCCGTATGCCGCCTGTCCGTATGGCGACTGCTGCCCGCCGGACTGCGGCTGAGACGACTGAGACGACTGTGACGGCGACTGATACGACGGCTGGGCCGACGCTGGCGTCTGGAAATAGCCGTTCGAATGGTCGTTGTTGCCGGAGTCGTCGGTTCCGTTGCCGTATGGCGTTTGCGGCGATGCATTGTTCTCACTCATGGTTTCAGCTTAAACGCCACCGCCACCATTCCGACCCGGCAGATCTCCCGGCGGATCTCCCGGCGAACATCCCAGCACACATCTCGACAGACCCCGGCAGACCGCATGACCACTATCCCCCACCCAAAAGCGCGTCAGTCGGACGCCCGAAGCCCATCCCCCGACTCGTGAAGGATGCGCCAGCAATAGCCGAAAGCAGGATTCCCGGCCCGTGCCGCGGCGCGGATCCTCGCCGCCACGGTCACTACGGACAGTCCGACGTCGAGGCTGCGCGCCGCGGCCTGCGCGGACCGGTGTATGGCGATCCGCTCGCCGGTGTGTTCGTCGCACTGTTCGAGCCGCATGAGCTTCAACCGCTTGTCGCGCAGTACGGGCGTGCGCTTGTCGGCGTATTTCCACCAGTAGCCGCCGACCGGCCGGCCCGCGTCGATCGCCTGGATGATGGAGTTCGGATATGCGATTCCTACGGCTTGTGCGGCGTCTTTGACGGATTCGTAGCGTTGGAGCACGGTGCCGTCGCGGTCGAGCCGGCAGATGCCGCGCTCGTGCCCGATGCGCTTGGTCCATTTGCGTAATGGCCGTTCGTCGCCGCGCCGCCGCCATAGCCAGCCGCCTGCCGGGATTTGCCGCGAACATGCGGTGCCGATCGATTCGGGCAGTACGCCGACGGCTCGCGCGGCGGCCGGATACCCGTCGTATACGGCTTCGACCTTGAGTGTTTTGGGGTCGATTTGTTCGACGATAATGCCCGCGCCGCCTGTGTCGTCGGGGTTTTTGAGCGTGGTCCATGTGCGGCCGCAGTATGCGGTGCCGTCGCGCAGCGCCTGTTGCAGGTTTGCGAAGGTGGCGTCGGGGTGTCCGTGTTCGGCGAGCCATGCGACGGCTTTGCGTATGCCGCGGAATTGGCCGATGGTGCCGTCGGGGTCGTGCATGTACAGCATTGCGCTCCCCTGCCGTTTACCGCGGTTCGTCGAAGAACGACGTCCAGTCGTCTTCGATGTTGGCGTTGGTCGTGTTGCGTTGCGTGATGTTGGGGTTGGTGCTGTCTGCGGCGATGTTGGGATCGTCGTATTGCATGATGTCGGCGCTAGTGTTGGCGCTGGTGTTGATGTTGCCGGTCGTGGCGTTGGCTGCGTTGGATTTGGCTGGTTTGCCGGTGATGCCGGTGGAGTGTCCTCCGTGTGGGCGGCGGCGACGTACGACCAACCAACGAACGATGATGATGCCGAGGATGAATACGGTTGCCGCGACCGAGACGATTGCCGTCGTGTACGTGCGCACCGGCGTATCGTAATCCGTAGTATCCGGCACCTTCGGGTTCGGAATACGATGACCACGCACCAGAAGCCTGTGCGTATTCACCCCGTACGGCGTACAGGTGACCACGGTCGCATAATCCTTACCGTCCTCGATATTCAAATTATCGAGCTCGTTCGGGAGCACCACGCTGATCTTGTCAACCTGATACGTGTACGTCTCATCCAACACGTGAAACGCAAACGTATCCCCTTTGACGAGGGTATCGAGGCCGGTCAGCAGCTTCGCACTCGGCAAACCAGTATGACCCGACACGACAGCATGCGTGGTCACACCACCAACGGGAAGCGAACTGCCTTCCAAGTGGCCGATGGCAATCTGCAGCACACCCTCATCCGTACCGTGATAGACAGGGAAACGCACCTTCAACTTCGGGATCGTGACATACCCCATAATGCCGGTACCCGATACGTCCAATATCGACTCGTACTCTTTCTTCTGCTCATCAGTCAGACGCCACCGGTCAGCAATCGACGGCAGTTTCGCATTGTATTCGCGCGCGGCTTTAAGCATCTCCTGCTTCTTCGCCTTGCTCAGGTCTTCCGTCTGCTCGATATACGTGGCCACCGCACGGGACTGGTGCATACGATTCCACCAATCCGCCACCGACGGATACGCGAGAAGACCAATACCAACCACGAGGACCACTGCGAAGAACACGGAAATGATCGTGGAAATTATGTCAATCGGCCTACGCTTCCGACCACGAGCAGCCATAACCGGTTCCTTTCCACGAGAGAGCGAGCATGAGATACGAGAGAAGACCTTCCCCGACCGTCGGAATAGGAGTAACGAACGATCGGAGAAGGTCTGTTTTGTGTTATACGGGCGATGGGATGGATAGGAGAACATGAGCACTCACGAGGTGAAGAGAGGTGAGGAATGTGAGCCCCCACGCCCATTCATGCCATCAAGTCTTTGGTTATTCGTTCCCGACTCACGTCTAGAACGGGAACTTCCACCACGGTGGAAGTAGTCCCGCGGTTTGGTCGAAAATCAGTTTCCGGCGCACGATTCCGAAAACCAATCCCAACCATCACCGCGGGAAGCATTACATTGAGCTAATTCGGGTAATAGGAGTAGCGGCTTCGCTCGTGGAATCGCACTGCGTGCGATCCTGTGTTGTCAGCGGCCGTTGGCCGCAACCGCTCCGCGCAACAGCATCGCGCTCACGCGCGATACAGCGTACTCAGCGGCCTATGGCCGCAAACGCTCGCATCGCTCGCGTTATGGAATCACGCTGTCGCGTGATGCATGGTCATCGGCAACGCCGTCACGTTGCAAACACTCCTCTTGCGCTCCGTGTACCGGAATCACGCTAACGCGTGATACTGCGCTGTTGGCAGTACTAGCGTGCTGCGACGCTCCCTCAGTCCGCCTACGGCGGCCAGCTCCCTCAGCCGAGGGGGCCCGCCAGGCCACCACAACCACTGTGGTTATTGAAGCTCAACCTCCAACCCCAGAAATCCTTCCGAAGCTGGCGGAGCCTCGGCTCCCTCGGCTGAGGGAGCTGGCCGCCGCAGGCGGACTGAGGGAGCGTCGCAGCACGCTAGTACTGCCAACAGCGCAGTATCACGCGTTAGCGTGATTCCGGTACACGGAGCGCAAGAGGAGTGTTTGCAACGTGACGGCGTTGCCGATGACCATGCATCACGCGACAGCGTGATTCCATAACGCGAGCGATGCGAGCGTTTGCGGCCATAGGCCGCTGAGTACGCTGTATCGCGCGTGAGCGCGATGCTGTTGCGCGGAGCGGTTGCGGCCAACGGCCGCTGACAACACAGGATCGCACGCAGTGCGATTCCACGAGCGAAGCCGCTACTCCTATTACCCGAATTAGCTCAATGTAATGCTTCCCGCGGTGATGGTTGGGATTGGTTTTCGGAATCGTGCGCCGGAAACTGATTTTCGACCAAACCGCGGGACTACTTCCACCGTGGTGGAAGTTCCCGTTCTAGACGTGAGTCGGGAACGAATAACCAAAGACTTGATGGCATGAATGGGCGTGGGGGCTCACATTCCTCACCTCTCTTCACCTCGTGAGTGCTCATGTTCTCCTATCCATCCCATCGCCCGTATAACACAAAACAGACCTTCTCCGATCGTTCGTTACTCCTATTCCGACGGTCGGGGAAGGTCTTCTCTCGTATCTCATGCTCGCTCTCTCGTGGAAAGGAACCGGTTATGGCTGCTCGTGGTCGGAAGCGTAGGCCGATTGACATAATTTCCACGATCATTTCCGTGTTCTTCGCAGTGGTCCTCGTGGTTGGTATTGGTCTTCTCGCGTATCCGTCGGTGGCGGATTGGTGGAATCGTATGCACCAGTCCCGTGCGGTGGCCACGTATATCGAGCAGACGGAAGACCTGAGCAAGGCGAAGAAGCAGGAGATGCTTAAAGCCGCGCGCGAATACAATGCGAAACTGCCGTCGATTGCTGACCGGTGGCGTCTGACTGATGAGCAGAAGAAAGAGTACGAGTCGATATTGGACGTATCGGGTACCGGCATTATGGGGTATGTCACGATCCCGAAGTTGAAGGTGCGTTTCCCTGTCTATCACGGTACGGATGAGGGTGTGCTGCAGATTGCCATCGGCCACTTGGAAGGCAGTTCGCTTCCCGTTGGTGGTGTGACCACGCATGCTGTCGTGTCGGGTCATACTGGTTTGCCGAGTGCGAAGCTGCTGACCGGCCTCGATACCCTCGTCAAAGGGGATACGTTTGCGTTTCACGTGTTGGATGAGACGTACACGTATCAGGTTGACAAGATCAGCGTGGTGCTCCCGAACGAGCTCGATAATTTGAATATCGAGGACGGTAAGGATTATGCGACCGTGGTCACCTGTACGCCGTACGGGGTGAATACGCACAGGCTTCTGGTGCGTGGTCATCGTATTCCGAACCCGAAGGTGCCGGATACTACGGATTACGATACGCCGGTGCGCACGTACACGACGGCAATCGTCTCGGTCGCGGCAACCGTATTCATCCTCGGCATCATCATCGTTCGTTGGTTGGTCGTACGTCGCCGCCGCCCACACGGAGGACACTCCACCGGCATCACCGGCAAACCAGCCAAATCCAACGCAGCCAACGCCACGACCGGCAACATCAACACCAGCGCCAACACTAGCGCCGACATCATGCAATACGACGATCCCAACATCGCCGCAGACAGCACCAACCCCAACATCACGCAACGCAACACGACCAACGCCAACATCGAAGACGACTGGACGTCGTTCTTCGACGAACCGCGGTAAACGGCAGGGGAGCGCAATGCTGTACATGCACGACCCCGACGGCACCATCGGCCAATTCCGCGGCATACGCAAAGCCGTCGCATGGCTCGCCGAACACGGACACCCCGACGCCACCTTCGCAAACCTGCAACAGGCGCTGCGCGACGGCACCGCATACTGCGGCCGCACATGGACCACGCTCAAAAACCCCGACGACACAGGCGGCGCGGGCATTATCGTCGAACAAATCGACCCCAAAACACTCAAGGTCGAAGCCGTATACGACGGGTATCCGGCCGCCGCGCGAGCCGTCGGCGTACTGCCCGAATCGATCGGCACCGCATGTTCGCGGCAAATCCCGGCAGGCGGCTGGCTATGGCGGCGGCGCGGCGACGAACGGCCATTACGCAAATGGACCAAGCGCATCGGGCACGAGCGCGGCATCTGCCGGCTCGACCGCGACGGCACCGTGCTCCAACGCTACGAATCCGTCAAAGACGCCGCACAAGCCGTAGGAATCGCATATCCGAACTCCATCATCCAGGCGATCGACGCGGGCCGGCCGGTCGGCGGCTACTGGTGGAAATACGCCGACAAGCGCACGCCCGTACTGCGCGACAAGCGGTTGAAGCTCATGCGGCTCGAACAGTGCGACGAACACACCGGCGAGCGGATCGCCATACACCGGTCCGCGCAGGCCGCGGCGCGCAGCCTCGACGTCGGACTGTCCGTAGTGACCGTGGCGGCGAGGATCCGCGCCGCGGCACGGGCCGGGAATCCTGCTTTCGGCTATTGCTGGCGCATCCTTCACGAGTCGGGGGATGGGCTTCGGGCGTCCGACTGACGCGCTTTTGGGTGGGGGATAGTGGTCATGCGGTCTGCCGGGGTCTGTCGAGATGTGTGCTGGGATGTTCGCCGGGAGATCCGCCGGGAGATCTGCCGGGTCGGAATGGTGGCGGTGGCGTTTAAGCTGAAACCATGAGTGAGAACAATGCATCGCCGCAAACGCCATACGGCAACGGAACCGACGACTCCGGCAACAACGACCATTCGAACGGCTATTTCCAGACGCCAGCGTCGGCCCAGCCGTCGTATCAGTCGCCGTCACAGTCGTCTCAGTCGTCTCAGCCGCAGTCCGGCGGGCAGCAGTCGCCATACGGACAGGCGGCATACGGACAGGCGTCGGGACAGCAGGCGTACGGTCAGTCGTCGCAATACGGCCAAGCATACGGGCAGCAGTCCGCGGCATCATCGTACGAACAGCAGCCTTATGGTCAGCCGCAGAACGACCAATCGCCATACGGGCAGGCGTATGGTCCGTCGTCGCAATACGGCGAGCAGGCGTACGGTCAGTCGTCGCAATACGGCGAGCAGGCGTACAGTCAGTCGTCGCAATACGGACAACAATATGGACCGTCATACGGGCAGTCGGCATACGGGCAACAGCCGTACGGACGGTCGCCATACGGCCAGCCGGCGCCGGGCTGGTATCCGGCGTATGACGAGCCGTCGTACCAGCGTTGGAACATTCTGAGCATCGTCGGGTTCGTGCTGGCGTTTCCGATCCCACCCGTCGGACTCGTGCTGTCGATCATCGCGCTCGTGCAGATCAACAAAAGCCGCGAAAAAAGTAAGGGACTCGCAATCGCCGGCATCGTCGTGGGCGCGATCTCCACGGCGCTGCTGACGGCGGTCATCATGATCGCGGTCTTCGCGTTTGGACAGGCCATGGACTACGCCGTCTACGATCGCGACGGTTACGGCTACTCCGATGACAACGGTGGCTACGGCGACTATGGAGACGTGACGACCGACTGCGCGGCCGAGCTGGATGGGCAGTGCTACGAGTGGGATGATCTGGACGACTACATGGAGGACTATCTGCGCAAGTACGGCACGCGCCCGAGCATCGACGGCTATGGGAACGTTGGCGATTACAGTACGGCGGCGATGGTCGGGTGAAGCGGACGATTTTTCCGGTTGGCGCCTGACCGCTTGATGACCCTCAAAACGTTGGAAAATAGCGCGACACGCCGTAACTTGCGCAAGGCCTGAGATCATGTAATATATCTACTCGTTGCCTCACGCAAGCGAGAACAACACGGCCCCGTAGCTCAGTTGGTTAGAGCGCCGCCCTGTCACGGCGGAGGTCACCGGTTCAAGTCCGGCCGGGGTCGCTGGAATGGTGAAGCTGCCCGGTTTTCCGGGCTTTTTCAACTGTTCTCTGGCTCTGTAGCTCAGTTGGTAGAGCGAACGACTGAAAATCGTTAGGTCAGCGGATCGATGCCGCTCGGAGCCACCACGGATAACCCCGCAAGCCAATGTTTCCAAGGCATGCGGGGTTTCTTGCATTCCGAGCCGACTCACCATAAACCACCTGACTCACCATAAACTCACCACATTTACTTACAAATACTTTTCGATCTACCGCCGGCGTGAGTGTTTACCATGTATGAGTTATGCGTTCCGGGTGCGGTCCGAAGTATTGGAATCGCGCTGTCGTGCGATGCTGTGCTTGTTGGCGGCGTGTGGCGCCGCGACGCTCCCCCAGTCAGCCTGCGGCTGACAGCGTCCTGCAATTATGGACTCGCTTCGCGAGCGTTATTGCTGGCTCGCTATCGCTCGCTCCTCGCCTAAAAACAGTCCACTGGACTGTTTTCTTCACAGCTCGGCCTATCCGAGGGGGCCGAGGCTCCGCCAGCATCATAGTGCGTTGAACACATGCGGGCGCGGCAGCGCGATGCCGGGATTGCGCTACCGCGTAATCCCATGACAACACTGCATCACGCGACAGCGTGATTCCGACACCACCAGAGGACGCCTACACGCAGCAACAATACGAAAACCCCGTAATGTACCATTTCCACCCACACCACGTCCGACGGGCACGGTGAATCAGCGTCATCCAAGACCGAGTGTGGGCATAGACGGATCATTATCCACAACAGGAAACCGGTTCAAAGACCGAACCCGTGCCAAGCGTGGGTGGAAGCGGATCATTTAATCTGATAATCGTGGGCATACCCAGTCCATTACGAGGAGCGTGGACATAGACGGCTCATTAAACACGGTCATAAACCGCGCACATATACCGTCCATGCACACACCCCCAGCCACACACCATCAACCAACAGCCCTTTACACACCAAAACGCGAAGAGCTATTTACTCTGCACATTTAATAGCAAAGAGTCGGCGGGATGAGGGGTTTGGCTTGATGAAAACGAACATGCCGACTCGCCGTGAACCGCCGCATGCAGGCCCATCCGCGGATCAATGGCACAATGGTGGATTGACAATGTCGCCTAAACTGACTGAACCGAAGCAAAGGAGCGCTTCCCATGACCACCGTCGCCATCGTCGGCTGCACGCACGCCGGCACGTTCGCCGCCACGTCCATCCTCCAGCATCATCCCGATTGGACCGTGCACGTCTTCGAGCGCAACGATTCGCTGTCGTTCCTCTCGTGCGGCATCGCGCTGTGGGTCGGCGACCACGTCTCCGATCCCAAGCGCATGTTCTACTCGTCGCCCGCCGCGCTCGCCGAAGCCGGTGCCACCATGCACATGCGCCACGATGTGCTGGGCGTCGACGTCACCGGCAAGACGCTCACCGCCAAAGACCTGGAAACCGGCGAAACCACGGACTACGTGTTCGACAAGCTGGTCGTCACCACTGGCTCCGCGCCCGTGATCCCGCCGATCGACGGTCTTGACGCGGCGCTCGAAAACGGCACGGTCATGCTGTGCAAGAACTGGGGTCACGCGCTCGCGATCAAGGAGCGCGCCAAGAGCGCGAAGACGGCGGTCGTGATCGGCGCCGGCTACATCGGCGCGGAACTGGCGGAACAGTTCAGCGACATCGGCGTCAAGACCACGTTGGTCGACGCTCTGCCGCGCGTGCTCGCGAACAATTTCGACGCGGCGATCAGCGATCAGGTCGAGCAGGCGTTCTCCGATCACGGCGTGACGCTTGCGCTCGGACAGAAGGTCGTCGCGTTCCGCCCGGCCTCCGGTTCGGACGGCGCGGACGGTTCCGGCGTGACCGTCGTCACCGAGCGGGGCGAATACACGGCCGACGTGGCGATTCTCGGCGCGGGATTCCGCCCGAACACCGCGCTGTTCGCCGACCAGCTCGCCACGATCGGCAACGGCGCGATCATCGTCGACGACTACATGCGCGCCTCGCTGACGGACGGCACGGTGCTCAACGACGTGTTCGCGGCCGGCGACAGCGCGACCGTGCACTACAATCCGACCGGCAAGGACGACTACATTCCGCTCGCCACGAACGCCGTGCGTCAGGGCCTGCTCGTCGGCGAGAACATCGTCGCGCCGACCAAGCGTTACCTCGGCACGCAGGCGACCAGCGCGGTGCAGCTGTATGATCTGGCCATGTCCGCGACCGGACTCACTCTGGGCGGTGTGGAACGCCGCGGCCTGACCGCACGCTCCACCACGCTCGTGCAGGACTATCGCCCGGACTTCATGCTCACCACCACGCCGGTGACGGCCACGCTCGTGTGGGATCCGGACACGCGGCGCATCCTTGGCGCGCAGTTCCTGTCCAAGCACGACATCTCGCAGGCCGCGAACGTCGTGTCCGTGGCGATTCAGGCCGGGTTCACGATCGACGATCTGGCCGGCGCGGACCTGTTCTTCCAGCCGAACTTCAGTCAGCCGGTCAACTTCGTCGGCGCGGTCGCGATCCAGGCCGTGGCCGAAGGCTGATCGGCCGTCACTCGAACGGGTAGCGCAGACCCCAGCGGTCGCGCAGCGCATCCATGAGCTCCATGATGCGCAGCGTGTCCGCATGGGGCATTTCCGCGCATTCGCCGCGGCCGTCGAGGATCGCATTCGCGGCCGCGGCGACCTCGTACTCGTAGCCGGTCAGCTGCGCGGGCACATCGATGCGTTCGCGCAGCGCATGGTCCGGCCCGTACACGTCGATCGCCTCGACGTTGTTGATGTTGCGGCACACGACGTAGCCGTCCGTGCCCCAGATCACGCCGTCGCGGTCCGACGCGCACAGCATCGACGAGACGGCCGTGGCCATCACGCCGCCCGCGCCGCCGGCATAGTACAGCGTCGCTGAATTCTGTGCGTCCACGCCGGTTTCGTACGGCATCATCGACGTCGCGATGCGCTCGACCGGCACCGAGCCGTCGCCGCCCATCACCATGTCGATGAAGTTGAGCGGATACACGCCGACGTCGAGCAGTGCGCCGCCGGCCAGCGCCGGATCGGTCATGCGCGGCTTGCCGGTCACCGGATAGCACAGGTTCGCGTTGATCGCACGCACCTCGCCGATACGGCCGGACGCGACGACGTCGTCGATCAGCGCGCGCGACGGCATGTAGCGTGTCCAGATCGCCTCCGTGCACAGCAGGCCGGTGCGATCGGCCGCATCGAGCAGCGACCGCGCCTGCGCGGCGTTCGCCGTGAACGACTTTTCGACCAGAATGTTCTTGCCGGCCTCCAGGCAGGCGATGCCCTGTTCGGCGTGCAGGCTGTGCGGAGTCGCGATGTACACCAGATCCACGTTCGGATCGGCCAGCAGCTCTTCGTACGAGCCGTAGGAGACGGGGAATCCGTGCTGCGCGGCGAACGCGGCCGCACGGTCGGCGTCGCGCGCGGCGACCGCGTACGGCGTGATCAGATCGCGGTAGCGTTCGTCGGCGGCCATTTTCGTGAGCGTCTCGGCCATGTGGATGGCGATGCGGCCCGCGCCGAGGATCGCCACGTTCACCTTCAGGCCCTGCGCTTCGGCTTCGGCCTGACGTCCGTTGAGTCTGCCTGTTGCGTTGCCGGTGACTCCCATCGTTCCTCCTTGAATCATTGATCGAGCAATCGTCGATCGAACGATCGTCGATCGAAAAACGGATATGACAGCATTCTCATTCTAGGATCCGGCGGTGAACGCCGGTGGGGAGCTCTCGGCCGCGGACCGCCGGTGTCGTGCTGTCGGTGGTGAGCCGTCGGTGCTGAGTTGCCAGTGGCGAACTGGCGGTCGTAAACTACCGGCGATGAACTACCATGGTGCCCCATGGTCGGCAAACACACGGCATCGCCCGAACGATACGAGCGTGGCACGCGCAGCTACACCATGTCGCACATCCGCGGCAAGGACACGACGATCGAGGTGCTCGTGCGCAGCTACCTGTTCCGTCGCGGACTGCGGTTCCGCAAGAACGACAAACGGTACCCCGGGCACCCGGACGTGGTGCTGCCGAAATATCATGCGATCGTATTCGTCAACGGCTGCTTCTGGCACATGCACGAGGGCTGCTCGAAGCATGCGATGCCCAAGTCGAACGTGGAGTTCTGGAGCACGAAACTGCTGCGTAATCATGATCGCGACGTACGACAGCATGCCGAGCTGCGCGCGGCCGGCTGGCGCGTGATCGTCGTGTGGGAGTGCGAATTGGCGAAGGCCGTGCGCGACGAGCGGCTGGCGCGGCTGTACGACGAGATCGTCGCGTCGACGACGGCGGACGGCACGGTCGACGCGCGGGGCGATGTGCAGGGCGATGCGCAGATCGTCACGCAGGATGCCGCGCAGGACGACGACGCGCAAGATGACGCGCAGAACGTCGTACAGGACGAATTTGCGCGGGAAACGGGCAAAACGGCTGCGATTGATGCCCGGAACACTAGAATCGGGAACGGAAACGAACGACGGACCAGGGGAGCCGCACCGCGCGGCGATGAACCTGCGTGACGATGAAGGAAGCATGATATGGCAGACAGGCATCCGGTGATGGCGCAGCGTGCGCGCGAGGCGCAGCCGTTCCGTGCGATGGTGTTCGGCGAGAAGGCCGACAATATGATCGCGAGCGGCATCGATGTGGTCAAGCTGAGCCTGGGGGAGCCCGACTTCGGCGCGCCGCCGGCCGTGCGCGAGGCGATGCGCGAACAGTACGACGGTCGTCCGCTGCCGTACACCGCCGCGTTCGGCCTGCCCGAGCTGCGCCGTGCGATCGCCGACTTCTACCGCACCAAGCACGGCGTCGACATCGACCCGAAGCGCATCGTGATCACGTCGGGCGGCTCGGCGGCGCTGCTGCTGGCGACCGCGCTCACCGTCGACCCGGGCGACGAGGTGATCATCGCCGACCCGTCGTATCCGTGCAACCGCGAACTCGTGCGCTCGTTCGGCGGTTCTGTCGTGGACGTGCCGACCAGCGCGGCGACCCGGTTCCATCTGACGCCGGAACTGGTCGACGGTGCGTGGAGCGAGCATACCAAGGCCGTGATGATCACGTCGCCGTCGAACCCGACCGGCACGACGATCGAATTCGATACGCTCAAGGCCGTGTGTGATCTGGCACGTGAACGCGGCGCGTGGCGCATCGTCGACGAGACGTATCTCGATCTGGCCGACCGCGAGCCGGACGGCAGCGAGGTGCGTTCGGTGCTGCTCGCCGACCCGGACGCGATCGTATGCAACAGCTTCTCGAAGTTCTTCGGCATGACCGGCTGGCGACTCGGCTGGGCGGTGATTCCCGAATACACGATCGAGGCGGTGGACGATCTGGCCACCAACTTCTACCTGTGCGCGCACACGCCCACCCAGCACGCGGCCGTGGCCTGCTTCACGCCCGAAAGCCTTGCCGTATGCGAGGAGCGTCGGCAGGAGCTGCTGGCCCGCCGGCGCATCGTGGTCGACGGACTGCGCGCGATCGGCCTGCCGCTCGAAGTGGAGCCGAACGGCGCGTTCTACGCGTACTTCAACGTCTCCTCGACCGGACTGGATGCGTGGACGTTCTGCGAACGTGCGCTGAACGAGGCGCATGTGGCGCTGACCCCGGGACGCGATTTCGGCCCGGCCACCGCCGACACGCATGTGAGGCTCTCGTACGCGGCGTCGCGCGAGGCGCTCGCCGAGGGCCTGCGCCGGCTGGGCGAGTTCGTCAAGACGCTGTGATGGCTTTTTCGCGGCTTCCCTGACAAAGGGAGCCAAGGAAAACTAAGACGGGCACCGTGCGAACGACCGTAACTCAACATTATGCCGTGTCCGTCATTGAGTTACGGTCGTATACGGGCATGAAAAAGGCCGTAAGTCAATCCCAATGTGCACAGGGGATTGAGTTACGGCCTTTTCTGATCAGCCAGCGGACTGACGAAGCCGGATGGCGTCACTTGGCGGCCGCGGCGGCCTTGGCCTTCTTGTCGGCGTCGAACGCATGCTCGTTGGCCGCATCCGCGCCCTTGGCGGAACCCTTCTCGCCGTTGTCGGAATCCCAGTGGATCTCGTGGCGGTCATCGTGGTTGCGCCACCAGCTCGACAGGATCGAGCCGGAGATGTTGTGCCACACGGAGAAGAACGTGGACGGCACGGCTGCGATCGGGTTGGAGGCGAACGAGGTCAGCGCCAGCGTCGCGCCCAGAGCGGAGTCCTGCATGCCCACTTCGAAGGTGATGGCCTTCTGCTGCGCGTAGCGGAAGCCCTTCGGATACACCTTGTACATGAGCTTGGAGAAGCCGAAGCCCAGTGCGTAGCCGGAGAGGTTGTGCAGGATGACGACCGGGATGGCCATGAGCGAGGAGGCCACGAACAGCTTCGGGCCGTTGGCCGCGACGACCACGCCGATGATGAGCAGGATGGCGACCTGCGAGACGATCGGCAGCGCGACGGTGACGGTCTCGATCTTCTTGCCGAAGATCATGTGGCAGATCACGCCGAGCGCGATCGGGAACAGCACGACCTTGACGGCGTTGAGGAACAGCGACGCGACCGGCACGGCCACGTACTGCGAGGCCAGCAGCTGCATCAGCAGCGGGATCATGAACGGCGCGCACAGGGTCGACAGGATGCCGATCGACACGTCGAGCGCCACGTCGCCGCGCGACAGGTAGCTCATCACGTTCGACGACGTGCCGGACGGGCAGCAGCCGACGAGGATCACGCCCACGGCCAGCGGGCCGGACAGGTGGAAGATCGTGCACAGCAGCACGGCGATGAGCGGCATGATCACGAAGTGCGCGACGGTGCCGACGATGACCATGAGCGGCTGGGTGAGGATGCGCTTGAAGTCGTCAAGCGTCAGCGTCAGGCCCATGCCGAACAGCACGATGCCCAGCAGATAGCCGGTGTAGCTCTTGCCCCACAGCGAGGTCTGCGGCACGAAATAGTTGAACACGGCCCATACGATCACGATCAGCGTGAACCACTTGGTCAGCCAATCGGCGAATTTCTTCACGTTTTCCACGAGAAAGACTTCTCTCTATAACCTTGCGTAATACCTGAGTTGTGCGCCCGGCACAGGCGTGGCCCCGGCCGGACGGTTGCGTTCCGTTTTGCGGATTACCCGACATGCTAGGGACCGGTGTCCGGATACGGAGATGTCGTCTCACGTTGTGACCGTTAACGATGCGGATGATGTTCGGAAACGTTGCCGTCGATCAGCTGTCGGTTGGCTGTCGGTTGGCTGTTGAATAGCTGTCGGGCGGTCGTCGATTCCGCGGAGGGAAATGACCGTGGCGTACGGGAGGGTGGGGTTATAGACTGAGGTGCGGATATGTATGCCATTATCGGAAGGATTATTATGTCCGCTGAAGCGAACGTCGGAGTCGTCGGTCTTGCTGCCATGGGCGCCAGCCTGTCGCGCAATCTCGCCCGTCACGGCAACAAGGTCGCCGTGTTCAACCGTCATTACTCGCGTACCGAGAAGCTCATCGCCGAGCACGGCGACGAGGGCCAGTTCTTCCCGGCCAAGACGCTCAAGGAGTTCGTCGACTCGCTGAGCAAGCCGCGCACCGCGATCATCATGGTCAAGGCCGGCGCGCCGACCGACGAGATGATCAACGATCTCGCCGATCTCATGGAGCCGGGCGATATCATCGTCGACGCCGGCAACTCCTACTTCAAGGACACGATCAAGCGCGAGAAGGCGATCCGCGCCCGCGGCCTGCACTTCGTCGGCTGCGGCGTCTCCGGCGGCGAGGAGGGCGCGCTGCTCGGTCCGTCCATGATGCCCGGCGGCACCGAGGAGTCGTGGAAGACCCTGAAGCCGATCCTCGAGTCCATCTCCGCGAAGGCGGAGGGTGAGCCGTGCGTGACGCACATCGGTTCGGATGGCGCCGGCCACTTCGTCAAGATGGTGCACAACGGCATCGAATACTCCGATATGCAGCTGATCGCCGAAAGCTACGATCTGATGCGTCGCGGCCTGGGCATGGAGCCGGGCGAGATCGGCGACGTGTTCGAGGAGTGGAACAAGACCGAGCTGGACTCCTACCTGATCGAGATCACCTCCGAGGTGCTGCACGAGGTCGACAAGAAGACCGGCAAGCCGCTCGTGGACGTGATCGTGGATCATGCGGGCATGAAGGGCACCGGCACGTGGACCGTGCAGACGGCGCTCGAGCTGGCCGTGCCGGTCACCGGCATCGGCGAGGCCGTGTTTGCCCGTGGCCTGTCCTCGCAGGGCGAGCTGCGCGAGGAGGCCCAGCGCCAGAACTTCGAAGGCCCGACCGGCTCGGTCGAGATGCCGCTCGAGGAGCGTCAGGCGTTCGTCAACGACATCCGCGAGGCGCTGTACGCGTCCAAGATCGTCGCCTACGCGCAGGGCTTCAACGAGATCACCGCCGCCGCGAAGGAATACGACTGGAACATCGATCTGGCCGCGGTGGCCCGCATCTGGCGCGGCGGCTGCATCATCCGCGCGAAGTTCCTCAACCGCATCTCCGACGCGTTCGAGGCCGGCGACGCGAACGTCTCCCTGCTGTTCGCCCCGTACTTCAAGGACGCGATCGAAACGGCCGAGCGTTCGTGGCGCCGCGTCGTGGCCCGCGCGGTCACCTTCGGCATCCCGGTGCCGGTGTTCTCCTCCTCGCTGGCCTACTTCGACGGCCTGCGTTCCAAGCGCCTGCCCGCCGCCCTCATCCAGGGCCAGCGCGACTTCTTCGGCGCCCACACCTACCAGCGCGTCGACGAGCCGGGCACGTTCCATACTTTGTGGGCCGAGCCGGGCCGTAAGGAAATCACTTTGTGATTTCCTTACGGCAAGCACAGCCCAGTGGGCTGTGCTTAGGCTCGGCCTGAGCGAGCCGATAGGCGAGCGAAGGCAGTATTGAGCCCGAGCGTAGCGAGGTCCTTAATTGCAGGGGCCGGAGGCGAGGACGAGGGGACAGTCCGGTGGACTGTCCCCAGTCCTCAGCCGAGCGGCGACAGCCGCGAGGCAGCATTGAGTCTCGCGCGTAGCGCGAGTCCATAATTGCAGGGGCCGGAGGCGAGCCGGGTTGTTCTGAAATCACTCTGTGATTCCAGAACGAGGGGACAGTCCGTCGGACCGTCCCCAAGGTCCGTAACCACGGGGGTCGTTCCCAACGGACAGCCCCCGTTTTTCTTTAACAGCGTGATACAAGCCACTCTCAACGCTCAACGTCCACACCCGCCGCGCGTGTCGATGGCCGCCCGACGGCCGCCGTGCTAGGCTCGGCATAGCGGCCGCGGTGAAGAGGCCGCAGACGCGTGCAACGCATGGAAACGGAGGCCGTCATGGTGGACGACGCGATATTCGATCAGTACCCGCTCGACAGTTGGAAGGATCCCGGTCACCGGATCATGGACCGGTTCTCGCTCGCCGGCAAGAAGGGATTCGTGACCGGCGGAGCGGGCGGCCTGGGTCGCAACGCCGCGGCAGCGTGGGCGGAGGCCGGCGCCGACGTGGCGATCGTCGATCTGCCGCGCACGAGGGAGACGCTCGAACCGCTGGCGAAGGAGATGTCCGAACGGTACGGCACGCATGTCGTGCCGCTGTACTGCGACGTGTCGGATCGCGGGCAGGTCGCCGCGCTCAAGTCGTCGCTGGTCGACGAACTCGGCACGGTCGACGTCGCGTTCATCAACGCGGGCGTGAACGTGCCCGGCGACGATGCCGACGAGCCGTACGAGGTCTGGCAGAGGACGCTCGACATCAATCTGACGGGCGCGTATCTGACCGCGCAGGCCGCGCAGCACATCATGCGCGAGCACAAGCACGGCGGTTCGCTGATCTTTACGTCGTCGTTGTCCGCGCACAACGCGAACTTCATCGCCGGTGGTCCCTCTCCGGTGGCCGCGTACGGCGCGACCAAGGCCGGCATCTACGAGTACGCCCGGTATCTGGCGGCCGCGCTCGCTCCGTACGGCATCCGGTCGAACGCGATCTCGCCCGGCTACGTGTGGTCGGGTATCTTCGAGGGGCGCATCACGCCCGACGGCCATGATCTGATGACCGCGCCCGTGCCGATGCGCCGGTTCGGCACCAACGAGGAGATCGCCTCGGCGGTGCTGTTCCTGGCCAGCGACGCGTCCAGCTACGTCACCGGCACGAACCTGCAGGTCGACGGCGGCTACTCCGTGTACTGATCGTGCCGCGCGCCGACGGTCCTGCATGCCGCAGCTCCGCGTAACGAACGACACAACAAAGCGCCGGGCCGCCGATCGGTAAGATCGGCGACCCGGCGCAATCGAATATCACAGCCGGACAGCGTAATCGGCCGGCGCAATCAGACATCCGTACGTCACAGCTTCGAGGCCGCGCCCTCGTCGATCATCCACAGCAGCTCCTGCCCGTCGGCGTACGAGCTGGGGGCCATCGGGTTGCGCGGCGCGGCGAACGCCTTCGCCACCGCGTCGGCCTTGCGCGCCTCGGACGTGAACACCCACGTGTGACGCGAGCGCGCGATCATCGGCACGGTGAGCGTCAGGCGCAGCGGCGGCGGCTTCGGCGAGTCGCGCACGCCGGCGACGAGCACATGCGGATCGTCGAGACGCACCTGCGGCAGTCCGGGGAACAGCGACGCGAAATGCGCGTCCGGCCCGACGCCGAACATCGCGATGTCGAGCGCGGGATCGTCGCCCAGCTCGGACTCGAGCTCGCGCTGATAGTCGGCGGCGGCCCGGGCCAGCACAGCGTCGGTCTCCTCGGCGGAAGCGGACGCGATCTCGTCGGCCGGACGCACGTCGGCCGGCATCTCGTGGATGTTCGACTCCGGCAGCAGGCCGCCGTCGATCATGCGGGTCAGGAATTCGCCGCGCGCCTGCTTGGCGTTACGATCGTCGTCGTCCGCGGCGACGAACCGTTCGTCGCCCCACCAGATGTGCACGCGCGACCAGTCGGTCGCCTCGGCGAGCGGGCTGGCGAGCAGCTCGTGGAAGACGCGGTTGCCGTCGGTGCCGCCGGTCACGGCGATGTCGACGCGCGTGCGGCCCGGCTCGGCGAGCAGGTCGCCGATGGTCAGCAGCGTGCGCGCGGCCACGGCCTGCGCCAGCACGGTCGGATTCGGATAGATGATGGTCTTGCGATTGGTCATGACGTTCCTTTGCCTGGAATCGGCCTACGGCCGATGCGATATTGTTGGCTCGCTACGCTCGCGACGCTCCCTCAGTCAGCCTACGGCTGACAGCTCCCTCAGCCGAGGGAGCCGAGGCTCCGCCAGCATCGGCGGTGTTACGCGGATATTGGCGGAGCGAGTCGGGAATATGGCATTGCGCATGGCGCAATACCGATATCAGTCGGTGGTGTGGATGAGGTCCCAGCCGCGGGTGATGACCTCGGCGTAGATCTCGTCGGGGTACATGCGGCGCAGCTCCTCGCTCAGGCACTCCTCGAGCGTGCGCGCGGGTACGCTGATGGTCTGCGGCGACTGGCCGGGCATGCTGATCACGGCCACGCCCTCCTCCGCGTCCGGGCGCTCAAGGCTGAGCACGCCGTCGGCACGGGTCAGGTACACGCCGGTCACGGCGGTCGCGCCCGGCACGTCCTCGACCACGACCGGCACGTTGAGCCGCAGGCGCAGCCAGGCGGCGAGCAGGTCCATCGGCAGGAAGCCCTTCGGTCCGGTCACGCGCACGGTGCTGATCGGCAGGTGCGGCGGCTGGTCGAGCATCGTCGCCAGCATCGCACGCCAGACCGTCAGACGCGTCCACGACATGTCCACGTTCTTCGGCGACCAGTTGCGGCGCAGGTCGCTGATCGTGCGGTACGGGTTCGACGAGCGCATCGCGTCGGTGATGCGGCTGCGGGCCATCGCGCCGAGCAGGTCCTTCGACGGGTTCGCCGGCGCCTCGGTCGGCCACCAGGCCACGACCGGCGCGTCCGGCACGAGCAGCGGGATCACCAACGTGTCCTGATGATGCACCAGTCCGCCGCGCGGATGCAGCACGATGATCTCGCCCGCGCCCGCGTCCGCGCCGAAACGCACCTGGGCGTCCAGATTCGACGTCTCGTCGTCGGCGGCCGCATCATCCTCCGGCTCGGCCTTCGTCTGCGCGGCTGCCGCGCCACGCTTCGGGCTGATCGCGATCACGCGGCACGGATGCTCGCGGCTGGCCGCGTTCGCGAGCTCCAGCGCATGCTCCAGTTCGTCCTCGTTCGTCGAGATCAGCAGCGTGAGCACGCGGCCGGTCGCGGACTCGCCGCGCTCCTCGTGCAGTTCGTCGATCTTGCTCGAGATCTCGCGGGTCCGGGTATTCGGCATATCAATGATCATGGCATCCTCCAATGGCGTCCGTCGCGGGCGAGCATCTCATCGGCCTCCTCCGGCCCCCACGTGCCGGAACGGTACGGCTGCGGCTGGCCGAGCGTCGACCAGAACTCCTCGATCGGATCGAGGATCTCCCAGCTCAGCTCCACCTCGCGCGTGGTCGGGAACAGCGGCGGCTCGCCGAGCAGCACGTCCAGAATCAGGCGTTCATAGGCTTCCGGCGAGCTTTCGGTAAACGAACGGCCGTAGCTGAAGTCCATCGACACATCGCGCACCTCCATCGACGAGCCGCCCGGCACCTTCGCGCCGAACCGCATCGTCACGCCCTCGTCGGGCTGCACGCGAATCACGATCGCGTTCTTGCCGAGCTCACGCGTCGCCGTCGACTCGAACGGCAGGTGCGGGGCGCGCTTGAAGACGACCGCGATCTCGGTGACGCGCTTGCCCAGACGCTTGCCGGTGCGCAGATAGAACGGCACGCCGGCCCAGCGGCGCGTATCCAGATCGAGCCGGATCGCCGCGTACGTCTCGGTCGTGGACTGCGGGTCGATGCCCTTCTCGTCCAGATAGCCGACGACCTCGTGCGAACCCTGCCAGCCGGCCGCGTACTGGCCGCGGGCCGTATGCGCCGCCAGATCGCGCGGAATGCGCACGGCGGACAGGATCTTCGTCTTCTCGGCGATCAGATCGGCCGCGGAGAACGAGACCGGCTCCTCCATCGCGGTCAGCGCGAGCAGCTGCAGCAGATGGTTCTGGATCACGTCGCGTGCCGCGCCGATGCCGTCGTAGTAGCCGGCGCGACCGGCCACGCCGATGTCCTCGGCCATCGTGATCTGCACGTGGTCGACGTAGTTCGCGTTCCAGATCGGCTCGTACATCGCGTTCGCGAAGCGCAGTGCGAGGATGTTCTGCACGGTCTCCTTGCCGAGGTAGTGGTCGATGCGGAACACGCTCGACGGGTCGAAGACCTCGGAGACGACGCGGTTGAGATCGTTCGCGCTCGCCAGATCGTGGCCGAACGGCTTCTCGATGATCACGCGCCTCCACGCGCCCTCGGTGGAGCGCGACAGGCCGCAGTCGGCCAGCTGGCGGGCGACGATCGGGAAGTCGCGCGGCGGCACGGACATGTAGAACGCGTGGTTGCCGCGCGTGCCGCGGTCGCGGTCAAGCTCGGCGACTGTGTCCGACAGGCGCTCGAACGCCTTCTTGTCCTCGAACGTGCCCTGCACGAAGCGGATGCCGGAGGCCAGCTGCTTCCAGGTGGACTCCTTGAACGGGGTGCGGCAGTGCGCGATCACGTTCTCGCGCACGAAATCCTTGAACTGGTCCTCGGTCCAGTCGCGGCGCGCGAAGCCGGTCAGGCCGAAGCTCGGCGGCAGCAGGCCACGGTTGGCGAGGTCGTAGATGGCGGGCAGCAGCTTTTTGCGCGACAGGTCGCCCGTCACGCCGAAGATCACGATGCTGCACGGGCCGGCGATGCGCGGCAGGCGCAGATCGCGCGGGTCGCGCAGGGGATTGACCCAAGCGGAGGTTGTGGTTTCACTCATGGTTCCCATCCTAGACGCTCGGTTTCGCCGAGGGCATGGGACGGCTCGGTTCACGGGATGGTTGGCGGCGAAACGTGCGACAGATCACGTTGATCGCTTGGAGCCATGCGGCGGAACATGTCTTGGACGTCGGTATGTCGGGATGCCGGGTCGCATCCGGGGCTACTTCCTCAGCCGCTCCAGCATCCGCCCGTTCAGGTGGATCTGCGAGCACAGGATAGCCGAGAAGATCAGCACGAAGCCCACGCCGGCCGCCGGCTGGACGCGCTCGCCGTAGAACAGCACCGAAAACAGCAGGCTGAACACCGTCTCCAGGCACATGATGAGCGACGCCTGCGAGGGCGGCGTGACCTTGAGACCGACGTTCTGCATGATCTGCGCGCACATCGTCGCGCCGAAGAACAGATAGACGAGGCACGCGAGCACGTTCGGCTCGAGCCAAGCCGCGCTCGGCGCCGGCTCGGTCAGGATCCCTCCGATCAGGCACGCGACGCCGGCGACCACGAACTGCGCGAACGTGAGCGCGACCGGGTGGATCGTCTGGCCGAACTTGCCCAGCCAGACCAGATTGAACGAGAACACGCACGCGCACAGCAGCGTGAGCAGGTCGCCGAGCCCGATCGAGAACCCCCCGAGCCCGGAGCTGAGCGAGACGAAGCCGACGCCGGTCAGGCACAGCGCGGCCGCGACCAGATTGCGTGCGGTCGGCCGCTGGTGCATGAGCAGCCACGACGTGAACGGCACGATCACGCAGTACGCGGCCGTCAGAAACGCGCTGCGTCCCGGCTCGATCATCGTCAGGCCGGTCATCTGGCTGACCATCGTGCCCCAGTACGTCGCGCCGACGAGCAGGCCAGGCACGATGATCCGACGGTTGAGATACGGCACGATCTGCCTGCGGAACAGCACGAGCATGATCGCCGACGCGGCGAGCAGTCGGATCGCCATCAGATACTGCGGCGTGACGACGCTCATCGCGACCTTCGCGGTCGGATAGCTGCCTCCCCACAGCATCGCGCATGCCAGCAGCATGACCTTGCCGACGGTGGGGGAGAGCGTGAACTTGCGCGGCATTGCCCTTGAGCTCCTTCTCGTGAACGTTGTCCGTTCGTCCGACCGTTCATCCTTTCGGCCGGAACGAAAGCCGACAACAGCTTATCCTCTCGCCGTCCGTCCCGCGCCCCGGCGTGGCGGCCCGGCCCGGCGCGGGCGTCAGGCCGCTATAGTGACAGGAAGGATATTAGGTAAACCGTTGTCCTAAGTCGGGTCCGGCGGGGCCCGGGCCGGCACGGACACCGCCGATGACGGCGGTTCCGGCGGCGGCGACGGTGCGCGCGAAGCGGAAGGGAAACGGCGATGCCGGCGGCGAGACGAATCGGACAGGACGACCTGCGCAACCACAACATGTCGGTGGTGCTGTCGACCGTCGCGCGCTCGCGCACGCCGATGAGCCGCGCGGCGCTCGCCAAAAGCATCGGCCTGACGAAGGCGACCATGTCGCTGCTGACCGACATTCTCCTCAAAAACGGCGTGCTGCGGGAACTCGCGCCCGTCTCCGAATCCTCGTACGGCCGACCGGCCACGCCGCTGGCGTTCGAATCGGGCCGCTGGGCCGGCATCGGCATGCAGATCAACACCGACGGCGTCGGCTATCTGGCGCTCGACATCAGCGGCGGGGTCGTGCTCAGCGACTGGCACGAACGCACGATGGTCAACGTCAACCCGGCCACGGCGTTCGCCGAACTCGACGACATGATGCGTCCGGTCGAACGCGAGCTGGCGGAACGCGGCTATCGCGTCGCCGGGTCAAGCCTCGCGCTGCCCGGCCTGGTGACGAACGGCGACCGCCTGCTCGTCGCACGCAACTTCGGCTGGCACGACATCGACCTGAACCGCTATCCGGTCTTCTCCCGGCTTTCCGCCACCGCCGACAACGAGGCCACGCTGGCCGCGATCGCGCAGATCCCCGGCTACGCGTCGCAGCGAGCCGACCGCGACTGGCCGCTCGGACCGCTCGACTCGTTCGTCTACGTGTCCACCGACATCGGCATCGGCGGCGCGTACGTGCGCGAAGGGCAGATCGTACGCGGCGACCATGGCTTCGCCGGCGAGATCGGACACATCTGCGTCGACCTGCGCGGAACGCTGTGCCGCTGCGGCCGGCACGGCTGCCTCGAGACGATCGCCGGACGCCGCGCGCTGGCAGTGGCCGCCGGACTGGGCGACGGCGACGCGGCGGTGCGCACCGAACTGCTGCCCGACCTGTACGCGGCGTGGCGCGGCGGCGACACGAAGGCCGCGCTCGCCGTGGAGAACGCCCTGTCCGCGCTGGCCGCGGCGCTCGCGTCCACGGTGAACATGATCGATATGGAGAACATCGTGCTCGGCGGCCTGTGGAGCGGGTTCGGCGACGGGCTGCGCGCCGATCTGGAGCGGCGCGTGCAGGCGCAGATCCTCGCGCGCGACGCGGCGCGGGTGCGGCTCATGTTCCCGCCGGTCACCGAGCATCCGGCGATGCACGGCGCGGCCGTGATGGGCCTGCGCCGGCTGTTCGACAACCCGATGGGATTCATGTCGGTCGACTGAGCCGGGCGTCGTGTCGGCTGTGCCGATCGTTGCGCCGGCTGTGCGGCTGCCATAAACCGTTGATATTATTGGCGACTCGCCGTATCGCGCCCGATTAAGTTCATTGATTTGACAAAGATAGTTAAATGGTTTTATATTTATTCATGTCAGCCGGCGGAACGCAAAGACCGCGAAGCCGGAACGAAGAAGTACATACACCAACCGCACCGAAAAGGAGACCATGATGGGTCTGTGGGATGTTGACAAGATCGAGTACGTCGGCCGCACCAAGGGACCGCAGGAGGGCCTCGCGTTCCACTACTACGACGCCGACCGCGTCGTCGCCGGCAAGAAGATGAAGGACTGGCTGCGCTTCGGCGTCGCCTGGTGGCACACCTTCAACCAGGAGCTCGTCGATCCGTTCGGCACCGGCACCGCGCACCGCCCGTACTACAAGTACAGCGATCCGATGGACCAGGCGCTCGCCAAGGTCGACTACGCCTTCGAGCTGTTCACCAAGCTCGGCGTCGAGTACTTCTGCTTCCACGACCGCGACATCGCCCCGGAGGGCGACACCCTGCGCGAGACCAACGCCAACCTCGACAAGGTCGTCGACAAGATCGAGGAGAACATGAAGGCCACCGGCGTCAAGCTGCTGTGGAACACCTCCTCCCTGTTCACCAACCCGCGCTTCGTGTCCGGCGCCGCCACCTCGCCGTTCGCCGACATCTACGCCTACGCCGCCGGCCAGCTCAAGAAGAGCCTCGAGATCGGCAAGCGCCTCGGCGCCGAGAACTACGTGTTCTGGGGCGGCCGTGAAGGCTACGAGAACCTGTGGAACACCGAGATGAAGCGCGAGACCGACCACATCGCCAAGTTCTTCCACATGTGCGCCGACTATGCCAAGGAGATCGGCTTCGACGCCCAGTTCCTCATCGAGCCGAAGCCGAAGGAGCCGACGCTGCACCAGTACGACTTCGATGCGGCCACCGCCATCGAGTTCCTGCGCAGCCACGACCTGACCGACGTCTTCAAGCTCAACCTCGAAGGCAACCACGCCAACCTGGCCGGCCACACCTACCAGCACGAGATCCGCGTGGCCCGCGAAAACGGCTTCCTCGGCTCCCTCGACGCCAACCAGGGCGACAAGCTCATCGGCTGGGACATGGACGAGTTCCCGACCGATCTGTACGAGACCGTCGCCGTCATGTGGGAGGTCCTGCAGGCTGGCTCCATCGGCCCCCACGGTGGCCTGAACTTCGACGCCAAGCCGCGCCGCACCTCCTTCTACGCCGAGGACCTGTTCCGTTCGCACGTCGCCGGCATGGACTCCTACGCCGCCGGCCTGCTGGTCGCCGACAAGATGAACCGCGACGGCTTCATCCAGGACCTCATGGCCGAGCGCTACAGCTCCTACGATTCCGGCATCGGCGCGACCATCGAGAACGGCACCGCCACGCTGGCCTCCCTCGAGGAGTACGCGATCGACAAGCCGCAGTCCGAGCTCATCGCCGCGACCAAGTCCGATCACCTCGAGTCCGTCAAGGCGACGATCAACAACTACATCGTCGACGCGCTGGCTGAGGCGTGAGTCGAAAGCCCGATGGGCTTTCGGAGTAGCTTCAGGCGAGGTTGAGGCGATAGCCGATACCGAGCGAATGCCGGGCGCACGCAGCACTCCGCGGTTGCGGGACGAGGCGTGCGCCGACCGATAATCCGACTGGCCGCTGTATTACGGCTTCGGCTGATGCGACGGCCGGACGGATCGCCGGAAATCTGCCGGCGGCCATGCCGGCGGGTTCCGTTTCCTCTGTTCCTGTTTCCTTTCCCCTTCCCGCCGGCCGAGCCCGCGGTGCGTATCCTGTTCGGGGTGCGACGCGGACTCGGCCGTGCCCGGGGCAATGCCGTTTGTGACATTCCCTACATTTGCCGATATTCTTCCTACCGCTTCCGGACAACGGCGTCCGGACCCATTACGATACCCTTCTACGATGCCCGCCCGCGCGGCAGGCGCACGCAACATGCCCTCGCCATCGCCCGCAACATCGCCCGTCTACAATCCGTAACCGTCGGGTTGTCCATCACTTCGCACGAAAGGACCGATCGACATGACCATCGCAGCCCTCACCGCCTTCGTCCTCTCCCTCGTCGGCATCGCCCTGCGCGACCGTCTGCGCCGCAACGGCTGGATGTAGGCATTCCGCAAACCATCGTCGCACGCCGTCTGCACGCACATCGCAGTCGTGCAGCTGGCGTGTTCCCAACGGCCGCCCGGTCACGCACCCACGTGACCGGGCGGCCGTGCGTTCGACGCGCGCAGCGGCATCCACCTGAACCACACACCCACGTGACCGGGTGGCCGTTCGTGTAATGGATGAACGGATGGGGAACGGGATGCCCCGTCAACCATGCCCCAAGACAGATGTCAACCATCCGCTCGGACTAGACAAACGATGCCCATGGCTTCGGACGCGGCTTCGGTCGGCGTTATCGTCTCCATTTCCCCACTTTCCCCTTCGGCCGGCCCGCAGGAACGCCGGCGAGGTGTCTGGCGGTGGTGAATGTGGTGAAATCGACAGCATGAACGGACTCCGATAGGACGGTCGGCATCGACCGTTTTCGAAAGTGGGGAAACAAGCAGTACCGGCACCGCTCACGACGGGTGTTCGTGATGTCGGTTTCCCCACATTCGGCGTGACGTTCCGAATGTGGGGAAATCGACAGTATGAACGGGATCAATAATCGGCGTGTCGCGTCGCTTCTTCCCCACTTTCGGATACGGGCGCATGCAAACGTTCCGGTTTCCCCACATTCGGACGATTCCCGCCGATTCCCATGTCGGTTTCCATGGTGGCTTGTCACCCCCGGTGTCACACCCGGTCGATTCAGGTCGTTTTGCGTGGTCTGTGGTGTGATCGGCTGTCACGCAATCACGGAAAGTACCCATATCGGCAAGGTGTGACAGAGTCCGTGTCATACTCTGCAGCCGGTCGGCGATATCGGGCAAGTGTGACAGGCGATGTCCCGCAGAGTCCAAGTAATACCAGCGATTGGCCGGTATCCGTCCCGACGGCGCCGGTGTACCCCATGTCACGCTTCGCGAAAAATCCCTGTTCGCATGGAGGCGTGACAGCAAATCAGGGCACACTTCAGCCAGCCACCTGTTCCCGGGCAAAGTATGACAATAAAACAGATGCCGGGAACGGGAAATGCCCGCCAGCGCAACCATCACACCGCCGTTCAGCGGGAGGCCGGGGCGGTCTTGAGCGTGCCCTGCAGGTCGTCCGTTCAGCGCGCGCGGGGAGCGGCGACGGAGCCGCGTTCGACAAGGCGCGGGGGCAGGACGACGCGATGTACGCCCTCGCCGAGACGGCCGTCGAGATTGTCCTCGATCATGTCGATCGCAGCGTCCATGAGATCGCGGAACGGCTGCGCGATCGTGCTCAATGCCGGATGCAGGTACATCGAGGGGAACACGTTGTCGAAGCCGAGCACGGACAGGTCGTCCGGAATGCGCAGGCCCAGCTGGGAGGCGGCCTGATAGACGCCCATCGCCATCAGGTCGTTGAACGCGAAGATCGCGGTGGGCGGCTCGTCCAGCTCGAACAGCTCGAGCGTGGCCTTGCGGCCGCTTTCGGGGAGGAAGTCGCCGCGCAGATTGTATTGGTCGGGCAGCGCGAGCCCCGCTTCGGTGAGCGCGCCGACGAAGCCCGACAGTCGCGCGCTGGACGCCAGCGACGTGGCGCGGCCCTGGATGGTGGCGACGCGCGTGTGGCCGCGTTCGACGAGATACCGGCCGGCCATCAGACCGCCGGTCCAGTTGTCGACGCCCGCCGACAGCCGGCTTTGCGCGACCACGCCGGGCAGGTCGATGAGCACGAGCGGGATGTTCCACGACGAGAACGCGTCGAGTTCGTTCGGTTTCGTGTCGTCGAGGATGAGGATGATGCCGGCCGGGTCGTCCTCGGCGATGCGTTTGAGCAGATGCTCGCGGCTTTCGTCGGTTTTGGCGATCTGCCGGATGGAGAAGACCAGGTCGACGTCGTTGGAGCGCGCGGCCGCCTCGTTGATCAGCGAGTCCGCGCCGGACGGCAGGTTCGGCGGCAGCACAACCTCGACGATGCGCGACTGCGCGGGTGCGTAGCCGCGTTTCGTGTATCCGGTCTGCCGGATGATCTCCTCGATGCGGCGGCGCGTGTCGTCGGCCACGTCCGGTCGGCCGTTGATCACCTTGGATACGGTGGCCAGCGAGACGCCGTCCTGCTTTGCGATGTCGCTGGCCGATACCTTCTTCGCCGTACGCGCCATGATCGCTCCCGTTGCCTGTGGGTCGTGCACGCCGTGCGTCGTGGCGCGGCGTTTTCGACAAGTTTCGAAATTTCTCGAAACAGTCTATCGCATCGCGCCGAAGAGGGCGACCACGGCGTGTGCGATGGGGTGCATGGACGGGATCGGAGGATGTGCCGGAGGATGCGGGGGAGTCCGTCGGATCGTGGGCTGACTCACCCGCGCTCACTCCGCGCCCGGAGCGGCGGTGCTGCCGCGCACGATGAACGAGGTGGGTATGATCGTGCCGCCGGGCCGATGGCGGCCTTCGCGCATGGCCAGCAGCATGCGCACCGCCTCCACCGACATCTCGCGGATCGGCTGGTGCACGGTGGTCAGCGGCGGGCCCATCAGCGCGGCGGTCTGCACGTCGTCGAACCCGACCACGGACAGGTCTTCGGGGATGCGCAGCCGCAGCACGCGCGCGGCCTCGTAGACGCCCATCGCCATCAGGTCGTTGCAGGCGAAGATCGCGGTCGGCTGGTCGGGCCGATCAAGCAGCTGCTTGGCGCATTCGAGCCCGGAGGCCATTTTGAACTCGCCTTCGATGCACAGCGAGGGGTCGAACGGGATGTTCGCCTCCTCGATCGCCGCGCGGTAGCCGTCGAGCCGGGCGCGCGAGCACATCATGTCCATCGGGCCGGTGATGATGCCGATCTTGCGGTGGCCGAGAGTGATCAGGTGGCGCGTGGCGGTCAGTCCGCCGCTCCAGTTGTCGGCGCGGATGGACGCCGCGGACGGGTTCGGGTCGCCGGATGGGTCGAGCAGCACGATGGGGATGCCGTGCGCGGCCAGCCGTTCGGTGTCCGCTTCGGACAGGTCGGAGGTCACGATGATCGCGCCCAGCGGGTTGCGCGCGATGACGGCGTCCAGCCAGGCGGCGGGGGAGCCGCCGCGATCGCCGCTCTCCGTGATGACCACGCCGAGCCGGCGTTCGCGCACCTCCTGCTCCACGCCGATCATGACCTCGAGCCCCCAGACGTTGTCCAGCCGTTCGAAGATCACGTCGATCAGCGGTGCGGAATCGGTCGTCTGCCCGGCGTTCGGCTTGCGGTAGCCGGCCGCCGCGAGCGCGTCCTTGACGCGGCGGCGCGTGTCTTCGGCGACGTCCGTGCGGTCGTTGACGACCTTGGATATGGTCGCCGTGGATACGCCGAGGTCGCGCGCGATGTCGGAGAGCCGGACGCGGCGGGCCGTGCCGGCGTCGCGTTGCGCCGGCCTCGTCGACGTGACTTGCGTTGCGTTGGATGAGCTCATGGTTGCTGTCCTTTCGTCAACGTTTCCGAAAGTATTCGATGAAATTAAGTATATAACTTTCGAAACGGCGTGTCGCGGATTTCGCCGACACGGTCGCGGGGCACATCGAGAAAATTGTTGAAAAATCAGCATTTCCACGTCGTTAAAGGCTCTCCGATGATCGATAGTTAGCGATAACAAGAGTTTCGAAACCGTTTTGACAAGGATTAGATGCTGGTGTATAACATGAATTGTTCTCAAAGTTTCGAGGACTTGAGTTAAAAGTTTCGTACAAGGAGAGTGCGATGAAGCAGAACAACGGGCGAGGCAAGAAGAAGGTGATCGCCGGCATCGCGGCGGTGTGTGCGATGGCGACCACGCTGGCCGGTTGCGGCGGCGACTCGAAGAGCAGCGATACGCGGCTTTCCAGCGACGGCAAGCCGCTGGTCAAGATCATGGCGCTCAAGCAGGATACCGACATCCCCGCCAAGGACATGGTCTGGACCACCGAACTGGAGAAGGCGTGCGACTGCCACATCGAATGGCAGGAGGTGACCTCCACCTCGTGGAACCAGCAGAAGAACACGACGCTGGCCTCCAACGACATCGCCGACATCTCGCTCGCCGGCCTGTTCTACGCCGGCCAGGAGAACTCCTACCCGATCTTCGAGGACTTCTCCAAGCACCTCGACGACATGCCGAACGTCAAGAAGTTCCTCGAGAACGAGCCCGACGCGAAGCTCATGGTCCAGAACAACGAGGACGGCGGCATCTATTCGCTGCCGCAGGACAGCGGCGAATGGAACGACAACTCCTCGCAGCGCATGTTCATCAACAAGCAGTGGCTCGACAAGCTCGGCCTGAAGATGCCGACCTCCGCCGAGGAGCTGCTCGACGTGCTGCGCGCCTTCAAGACGCAGGACCCGAACGGCAACGGCAAGGCCGACGAGATCCCGATGGACGTGCGCAAGCTCGCCACCGACAACTTCGCCTGGTGGGACATGTTCCTGATGATGAACATGACCGGCATCCCCACCCGTCTGCAGGGCTGGCCGGGCCCGCAGGGCATCTACGTGGACAACGGCACCGTCAAGGACTGGGTCGTCTCCGACGAGTTCAAGAAGGTCGTCAAGTTCTACAACACCGCCATGCAGGAGGGCCTGCTGCCCAAGGACGCGCTCACCCATGACGACAGCACCTACTCCACCGAGCGCGAGGGCGACCAGAAGACCGGCGCCGCCACCGTGGGCGTCTCCTTCGAGGGCACCCGCTACTGGTACACCGACAAGCTGGCCGACCAGTACACCTCGCTGACCCCGTTCGCCTTCGACGACACCGTCGACCACCCGGTGTGGGACACCTCGTCGTCGCGCTACGGCTCCGGCGCGGTGCAGGTCGCCAAGGACGCCCCGAACAAGGCGACGATCTGGAAGATCATCGACACCATGTACTCCACCGACTTCGCGGTCCAGATCAAGTACGGCTCCAAGTTCGTCACCAAGAACTCCGACGGCAGCTACACCATCGACCCGTCCAAGTACGACTCGAGCAAGGAGGACAAGAACACGTACACGCTGAACATGTCCACCTACATCCCCGAGGACACCGTCATCAACGGCGACGTCGAGAAGGAACGCACCGAGGAGGCGTCCGAGGCGTTCAAGGCGGCACGCGCCAACGTGAACGACAAGAGCTACATGCCGTACTACGCCAACGCCTCCGGCTCCCAGGACACCGAGCTCGGCAGCCTGTACACCAACGTGATGACCTACGTGATGCAGACCACCGGCAACTGGATCCAGAACGGCGGCATCGACAAGGAATGGGACGACTACGTCAAGAAGGTCAACAATGCCGGCCTGCCGCGCATCATCGAGATCTGGCAGGACATCTACGACAAGCAGGTCAAGAACCGCACCGAGTGACGGCGCCCGGACCCGTCAATGACGTGGACCGCCGGGCGAGCGGGAACCCGACTCCCGCCCGCCCGGCCACCCCCGAAGAAAGGAAATGCATATCATGCGCGCGACAAACCGCAATGCGAACGCGGCCGGCACCGAAGCCGGCACGGCATCGGCGCTGGTCCCGGACAACCGCACGCTGCTTCGGCAGCGCCCCCTCCCGGTGCGAATCGCCGACTACTGCAAACGCTACTGGCAGCTGTGGCTGATGGCCCTGCCCGGCGTGTGCTTCGTGGCACTGTTCTCCTACGTGCCGATGTACGGCATCCAGCTGGCCTTCCGCCAGTACGACCCGACCAAGGGTCTGACCGGCGGCCGGTGGGTCGGCTTCATGTACTTCAGGCAGTTCTTCAACGCCCCGCAGTTCTCCAACCTGCTCATCAACACGTTCCGCATCTCGCTGTGGACGCTGGTCATGGGCTTCATCTTCCCGATCATCCTCGCGCTGCTCATCAACCAGATCGGCTCGACCCGGGTGAAGGGCTTCGTGCAGACCATCACCTACATGCCGCACTTCATCTCCACCGTCGTCATCGTGACGATGATCAACATCTTCCTCTCGCCCGACACCGGCATGGTCTCCAAGCTGTTCGGCAACGCGAACCTGATGGGCCAGCCGAACGCCTTCACCCCGATCTACTGGATCACCGAGGTCTGGCAGCACTGCGGATGGAACTGCATCATCTACCTCGCGGCCCTCTCCAGCGTGGACACGGCCCTGTACGAGGCCGCCAAGATCGACGGCGCCGGCCGGCTCCAGCTCATCCGCTACGTCGACATCCCGACCATCCTGCCCACCTGCGGCATCCTGCTCATCCTGAACATGGGCAACGTGCTCAACGTCGGCTTCGAGAAGATCTGGCTGATGCAGAACACGCTCAACCAGCCCGCCTCCGAGGTCATCTCGACGTTCACCTACAAGATCGGCATCGTCGGCAACCAGTTCAGCTACTCGACCGCCATCGGCCTGTTCAACACGGTCATCAACTTCGTCTTCCTGATGATCGCCAACCAGGTGGCCCGCAAAGCCTCCGACACGAGCATCTTCTAAGGAGCATGACATCATGAGCAACGCCTCCATGACCTACGACATGCACGACGCCACGGCTGTGAAAGCCCGTGAGGAAAGCGCCGCCATCCCGCTCAACCCGAAGGTCCGCCAGAAGAAGACCCCCGCCGACTGGGCCGTCGACATCGGCATCGCCGCCCTGCTGGTGCTGGTGGTGGCCGCGGTCGTCTACCCGCTGTGGTTCATCATCATCGCCTCGTTCTCCAACCCGTCGGCCGTGGCCAACGGCGAGATCACGTTCCTGCCCAAGGACGTCACGTTCGCCGGCTACAAGCAGGTGTTCACCGACTCGCGCATCTGGACCGGCTACCGCAACACGATCATCTACTCGGTGTTCGGCACCGCGCTCAACATGATCGTCACCATGCCGCTCGCCTTCGCGCTGTCCCGCCGCGAGTTCCGCGCACGCCGGTTCATCATGTTCATGTTCACCGTGACGATGTTCTTCTCCGGCGGCCTGATCCCGACCTACCTGCTGTACAAGGACCTCGGCCTGCTCAACTCGATGCTCGTGTTCATCATTCCGGGCGCGGTCTCGGTGTGGAACGTGATCATCGCCCGTTCGTTCTTCGAGACGAGCATCCCGGAGGACCTGCACGACGCGGCCCAGATCGACGGCGTGAACTACCTCGGCTACTTCATGAAGATCGTCCTGCCGCTGAGCGGCGCGATCATCGCGGTCATCGCCCTGTACTACTTCGTGGGCCACTGGAACGACTACTTCACCGGCCTCGTCTACATCCGCACCGCAGACAAGAAACCGCTGCAGGTCGTGCTCCAGGAGATCCTGCTCGCCAACCAGTCGAACAAGACGAACACGTCGAACATCGGCACCACGAGCGAGATCAACCAGGCCGCCGACCAGATCAAGTACGGCGTGATCATCGTCTCAACCCTCCCGCTGCTCATCATCTACCCCTTCCTCCAGAAGTACTTCAACAAGGGCGTGATGATCGGAGCGGTCAAGGGCTGACTGGAATACCTGCGGGACCTCCCGTTCCCCCGTTCTCCTGACAATTTCCTTCCTTCCGGGGGAACGGGAGGCCCCGCGCACCCTTTCACAGCGTTCACAGGCAAAGGAGCATCATGGCAGACGCAATGTGGCTGTCCGAGAGCGTCGCGCGACGCGCGGCGAGCGGCTGCACGTTCTCGGTCGACGTGGACCGCGTCGGCGAGGACGCGCGGTCGCTGCGGCTGCGCGACGAGATCGTGCGCCGGCTGGGCCGTCCGATCGTCTCGGAAGCGGGCCGCGCGAACGTGCGGCTGGTCGCGGGCGTCACGTCGTTCGATTCGGACGAGGCGTTCTCGATCGAATCGCACGACGGCGTCACCGTGATCGCCGGCAACACGACGGCCGCGCTGATGTACGGCCTGTACGGCTGGCTGCGTCGCCGCACGCTCGGTGGGACGCCGACCGATGGACGCATCGTGAGCGCCCCTGACCAGCCGATCCGCATGATCGACCACTGGGACCAGATCGACGGTTCCGTCGAACGCGGCTACGCCGGCGAGTCGATCTTCTTCGGCCGCCCCGGCAGCAACGTGCACGCCGAGTTCACCGGCTTCCCGCAGCGCGACGAGACCGACGCGTTCCGCGGCGACATGGACCGCGTCGAGGCGTACGCGCGCTTCCTCGCCTCCGTCGGCATCAACGCGGTGTGCCTGAACAACGTGAACGTGAGGGGGCTCGCGACGAACCTGATCGCGGACCCGTGGCTCGGGCGCGTGGCCGGCATAGCCCGCGTGTTCTCGTCGTTCGGCGTCTCCACGTTCCTGTCGGTCAACTTCGCGGCGCCCATGCGCATCGGCGGCCTCGGCACCTCCGACCCGCTCGACCCGGCCGTGCGCGCATGGTGGGCCGGCGTGGCGGACCGCATCTACGAGCGGATCCCCGACTTCGGCGGGTTCGTCGTCAAGGCCGACTCCGAAGGCGAGCCCGGGCCGTTCGCCTACGGACGCACCCACGCGGACGGCGCGAACATGTTCGCCGAGGCGCTAGCCCCGCACGGCGGCACCGTGATCTGGCGCGCGTTCGTCTACAACTGTCGGCAGGACTGGCGCGACCGCACGCTCGACCGCGCACGCGCCGCCTACGACCACTTCCGCGAGCTCGACGGCCGCTTCGCCAAGAACGCCGTGCTGCAGGTCAAGTTCGGCCCGATCGACTTCCAGACGCGCGAACCGCTGAGCCCGCTCATCGGCGGCATGTCGCGCACGAACCTGATCGTCGAGTTCGAGATCACCGCCGAGTATCTCGGCCATCAGATCGACGTGAACTACGCGGTGCCGCAGTGGCTGTCGATGATCCACGCGGACACCGGCCGCGACGACGCGGACGGACGCCCGCTGGAGACGGCCGACTATCTGCGAGACGTCGCGGTCGACCCGTCGCGCGTCGGCTACGCGGCCGTCGGCAACGTCGGCATGGACGACAACTGGACCGGGCACAAGCTCGCGCAGTCCAACCTGTACGGCTACGGACGCATGTGCTGGGACGGGTCGCTGAGCGCCGGAGAGATCGCACGCGAATGGACACGGCTGACGTTCCCGGAGGCCGACGGCGACGCCCGCGCGACGATCGAGCGCATCCTCGGCACGTCGAACGCGACGTACGAACGCTACACCGCGCCGCTCGGCGTCGGATTCATGGTCAACCGCAACGGCCACTACGGACCGGGCGTCAACGACTACGAGTACGACCGCTGGGGCACCTACCACTACGCCGACCGCGACGGCGTCGGCGTGGACCGCACGGTCGCGACCGGTACCGGCTACACCGGCCAGTACTCGCCGCGCGTCGCCGCGACGTACGAGAACCTCGCGACCTGCCCCGACGAGCTGCTGCTGTTCTTCCACCACGTGCCGTACTCGCACGTGCTGCACGACGGCACGAGCGTGATCCAGCACATCTACGACACGCATTTCGCCGGAGCCGCCGCGGTCGACGACTACATCGCGCAATGGGAGACGCTCGCCGGACGCATCGACGACACCGCGTACGAGAACGTGCGCGAACGATTGCAGCGGCAGCGAGAGAACGCGATCGCGTGGAGGGACCAGATCAACACGTACTTCCACCGGATGAGCGGCGTCGACGACGCTCACGGACGCGTGATCCACCGCTGAGCCGCGACAACCTACCCGCGCGATCCGCCCCCCCCGCCGCGGAACCCGCCGACAAATCACAAGAGTCTACAGAGAGTCCCAAGAAGGAGCCGACATCATGCCCCAGATGACCCATGCCGAAGCGCTCGAACAGGCCAGGCGCATCGTCGCGCAGATGACGTTGGACGAGAAGATCGGCCAGCTCAACTACGCGGCCCCCGCCATCGAGCGGCTCGGCATCCCCGAATACAACTATTGGAACGAGGCGCTGCACGGCGTGGCGCGTGCGGGGGTGGCCACCGTGTTCCCGCAGGCGATCGGCATGGCCGCCATGTTCGACGATGCCGAGCTCAAGCGCGTGGCCGAGACGATCGCCGAGGAGGGGCGCGCCAAGTACAACGAGTACGCCGCGCACGGCG
>NZ_JAFEJT020000014.1 GCF_018555435.2 Bifidobacterium amazonense
GGTCGTTTTCGCCTTCGCGGTGCGCGACGGCGCCGCAACGGCACTCCCATTCGTCGGGGATCTCCGCGCCCTCCGCGAACGGCAGGATCGTGCGGTGACCCTTCGGACAGATGTATGCCACGTCCGACCTTGCCGCGAAGTCCACGTTCTCATCGGACTCCAGCGACTTCGCGCCGATGCTCATGCCCCTCAGGCTGCGTTCCGCCATAGTTCCTCCTTGGATTCGTATTGTGCTACGTTACCGAACAGTTCGGACGTGCGTTCTATTCCCGTTTTCGGCGGGATCCGCCCGTCGTGCGCGGGTTCGTTTGCGGGTCTTGCCCCGGTCAGTCGACGCCGGAGTAGGCCACGACCCCGCGGTTGACCAGGTCGGCCGCCTCGTGCGCCGTGCGGGCCAGCGCCTCGCCCTTGTCGCCGAGCATCGGCGCGGCGGTGGCGATCTGCTGGAGCACGTCGGCCAGACGCTTCGCATTGCGTACGAAGTCGCCGCCGGTCAGTTCCGTGCCGCGCAGCACATCGGCGAGGTCCCTGCCGTCGGCCCAGTCGTACATCACGTCGACGATGCCGAAATCAAGCTGCGGAGGTGTCTCCAGCCCGTCGTCCTCACACTGCATGCGTATTGCGGCCTGGATGCCCCGCAGCTCCTGCGCGGCCCACACGACCGGCCCCTGCATGCCGCCCGGATAGCGTCGCGGCTCTCCCCCGCTGCCGCGTCGAGCCTCGTATACGAGGGACGACAGGACGGCGGCCAGGCACTGGGCCGGCAGCATGTCGAACGTACCTGCGCAGATCGCCTGCGCAAGCACCAGGTCCTGTTCGCTGTACAGGCGTCGCAGCAGCTGGCCGTGTTCGGTCAGACGATATCCGAGCGCGCCGTCCGCGGCGTCGTGCCGTTCGAGATAGCCAAACCGTTCGAGGATCTCGCAGATGCGGTCGAACTGTCGCGCCACCGAACCGGTACGTGAATCGTAGCGTTCGCGCACACGTTCGAGCTCGCGCATCTCGCGCATCCAGCGATGCCCCCATTTGAGATGCTGCTGCAGATCGGGGCACCGCCGGCACGGGTGCTCCTGATCCGCCTTGCGCAGCTCGGCGATGCGCCGGTCAAGATCCGTGAACGCCTGGGACCGCTCACGATCGGTGCGGAACCTGGTCTGCTTGAGCTTGCGCCGTTCGTTCTTCTCGAGGTCGGCAAGCCGCATGCGGATGCCCATCAGCTCCCTGAAGTCGCCATGATCGCAGGCGAACGCCTCCTCATAGCCGGCGATGGCCTGTTCGAGCGTGCCGATCTGCGATTCGAGCTGCCATGCGGATTCGTTCGCCTCCCACTGTGCGAACGAATGGTCGAGCGTGACGCGCGCGGTCCCGTAGTCGCTGGCGTTGAGCAGGTTGACGGCCATGTTGAACGTGGGTCGGAAGCTGGAGTGCAGCGGATAGACGCGTTTGCTGGACAGCGCCGCGGCTGTCGCCGGCACGAATCCGCGATGGTCGACGACGACGGCGTGGCCGATCGTGTCGATGCCGCGGCGTCCCGCGCGTCCGGTCAGCTGGGTGAACTCCCCCGGCGTAAGCTGCACGTGTCCGGTGCCGTTGAATTTCTCGAGCTTCTCGACGACCACGCATCGGGCCGGCATGTTGATGCCGAGCGCCAGCGTCTCGGTGGCGAACACCACCTTGACCAGCCCCTCCTCGAACAGGCGTTCGACGATCTGACGGAACAGGGCGATCATGCCGGCGTGATGCGAGGCGAAACCCTCCTCCAACGCGAAACGGAACTTCGCGAAGCCCAACGCCTTGAGATCGTCGGAGGTCAGCTGCCCGTCGATCATCTCGTCGACGATGCGGCGGATGCGGCGCACCTCGTCCTCGCTGGTCAGTTCCAGTCCGGCGTTGATGCATTGCTCGACGGCCTGGTCACAGCCGTTGCGCGAGAAGATGAAGTAGATGCCGGGCAGCATGTCGAGATAGTTGAGCTCGTCGACGACGGCCCAGCGTTTGGGCGTGTGCCGCTCGGGCCTGCCGCCGCGCTCCGGGCCCGCCGCGCGGCCGAACCGCCCGCGGCCACCCTTGCCGCCGCGTTTCGACGGCCGTTCGTCCCCCCGGCGTCGTGCTGCGGCGCGGTCGAGCTGATCAAGCCGATTGACGAGTTCGGCGTTGAGCTTGGTGGTCTGGCGTCCCTGATCGTCGTGCCGGTACAGGTCGATGAGTTCGGGTTCGATATGGTCGTTCGCCTGTACGAGCACATGCTGTTCGAGCGGCACGGGCCGACGTTCGGAGACGACCAGCGTGGTCTCGCCGCGCACGGACGTGATCCACTGGGAGAAGTCCTCGACGTTCGAGACGGTCGCGGACAGGCCGATGATGCGCACGGACGGCGGCAGGTGGATGATGACCTCCTCCCATACCGGTCCGCGGAAGCGGTCGGCCAGATAGTGCACCTCGTCGAGGATCACGTAGCTGAGCGCGGTGAGCGTGGTCGAATGCTCGTAGAGCATGTTGCGCAGCACTTCGGTGGTCATGACGACGATGTCGGCTTCGGAGTTGATGGACGTGTCGCCGGTGAGCAGGCCGACCTTGTCCGCGCCGTACACGGCGACCAGATCATGGTATTTCTGGTTGCTCAGCGCCTTGATGGGCGTGGTGTAGAACGCCTTGACGTTGCGTTCCTGCGCCAGGTAAATGGCGAAGTCCGCCACGACGGTCTTGCCCGCACCGGTGGGCGCGGCGACAAGCACGTTGTGCCCGGCTTCGAGGGCGTCGTTCGCCTTGCGTTGGAAATCGTCGATGTCGAACGGCAGCGTCGCGGCGAACCGTGCGGCCGCGGAGCGTTCGTGTTCGCGTGACTTGCGGAACGCCGCGTACCGTTGCGCCGGCGACAGGCCGGCACCGGCGTTCTCGGACGATGCATGATGGCGTGGCATGGTCAGATCGTTGTCCTTCGGATGTTGGCGCCGGCCTGCCGGGCCATGGCGCATGGCGGAAATGGGCGCTTACGAACGATCCCAGCGCGCCCAGGTACGGGCGTGGCGGTCCCGCGTCGCCTGACGGCGCGCGGCGACCTCGGACTGCGCCTGCGTGTACCGGTCGGCGGCCGTCCGCAACGGCTCCGTGAACACGGGGGCATGCGGCTCGTCGTCGGAGGATTCCGTCTCCTGCATCGCCGCGAGACGCTCGCCGATGCGTGCCCCCACGTCCCCGGCGGCACGCAGTCCGCGTAGGCCGTGTATGGCCGCGTAGATGATGCCGGCCGCGATCATGGCCAGCATGAACAGCGTCAGCAGCAGCCATATCCACCAAGGCATGGCATCCCCTTTCTCATATGCGGACCTATTATGCGGTCCGCAAGTCACGCCGACGGCGAGGCGGCACACACCGGCCGGTAGCGTGTCGGCCGCAGTCGTCCCGGCATCCGGTGAAGCGGCCCGGTCAGTCGCGTTCGGCGTCGTCGTGCTGGCCGACGCTCAGCTCGCGCTGCGCGCGGGCGACGATCATCGTGCGCAGCGTCTCCGGGGCGACGGCGGTGATATGGCGTGCATGCGCGATGCAGAACGCAACGAACCACGAGTCCGAGGAGACGGTCAGATGCACCTTCTGTCCGGTGCCGTACGGTTCGATGGTCGCCCCCGACAGCGTCTTGGTGAACGCGAGGTCCTGCTCGTCGGTGATGAACACCGCGGCCGTGCCGTTGTCGAAGCTCCACTTGCGCAGCTCGTTGACCGGAACGTCCGGGATGTCGATCGGATGCTCCGGCGTGACCAGTTCGGCGTGCTCGATGCGCGCCAGTCGCAGCACCTGCCAGATGCGCGGCTTGCCGGTGGCACGGTTGATGCGCGTGTCCTTCTGCACCAGATGCTGCTTGTCCTTCGGCGCCGCGTCGGCGACATCCGTCCAGACGGCCGCATAGTACACGCCCTCGTCCACGAAGATCTTCGCGGGGGCGACCAAACGGCGGCGGGTGCGACCCGCGCCGTCCGTGTACTCCATGTCCAGCAGGGAGTCGGTGGAGATGGCGCGCTTGACCGCGGAGAAGCTGCGCGGTTCCAGTTCGTAGCCGGTCAGGCTCAGCCACGGCGTCTCACCGGGCACCACATGCGCGTGCAGACGCTCGTAGAGCGAGCGTGCCTGGTCCCGCTGCCCCTGCGGCAGCAGCGGCGAATGGGCCAGATAGCTTACGGAAGCGGTCAGCAGGCTCAGGTACTGCGGCGAAATGCCGGCGAGCCGCTCCAATCCCAGCGAGTTGGTGGCCGAGACGATGCCTTCGGCGTCGAGCAGCGACCAGTCGATGTCGAAGAACTGACTGCCGGCCATCTCCCCGTCGTCGGAAACGGTGGTGAGCGTGTTGATGTCCTTGTGGATCACGTTCACGTACTTCTTGAGCTCGTCCTCGCTCTTCGCCTTGCCGATGAAGCGTTCGGCCAGTTCGGCCAGCGAATACTCCTCGCCGAGATGGGCCGACAGGAACAGCATGAGGCGCAGACGACGGTCGACCTCGCTGCCGGTCTGGAACGACGCGCCCTTCTTCTGGTGCGCCTTGGACAGTTCGGGATCGTCCTCGTCGTCGTGGTCGTGGTGGCTGCTGATCGCCGACGTGACCACGGTGGCGCCGTTGTCGCCCGACGACTCGTCGGCCAGCGTGAGGCTCACGGCGGCGTTGAGACGGCGGTTGAACGCGTCGACGGCCTCCTGCGGGCTGACGATGTAGGCGCCGGGATGTTCGAGCACGAACATCGCCAGGTCGTCGGAGTCGGTGTAGGCGACGTTGATGTGCTCGCCGTCCACGTCCACGGTGGCGGCGAAGCGACGCGAATCGATGACCTTCACCAGCGTCTCGGGAATGGTCTGCGTGCCCAGTCCGGGGGCGATGGAGTCAAGGCCGAGTCCGGGAATGGGCGTCTGGGGCACGCGCGGCGTGGTGCGCGAGGCATGCTGCGCCGGCTGCTGCTGGTTGGAGGACGACGACATGGAGATCGACCGGGCCAGATAGTTCGCCGCGGCAAGCACCGGCAGATCCTCCTGGGCGAAATGCAGGCGGATGCGCGGTTCGTCGCCGAGCTGGAGACGGTACGAGGCGAAATCCTGCCCTTCGGACTTCGACGAGTACTCGGGCTGGCGCGACTCGATGGCGATGCCCATGGCCGCAAGCTTGGCCCGGTCGCGTTGGAACTGCTTGGCGAACGCCGCCTTGGCAGCCTGATCGGCGAGCTCGCCGTACGAGTCGGCATACGCCTTCACGCGCTGAGCGATCTGCCGGGAGGTGAGCCATTGCGGGAACGCGGATGACAATACGGCCAGCACATCAAGTTCGTGCTTGCCCCATTTGTCGGAAAAACGCCGCCTTCCGTTGGTACCCTCTGCCATTAGTCCTCACGTATCGTTATTGTTTCGTTTTATATGCGTGCGTCCCTTATCGGAACGCCCTGTTCTATATTAGAGGCTATTTATGGCCGGCGTGTTCATTTCGAGAAAAAACGCCGTTCTTTTTCCCCGTTCCGCCCGCCGCGAACCGTCTGCCGACCGGTCGGACCAGGTCGGCAGACATCCGATCAGACCCAATCGTCCGGTTCGATGCCCTGCGGGCCGACGTATTCGCCGTTCGGCACGTAGCTGGGCTCGCCCTTGTCCTCGAGCACCGCGTCGGAGAACATGATCACGTCGCGGCCGAACGTCCAGTCGCCGTTGATGGTGACCGAGTTCGCGGCGGCCAGCGACGGCACCGAATACGGGAACCGTTCGTCGAAGTCGTTGATGTTCTTGTAGTAGCGCGGATCGAGCTGCACGTTCGGGAAGATGTAGTTGCCGTCCTCCATCTCGTACGAGTCCGTCAGATGGAACCGATCGGAACGCATGATGAACAGGTCGTCGGTGGTCTTGACCGGCAGGAACCGCATGCGGTCGACCTGCACGCAGATCGCGCCGTCGAACAGCGAGACAGCGGCGCCCATCGCCGTTTCCAATTGGATCACCGGCGTCGACGACGGATCGGTGGGATCCACGGTCTTGTGGTTGCGGATCACCGGCAGCGGCAGCACGCCGTCGTATTCGGCGAGCTTGGCCTTGAGCGCGTCGATGCGCACCCAGATGCTGTTCGTGTTGAAGTACGGGTGCTTGTCGATGTTCTGCGCGTCCGCCTTGTCGTCCGGGTGCACCTGGCTCATCTCGCGCAGCATGAGACGTCCGGTGGCCTTGTCCCGCACGATGTGGCCGCCCTTGCGGTCCGCGTAGGTGCGGGTGGCGACTTCGATCATGAACGGGGCTCCCGTGTTCTCGAAATGCTGGGCGAGCGTGCGCGAGGGCCTCGCGCCGAGGTTGTCGGAGTTCGAGATGAACAGGTACTTGAATCCCTGCTCCTCCAGCACGTCGAGCAGTCCGGACTCCCAGATCGTGGAGTACAGGTCGCCGTGTCCCGGCGGGCACCATTCCAGCTCCGGGTTCTCGGGGAACGAGACCGGCTCGCCGGTGGCGGCGACGATCTTCGGCTCCTGATGCTGCACGATCTCCATCGGCACGTCGCTCTGCTGGAACTTGCGGTTGCGATGCAGCACCTTCATCGTGTCCTCCGAGGTACGGAAGGAGTTCATGAGCGTCAGCGGCAGACGTACGCCGAGACGCGTGCGCGCGGTGACGACCTGTCCGAGGATGATGTCGATGAAGCGGACCTGCTTGGCCTTGTGGCGACGCACCGGCAGCAGCGACTTCGCGCATTCGAGCCCCATCGACGTGCCGAGGCCGCCGTTGAGCTTGAGGAACGCGGTCTTGGCGAAGGCGCCCACCGCCTCGTCGTGGTCGATGGTCTTGTACACGTCGTGGAAGCTCGGCACGTCGGTCAGCGGCTCCACGCTCGACTCGCGGATCCAGCTGCTGGACTCCTCGTTGCGCCACACATCGTACAGATGCCTGAACTGGGCTATGGCGACATCGCTCATGCCGGCGTCGTGCATCTTGCTTGCGGACAGTTCGAACACGTCACTCATCGGAAACCAACTTTCCCTATGCGTTTGCTCGGCCCCGTTCCGATTTTCTCGATTCGGGGCGGATTCGGGTCACAGGACAGAAGACCAGTTTAACCGATTCCGGGCTGTCCATGCCCCCGTCGTCGGCGTGTGGTGCGGATAATCGCGTGAACAATCGGTGAACTCAGCGTCCGTAGAACAGACGTTCGGTCACGTCGCGCGCCTTGCGCATGGCCGACAGCAGGTCGTTCTCGAAATGCTGGCCGCGGTGCGCGTCATAGCCGAGGTAGACGGCGATGCCGCCGAGCGAGTAGATGTCATCGGGCAGGATGTCGGCCTGCGAGACGCGCCCGTTCCACAGGTAGTTGCCGTTGCGGGCCGCCGTGCACATGCGCCACGCCTTGCGCAGCACGATCGCGTCGGCTGCGGACACGTACTTCATCCGTTCCAGCTCGTCGAGCGCGTCCATCGTGGAGTTCAGTCGCAGCGCGGCATGGCTGCCGGCGTGCTGCAGCTGCAGCAGCTGCACGGTCCACTCCACATCGGACAGGCCGCCCTTGCCGAGCTTGAGATGCCGTTCGCGGCGCACGCCGCGGGGCAGACGCTCGGCCTCCATACGCGCCTTGAGCTTGCGGATCTCGCCGAGCTCGGTCTCGCTCAGGTCGTTGACCGGGTAACGCAGCGGATCGGCGATCTCATGCAGGAAGTCCTCGCCCAGACCCCGGTCCCCCGCGGCGCAGCGCGCGCGCAGCAGCGCCTGGTGCTCCCAGGTACTGGCCCACGACGCGTAGTATTCGCGGCACGAATCGTAGGAGCGCACGAGCGGTCCGTTCTTGCCTTCGGGACGCAGGTCGAGATCGAGTTCGATCTTCGGCTCGAGCGTGGTGGGGCCCTGCAGGATCTGACGCAGCGAATCGCACACCTTGCGTGCGAACAGGTTGACGGTCTGCTCATCCGTCGTGCCGCACCGTCCCGCGCCGTCCGTCCCGGAGGCCGGCCGGTAGATGAGGATGACATCGGCGTCGGAGCTGAAATTGACCTCGCGCCCGCCGTAGCGGCCCATCGCGATCACCGCCATATCGACGGGCGCCGCGCCGAGCCCCTCCTCGGCGCACTGGTGCCGCATGGCCCATGTCAGCGAGGCGTCGATGATGGCGTCGTATACGTCGGTCATGCCGGCAAGCGAGTCGGCGTCGTTCATCACGCCGCTCATCCATGCCAGGCCGATGCGTTCGATCTCGTGACGTCGCATGGCGCGCATGGACGTCGCGAAGTCGTTGATGTTCGCCGCGTTGCGTGCCAGCGACGAGGCGCACTGCACGTCGAGGCTCTCGCGCGTGCGCGCCTTGAGCCGTTCGTCGTCGCCCAGCCAGGTCACGGAGACGACGGACTTGTTGAGCGCATCGCCGAGGAAGCGCGAATTGGACAGGATATGGCACAGCCGCTGGGCAGCGGAGGTGGAGTCGCGCAGGAATCCGAGGTATTCGCTGCCGGTGCCGAAGTTCTCCTCGAGCTTGCGCCAGCCCAGCAGGCCCATGTCCGGGTTCTGGCCCTGACCCAGCCATTGGAGCACTGCCGGCAGCATGATGCGGTTGATCTTCGCGGCCCTCGACACGCCGGAGGTCAGCGCGGCGACGTGCCGGATGGCGGCCTGCGGATCCTCGAAGCCGATGGACGCGAAGCGTTCCTGCGCGGCCTGCGCGCTCAGTTCGACCCCGTCGCCCTCGGCGGAGGCTGCGATGGGCAGCATCGGCCGATAGTAGATGTCCATGTGCAGGCGGCGCACCTCGCGGCGCGTCTCGTCGTACTTGTCGACGAGCTCCTCGGGATGCATGCCGAACGCGCGGGCGAGGCGGCGCAGTTCGGGGTTCTGGTTGAGCGCCTCGTCGCTCACGTTGCGCTTGCGGTCGAGGCCGCCGACGCTGCCCGGCCCGAGGTCGGGGAACAGGTGGGTGCGTTTGAGCGACCACATCTGCTGGCGGTGCTCCATGACGCGTTCGAAACGGTAGTCCCACGACAGTTTGATGGCCTGCTTGCGCGACACGTAGCCGCCGTCGGACAGCCGCTGCAGCGATTCGAGCGTGGATGCGGTGCGCAGCGACTCGTCGGAACGGCCGTGCACGAGCTGGAGCATCTGCACGGTGAACTCGACGTCGCGCAGGCCGCCCTTGCCGAGCTTGATCTCGCGGTCCTTGAGGGGCGCGGCGATGAGATCCTCGACGCGCCTGCGCATCTTCTGGCAGTCGTAGACGAAGTTGTCACGCTTGGAGGCGGTCCATACGAACGGCCGGGTCATGTCCATGTAGGCCTGGCCGAGCCGCTTGTCGCCTGCGACCGGACGCGCTTTGAGCAGCGCCTGGAACTCCCAGTTCTCCGCCCACTGCTCGTAGTAGCCGCGATGCGAGTCGAGGGTGCGCACGAGCGGGCCGTCCTTGCCTTCCGGCCTGAGGCCTCCGTCGATCTGCCACAGCGTCGGTTCCGCGACGCCCATGATGACGGACTGGCATACGCGCTGCAGCATCGTGCCCATTTTGGTGCCGATGCGGGTGAGCGTCTGACGGTCGATGTCGTGGTCGGCCGGTTCGACCACGTAGATCAGGTCGACGTCGGACACGTAGTTCAATTCACGCGCACCGAGCTTGCCCATGCCGATGATGGTGAACCGGACGTGTTCACTGCCGTCGACCTCGTGCCGTGCGATGGCCAGCGCGCCTTCGAGCGCGGCGTCGGCGAGGTCGGACAGTTCCTCGCTGATGCGCGGCTGGAGCGCGATCGGGTCGTCCGCGGTGGTGTCCTGCGCGATGACGGCGGCGAGCTGCTTGCGGTAGGTGCGGCGCAGCGCCGTGGTCGCCTCGGCGAGGTCCAGCGATGCTTCGGGCGCGTCCACCTCGTCCGGATCGGCGCCGACCGACCGGAGCACGTGTGCGCGCCGCTGGTCGTGGTTGAACAGGTGCGAGTTGCACGAGTCGCTGGCCGCTGCCTCGACGAGATCCATACGGAAGCGCATGAACTTGCCCATCGCGTCCGACACGCCGAGCACCGCCACGAGTCGGGCGAACGACTGTTCGTCGGGCAGGATCTCGGTGAGGGGGCGCCCCTGGCTTTGCAGGGCGTTGACGATGTCGACCAGATTGCCGAGCGCCGCATCCGGGTCGCAGGCTTTGCCGAGCGCCGCCAGCAGCATGCGCAGGCGCGTCTCGTCGACGCCGTTCGCGGCGAGCCGGTTGAACCGTGACCGGGCGGCATCCAGATCCTGCAGTCCCACGTGGATGAGCTCCCGTGCCCCGACGTTGAATTCTCGCGTTTCGTCCATAGATTCCAAATCTACTACGTTGGGGTAGCATGGCATGGCTATGTGTCTCCGATTTGCAGCCGATGGGTGGTCGATATGAAGCGTAACGTGACGTTGAAGGACGTGGCCGCGCTGGCGGGGGTCTCGTTCAAGACCGTGTCCAACGTGGTCAACCATCGCGACGACCAGATGACCGCCCAAACGCGGGAGCGGGTGCTCAAGGCCATCGACGAGCTCGGCTACCGCACCAACCATTCGGCGCGTTCGCTCAAACTGGGCCGCACCGGGGTGATCGGACTGGCGGTGCCGGGTTTCGCGCAGCCGTTTTTCGGCTATCTGACCGACGAGGCCGCGGTGGCGGCGCAGGAGCACGGTCTGGAGCTCATCGTGAGCGTCTACGAGCATCTCGACCATGGTCTGGATACGTTCGTGCGCAAGGCGCCGCAACTGGGCGCCGACGGCTGGATCATCTTCAACGACCAGCCGCTGCCGCCCGCGGCGTCCCTGTTCCACCAGAGTTTTCCGATCGTCGTGTCGGGCAACCGGTCCGTCCACGGGCTGCTGGATCTCATGTCGACGCCGAACACGCAGGGTTCGCGGCTCGGCACGGAATGGCTGATCGACGGCGGCAACGACGTCGTCGCGTTCATCGGCGCACCGAAGCCGCTGTTCGACATCGCCGACGAACGCGAACGCGAGCGGACGGTGCTGGACGCGACCGACGAGTCCTCCATCCTGCATCTCAAGGGATACATCCAGGCGTTGCACGCGCGCGGACGCACGGTCGACTGGCGGTACGTGATGCCGTGCTCGACGATCAGCACGCCTCCGGGCGAACGCGCCGCGCGCCGTCTGCTCGAACGCTGCCGCGACTTGGGGCTCCCCGTGCCGGGCGGGATCCTGTGCGCCAACGACGCGGTCGCCTACGGCGTGATTTCGGCGGTGTCGCAGGCCGGTCTGTCCATCCCCGACGACGTCGAGATCATCGGCTTCGACAATCTGCCCGGCAGCCAGTATGTCGTGCCGCCGCTGAGCACCATCGACCAGCACGTCGACCGGTACGTGTCCAAGGCGATCGACCGGCTGCTCGCACGCATCGACGGCGACGCCGGAGAGCCGCGCACGTATACGTTGGATGCGGATCTGATCGAACGCGGCACGACGCGCAAACGCGGCTGACGCCGCGCTATTCGACGATGACGGTGAGCGTATCGATCTCGAAATACGTCATGTCGAGCGAAATGCCGGCGCCGCATCCATGGCTAGCGCCAATGTTCCGGCAGTGACGGCGGTGATGCGCTTTGCGGATCTTCGTCCGGATTGCAGTAAGGTGCAAGTCACTCCGCAGTCGTGGTCCGCGGCAGTGGACACCCCGCCGTTCATGCGGCCGTTGGACAAACGAAAAGCCGCATTCGTGACGTCATGCAAAGTCACGAATGCGGCTTAACGGAACGTTCGGTCATCCGCCCTACGGGGCTCTGTTGGTCCCATCTGGATCAGCGTCCGAACAGCGGCTCCACGTTGTGCCAGATGCGCCGGGCGTTGGCCGGGCGGTTCATCGTGTACAGGTGGATGCCGTTCACGTCGTTGGCCAGCAGGTCGGTGATCTGCTGCGAGGCGTAGTTGACGCCCGCGGCGCGCAGCGACGGCAGGTCGTCGCCCCACTTGTCGAGCAGGGAGACCACGTACTTGGGGATCTTCGTGCGGTTCTTGGCGGCCATCGTATACACGGACTTGGCGGAGGTGATCGGCATGATGCCAGCTTCGATCGGCGCGTGAATGCCGGCCGCGCGCGCCTTGTCGACGAATTCGTAGAAGTTCTCGTTGTCGTAGAACAGCTGGGAGATCAGATGCGTGGCGCCTGCGTCGACCTTGGTCTTCAGGTGCTCGATGTCCTCGTCCAGCGACTTGGATTCGATGTGGCCTTCCGGATAGCAGGCGGCGAAGATCTTGAGGTACGGCTTGCGCTCGTGAATGTAGGCGATCAGGTCGCTGGCATGGTCGAACACGCCGACCGGCTCGAGGCCTTCGAGATGGTCGCCGCGCAGGGCGAGCACGCCGCTGACCTTGGCCTCCTCGAACAGGTTGAGCGCGTCGTCGATCCGCTCCTTGTCGGAATACAGGGCGGTCAGGTGCGCCACCGCCGGGATCTGGTACTCCTTGCGGATCGTGTTGGCGATGCGCGCGGTGGCGGTGCGGTCGGCGTGCGTGCCGTGGCCGTACGTCACCGAGATGAAGTCCGGCTTGATGCCCTCGAGTCCGTCGAGCGCGTCGTAGATGGTGCCGACCGGGGCGTCGCGCTTCGGCGGGAAGACTTCGAGGGAAAAGATCGGGTTATGCATGGGTTCTGCTCCTCGCGCGTCCGTCGCTGCGGCCGCGTTCTCCTATGACGCCTGTATATGATTCCGGCTCCCCCGGTACGAACCGAAGGAGCCGGAGCATCACATCATGCGATTACTCTGTGCGGACTGTATCGTCGGCCGGATTCACGCAAGCTGGGCGCGCACGGCCTTGGCGGCGGCGACCAGATGCTCGAGGCTCGGCCAGGTCTCCGCGTTGCCGCGGGTCTTGAGGCCGCAGTCGGGGTTGATCCACACCTTCTCGACGTCCATCTTCTTGAGGATCTCGTGGATGCGCTCCTCGATCTCCGCTTCGGACGGGATGCGCGGCGAATGGATGTCGTAGACGCCCGGGCCGGCCTCGGTCTCGAAGTTGGCCTCGTGGATCGCGTCGAGGACGACCAGATCGCCGCGGGACGCCTCGAAGGAGATCACGTCGGCGTCCATCGCGTCGATGTCGCGGATGATGTCGTTGAACTCCGAGTAGCACATGTGCGTATGGATCTGCGTGGTCGGCTTGACGCCGGAATGCACGAGACGGAACGCGGGGATCGCCCAGTCAAGATACTTCTTGTGCCAGTCGGTCTTCCGCAGCGGCAGCTTCTCGCGCAGCGCGGCCTCGTCGATCTGGATGACCTTGATGCCGGCGGCCTCGAGGTCGAGCACCTCGTCGCGGATGGCGAGGGCGAGCTGCTGGGTCTGCTGCTCGTGGGTGATGTCCTCGCGCGGCCAGGACCAGTTGAGGATGGTGACCGGGCCGGTGAGCATGCCCTTCATGACATGCTTGGTGCGGCTCTGCGCGTAGCTCGACCATTCGACGGTGATCGGCTTGGCGCGGGACACGTCGCCCCACACGATCGGGGGCTTGACGCAGCGGGTGCCGTAGGACTGCACCCACGCGTTCTTGGTGAACAGGAAGCCGTTGAGGTTCTGGCCGAAGTATTCGACCATGTCGTTGCGTTCGAACTCGCCGTGGACGAGCACGTCGAGGCCGATCTCCTCCTGGTGCTTGATGCACGCGTCGATCTGAGCCTTGATGAACTCGTCGTACGCCTCCTTGGTGATCTCACCCTTGCGCAGCTTGGCACGCTCGGCGCGGATCTCCTTGGTCTGCGGGAAGGAGCCGATGGTGGTGGTCGGCAGCAGCGGCAGGCCGAGCGCCTCGCGCTGCTCCTTCTGGCGTTCGGCGCGGGCCGGCTGGCGGACGAAGTCGGCGTCGGTGAGCTTGGACAGGCGCTCCGCGACGGCCGGATCGGCGGCGACGCGCGTGCCGTCGAACAACGCCTGGTTGGCGGCGAGTTCGGCGGACGTCTTCTTCGCATCGTCGTCCGCGTCGGCCAGCTTGGCGATCTCGACCAGTTCGCCGACCTTTTCGACGGCGAACGCGAAGTGCTTGAGCACGGCCGGGTCGAGCGCGGTCTCGCCTTCGGTGCTGAACGGCACGTGCAGCAGGGAGGATGCGGTGGACACTGCGACGTTCGGCGTGACCTGCTTGAGCGCGTCGATCAGGCCGAGGCTGACGGCGTAGTTGTTGCGCCAGATGTTGCGGCCGTTGACCACGCCGACGAAGATCGTCGTCGCGGAGTTCACGCCATACTGCTGCACGGCGGCGAGGTTCTCGTCCTTGCCTTCGTTGAGATCGAGTCCGATGCCGTCGAAGCCGAGCAGGTTGACGGTCTCGTACACGTCGGCGATATGGCCGAAGTACGTGTTGAGCAGCACCTTGACCTTGCCGTCGCGGGCGGGCAGGATCTTCGTGTACAGCGTCTTGAACAGTTCGACGTCGCCCGGCTCCTTGTCGAGCACGAGGTACGGCTCGTCGATCTGCACCCATGCGGCGCCGAGCTCGGCGAACTTGGCGAGCACCTCGGCGTACACGGCGGCGACCGCGTTGACGAGGCCCTTGTCGTATTCGATCTCCTCGGCCTGATCGTTGCGGGCGAGCTTGAGGAACGTGTACGGGCCGATGAGCACCGGCTTGGTCGCGATGCCGAGCGCCTTGGCCTCGTTGAACTCGTCGAACGGCTTGGTGCCGTTGAGCTTGATCTCGGTGGCCGGCTCGATCTCCGGCACAAGGTAGTGGTAGTTGGTGGTGAACCACTTCTTCATCGGCAGGGCGGTCACGTCGCCCTTGTCGCCCTGATAGCCGCGGGCCATCGCGAACAGCGTCTCCTCCGGATTGTCGAAGGCGAGACGCTGATAGCGCTGCGGGATCACGTTGAGCAGGATCGCCGTGTCGAGCAGCTGGTCGTAGTAGCTGAAGTCGTTGCTGGGGATCAGGTCGACGCCGGCGGCGGCCTGCAGCTTCCAATGCTTGGCACGCAGCTCCTTGGCGGTGGCGCGCACGTCGTCGAGCGAGGCGGCGCCCTTCCAGTAGGCTTCGATGATCTTCTTCAGTTCACGGTTCTGGCCGATGCGCGGAAAACCGGAAACGGAAGTCAGTGCGGACATGGTTCCTCCCGAATCTTACGAATGCAACCCGGCCAACCTATCACACATCGGCCCACCATAAGGCATCAGGACAACTTGGGTGTCGTTATAAAACGGACTTATGGCGATGGGCACCCGATTCCGGAAGCCCGCATGCGGCACGCCGGATCGCGCAGGCACCCGCATCGGCACGCTTGGCGCAATAAGCGCGACAAGTGCAACAATGGGAGACATGACCATACGTCCAGCGGGATTGTTCGGCCGCATCATGTCAGTGGATAGCTCGGTCAGGACCATACCCGGCCGACGTCTGCTGATCGTCGGCTGCGCCGTCACGGCGATATGCGTGATCGTGGAGACCATGCTGCGCTGGCCGGCCGGGCATCTGATGTCGTATCTGCTGATTCCGCTGCTGGCGTTGGTGTCGCTCGTCGTGCTGCCGTTGGCTCCGCAGTCCGGTGCCTGGCTGGTGGTCACGCTGTATTGTGTCGGCTTGGTGTCGCCGTTCCCGATGTCGTATTCGTATTCGCTGGCGATGCTGGCCGCCGTGGCGGTGATCTGGACGGACAGTCGCATGGCGGCGTGCCTGTCCGCCGTGCTCGGCGTCACCGCGCTGATGGTCGACCGCAGGCTGCTGTTCGGCCTCGGCCTGTCCGATTCGGTGGTGATCTCGTTCGCGTACTGCGTGTTCGCGCTGACGATCGGCGTCGCGTCGCGCTGGAGCGCGGATCGCGCGCGGCTGGCCGAACAGGTGCGCCGTCAGACGGAACGCGAGCGGATCGCCATGGTGCTGCACGACCGCATCTCCAACGACCTGGCGTACGCGATCATGCGCATCGACCGTGATCTTGCGTCAGTCGAACGCGACGATGAACAGGACGGTCGCGACGAATGTGGAACGCGCGTCGACGCAACGTCGTTCGACGCCGCGGCCGAATTGCGCGAGCTGCGTACGATCGTCGACCATGCGCTGCACGGCACGCATCAGGTCATCACGACGCTCGACGATGCGACGTCGGTTCCGCCGGCATCATCGTTTTCGGCCGATACGGACACGGTCTCACGCATCGCCGCGTACGTCGACGAACAGGAGGACCGGCTGCGCGCGCTCGGTTTCGACGGTCAGACGACGCTGCCGGACACGCTGCCGAAACTCGGCGATCGCGGGTTCGACGACCTGTCCGGACTGTTGTCGGAAATCTACGCGAACATCGCCAAGCACGGAGATCCGGCACGCGGGTACGTGGTGTCGATCGCCGTGGACGACGACTCGTATTCCTCTGCGGACCGCTGCGACGGAGTCGGACCGGCCGTCATCATCACGGCGACGGACGTGCCGCGACAGTATGACGCGGCCGACGGACTGGGCAGCGGACTGGAACGGTACCGCCGCATGGGCGTTGGCATAGAGACTCGCGTAGCGGATGATCAGTGGGTGCTGTCGGCGCGTCTCGAAGCCAGATAGATGCGGATCGCCTCCGCCCGCGTGGCTGCGCCGAGCTTGGCCTTGGCATGACCGACGACCACGAACACGGTGGCCGGTTTGATGCCGAGTTCGCGTGCGATTTCGTCGGTGGAGCGATTCGCCGCGTACCGGTCCAGCACCTGACGTTCGCGTTCCGACAGGGTTTCAACCGGCTGCGCGGCGGCGCCGACGGACCGATATGCCGTGGCCGTGTCCATGAACCCTTCCCCGATGACGCCGCCATCCGCCACGACGCGTATGGCAGCGGCCAGTTCGCGCGGCGTCGAGCTTTTAGGGATGAGTCCTTGCGCGCCTGCATTGATCGCCGCCTGACGGTAGTGATCGATCGCATACGAGGTGATGCCCAGTATCGCCGGCCGATCCGATGCCATCCGAATACGCCGACACACTTCAACGCCGTCGAGGTCAGTGAGAGACATGTCCAGCAGCAACACGTCGGGCGTGGCTGCCGTATCGTACAGGCAGTGATGCAGCGCCTGCGCGCCAGATTCGACGGCCCAGATCACACGGACTCCCGGCAATGCCCGCCCCACGGTCTGCGCAAGCATGGCCAGCGCGAACCGGTCGTTGTCCACTATGCCGATCGAAGTCATACCGGTATTCTCGCATAGACGCCGACCTCCCGCGGTTAGACATGTCGGCGAACACGCGGGGAGCGCGGAGAACGGGGCAAGGGCCCGGTGCCGTCAGTCGAAGTCCTTGGGGCTGATGACGGCAAGAAGGTCCGCCTCATGCAGCTGCCACTGGCTGAACGGCTTGTCCGAGCCGAAGATCGCGACGGACGCGGTGGACATGCCGAGATTGAGCAGGTCGATGGTGGACGGGTCGGAGTCGGCGGAGGCCAACCACTGGCTGGCGATCGAGACGGTGGGTTCGTGGCCGAGCACCATGAGCACGCGGTGCTTGTCCTTGGTGTGGGCAAGCTCGTCGAGCACGGCCTGCATGCCGCCGTCGTACAGGCTCTGCCGGTAGTCGACCTTGGGCGCGTCGCCGAAGGTCTTGAGCATTCTCTCGCAGGTCTGCTGGGTGCGCAGCGCCGCCGAGCAGGCGATGCGGTCGGGGACGAGCTTCATGCCGAGCAGGCCCTTGGCCACGGCCTTGGCTTGTTTGAGACCCTTGTCTGCGAGCGGTCGGTCACGGTCGCCGTTGACTCCGAACGGTTCGGCCTTCGCATGGCGCATGATGATGAGAATATGCTGGTAGGCTTTCGCTTTCTTCGCTGCCTTGCCCGGTTTGACGGCCATCGTTCCTCTTTCGAATGCAAAATCGATACGATTCAAAACTGACCTACATTATGGCCGATGAAAGTGAATTTTCGGACCGCGTGTTGTGCCCCGGGCGCGTTCCGGGAGTCGGAACGGATCCCGCGCAGACCGTCTTCCGGCTGGCTTGCGCGGGATCCGGCAACCGCTGCCATGCGGGAGAAGAATCGTTCAGGAAAGATGCGAGACCTGCATGTCGAGGTCGCGCAGCACCTTGCGCAGCTTGCGGTCGGAGATGTCGCGCAGTTCAAGGTCCTCGAGCTGCGCGGCGCGCTCCTCGTCCGTGAGCGAGTCGATGTCGGTGGTCGTGTCCTTGGTGACGCGGTCGCGCTTCTTGAGCGCCGTGAAGCCTTCCGCCATCGCACGCGAGACGACCAGGAACCCGGTGTGGCCGATCATCTGGTGGTCGGGGCGCACAGCCAGCCCTTGAGCCTTCCAGCTGCGTTCCAACGTCTCCTGGATATCCGGTTCGGTCCAGCAACCGGCGTCGCGTAGCGCTTCGACCAGACGCGACATCTGCGTGGTCGTGGTGATGTAGCAGATGAGCACGCCGCCGGGGGCGATCACGCGGTACGCCTGTTCGAGCCGGTTCCACGGGTCGAGCATGTCGAGCATGATGCGGTCGTATTCGTGCTCGGACAGGGTCGCCGCGACCGAGTCGAAATCGCCGGTCTTCAGATCCCACCATGCGGGCTTTTCACCGTAGTACAGGGTTGCATTCGCCTCCGCCACGCGCGCGAAGTCGGGGCGCAGCTCGATCGTGGTCAGATGGCCGGACTCCCCCACCGCGTCGAGCAGGTTGACGCTCATCGCGCCCGAGCCGGCACCCGATTCGAGCACGTTCAGTCCCTTGCGGATGTCGCCGAGCTGGATGACCTGCGCGATGTCCTTCGGATACATGATCTGCGCGCCGCGCGGCATCGACAGCACGTAGTCGGCCAGGCGCGGGCGCATGACCGCGTAATCCCAGCCGCCGATCGCGCGGGCTGCCTTCCACGGCTTGTTCGCGTCGCGTTCGGGATGCACCTGGTTGACCTGCGCGTCACGCTTCGCGGTGACGGTGGTCACGACCACGCCCTCGGTGCGGCCGATCACGTCGTCGTGCAGGATCAGCCCGTGCTCGGTCTGCGTGGATCCGCCCGCAACCAGCTGGTCGGTGATCTTCTTGCCCTTGCGGTCGGTGAACTGCACCTTCTCGCCGGCGCGCAACGCCCCGCGACGTTCCTGCATGACTATGCTCCTTATCGTGTCGATTCATCTCCGCGCGCCTTCAGGCCGCATCGTCCCAAACGAGACAAGTGTAATGCGACGCCGGCCGCGCGTCTTCCTGGCATGTCACGCCCGCAAAGCAGGCGCTTCACGTTGGTCCGTTGCGAGTTTATTGCCGATGGCGTCCGCCTAGTTTCGGAATTGCACCGTGCATCAGCCTCCCTGACGGCTGATGCCGCCCTTGTGCCCGGTGGCTTTGAACGGCTGTGCGCGGCGCGCGGATGCTCCCGCGACTCCGTCGCGTGCAGCCTGTATGCCGGAGTTCGGGTTCCTGTCGGCCGCGTGTCCTCCTGCGTGGCCGGCGCCGTCGCGCACGGCGATGTGCTTCGCCCTGAGGGCCTTCGCCCATCGTTCGTCCATACTCGATCCGTCCCGCGTCAGATGAGTCCGAGCCGGCGGAACGCGTTGGCGATGCCGTCGTCGTGGATGTCGGTGGTCTGCCAGTCGCAGAACCGCTCGATGCCGTGCGTGGCATTGCCCATGGCGACGGACGTGCCGGCGGCTTTGAGCATGGCCGTATCGTTGTCCGAATCGCCGACGGCGATCGTGTCGGTGATGTCATAGCCGAGCGCCGCGGCCACGTCGCGTACGGCCGTGCCCTTGTCGACGCCGTTGATGAGCAGTTCGCCGTTGTTCGGCGAGATCCTGTCGTACGAGCCGTGCACGAGCACGAACCATGGCGACAGGTCACGTTTGACGTCCTCGAACGTCACGTCCGGATCGGGCCCGGTCATGTACGAGCCCTTGCTGGTGTGCAGCACCTGGCCCAGCGTGGAACCGTCCGGAACGTCGACGTCGTCGATCAGATGCCAGTATCTGGCGAATTCGTCGCTGCCCCACGCGGTCTGGCCGGCCTTGAGATAATGCAGGTAGCCCTCCGAGATGTACATGCCGTCCGAACCCTGCCATTGGTAGGTTTCGATATGATGCCTGCGGAAGTACGTCATCGCCGCGTCGATGGCCTCGGCCGGCACGAGATGACGGAAAAGCACCGTGTCGCCGACGTTCGCCTGCGCGCCCGCGCTGGAGACCACGCCGTCGAAACCGAGGTCGAGGATGCCGCGTTCGATCTTCGGCAGCGAACGGCCGGTGCAGATGAACAGTCTGTGACCGTTGCGCTGCGCCTGCCGGCATGCGGCCTGAGCCGAATCGGGAACGATGTGATGTTCGTCCGCCAGGGTGCCGTCGATGTCGAGAAACACCAGTTTGCCCGAAGTCATGTTGCCTTTGTCTCCAATCTTCCGTTGTGCGACGTTGTGCGCCATTGCGCAATGGTCGGATGGATGAGTCTCACACCGCGTAGGCGGCCCAGCGGCCGTGCGTGTGCTGGACCTCGATGGGCATGCCGAACAGGTCGGAGAGGCGTTCGTCGGTCAGGCCCTGTTCGAGCGGGCCGGCGTAGACGATGGTGCCCGCTCCGGGATTGCCCATCGAATCGACGCCTTCATCGGTGGCGTCCTCGGCGGGGATCGGCCTGCGGCCCATGATGGCGATGTGGTCGAAGCCGGCGGGGATCTCCTCGAGCCGGTGCGTGACGAGCACGACGGCGCGGTCTGAGTTCTCCTCGCCGATGCGGCTGAGCGTGCGCATGACCTGTTCGCGGCCGCCCAGGTCAAGACCGGTGGTCGGCTCGTCCATGATGAGCAGCTCGGGGTCGCCCATGAGCGCACGGGCGATGAGCACGCGCGTGCGCTCGCCCTCGGACAGACGCCACATCTGCTTGCCTTCCAGATATCCGACGCGGAAGTCACGCAGCAGTCCGCGGGCGCGCGCATAGTCGGCCTCGGAGTATGTGTCGCGCCAACGGCCGGTCACGGCCGACAGTCCGGTGACGACCGCGTCAAGCGGATCCTCGAATTCGGGGAACTGCCGGCCGAGGTCGGCGGAGGCAAGGCCGATGCGTGTGCGTAGCTTGAACACGTCGTACTTGCCGAGCTGGTGGCCGAGGATGAACACGCGCCCTTCGGACGGGAAGGTGCGCGTGGCGAGCATGCCCACGGCGGTCGATTTGCCGATGCCGTTCGGCCCGAACAGCACCCAGCGTTCGCCGGCGTTGATCGTGAGGTTCACATCAGTGATGATGACGCGCCGGTTGCGACGGAATTCGACGTTCTCCAGCTTGAGGACTTCGGTGGGCGTGGACATGGGGATTCGGCTCCTTGCGTTTCGTTGGTGATGCTCTGCGTGGCGCTGATACGTGCGGGCCCGCTCCCCCGCATGCGGCAAGGGCATGCGATGGGAAACGGGCCCGTCACGGTACTGCGTACCGTATGTCGTTTACTTCTGCTCGTCGAGCACGGACTGGTAGACCTTCACGGTCTCGTCGGCGATCGACTCCCAGCTGAACACGTCGCGGGCGCGCTCGTAGCCGGCCTGGCCCATCTTTTTACGCAGCTCGGGATCGGCCATGACCTTGTTGATCGCGTCGGCCATATCGTGCACGAACTTGTCCGGGTTGGTCGGCGTGCCGGTGCCGTCGTGCAGCTGGTCGATCGGCACCAGATAGCCGGTCTCGCCGTCCACGACGACCTCCGGGATGCCGCCGGTGGCGGAGGCGACGACCGGCAGGCCGCAGGCCATGGCCTCAAGGTTCACGATGCCGAGCGGCTCATAGATGCTCGGGCAGATGAACGCGTCACAGCCGTGCTCCAGCGCGCTCAGCTCGTTCTTCGGCAGCATCTCCTCGATCCAGATGATGTTGCCGCGCTTCTTGTCGAGCTCGGCGAAGGAGTTCTTGACCTCCTCCATGATCTCCGGCGTGTCCGGAGCGCCCGCGCACAGCACGATCTGCACGTCCGGATCAACGAAGTGCAACGCCTTGAGCAGGTACGGCAGGCCCTTCTGGCGGGTGATGCGGCCGACGAACAGCAGGGTCGGCTTGCTGCGGTCGATGTGATAGCGGTCGAAGACGCCCCAGCCCGGATCGTCGTCGGCCGGCGTGGCGAATTCGGACATGGTGATGCCGTTGTACACGACGACGACCTTGTCCGGGTCGAGGTTCGGGTAGGCGGTGAGGATGTCGTTGCGCATGCCCTTGGACACGGCGATCACGCGGTCGGCGTGCTCGTAGGCGTCCTTCTCGGCCCAGGAGCTCAGGTTGTAGCCGCCGCCGAGCTGCTCGCGCTTCCACGGACGGAACGGTTCGAGGCTGTGCGCGGTGATGACCAGCGGGGTGCCGTGCAGCATCTTCGCCAGATATCCGGCGAGGCATGCGTACCAGGTGTGCGCGTGGATGATGTCCGCATTCACATCGTTGGCGATCTGCAGGTCCACGCCGAAGGTCTTGAGCGCCGGGTTCGCGTCGGCAAGTTCGGACGGGGTGCCGTAGCCGACGACCTTGAGGCTTCCCTTGGCTTCGGCGGCGTTCGGAATCTCCGGAACGTCGGCCTCGGTGCGCGGGCCGTCGAACGCGCGCACGGTCACGTCGATGCGTTCGGCCAGCACCTTGGACAGCTGTTCGGCGTGCACGCCGGCGCCTCCGTACACGTGCGGCGGATATTCGCGGGTGAGTAGATCGACCTTCATTGGTATACCTCTCCAATCTGTGTAGACGGCAGTATTGTCACCACTGCCAACTTTAAGCCATCGAGGAATGCAAAACGCACAACCGCCGTGTTTCTTCCCACGGCGAGTTGTGCGTTTCGTTTCGATGTCCCGGCCCGGGCGTCCTGTCGTGCGGCCTGCGCCCGTGGCGACGGACGGATCAGACGGCGGTGCCGTTCTGGTCGAGGTTCGGATTGTCCTTGGAGTTGCCGGCGGTGAAGAACAGGCTGACCACGCCGATGATGAACACCGCGGAGACGGTCACGACCAGCCACGTCGGATGGCTGGGCAGCCACATGATCACGCAGAACGCGATGCCGGCGAGCACGATCAGCGCCCAGCTGACCACGCGGAACCACTGGTGCACGGAGTGCGGCGCCTTGAACGCCTTCGGATCACGGTAGTTCGGGTTCGTGTCGAGCACCGTCTCCGTCTCGTCGGTGTCGAAGTGCGCGGTCGGCTTCCACGGGCCGTCGTCCAGCGTTCCTTCCTGAATGCGGCGTGAACGCTCCTGCAGCGCGTATTCGTCGATCATGCCGCTGCGGGCACGGCCCTTCGTCTGGTCGTACTGCGACGGGACGCCCCTGCGCTGGTCCCTCGCGGCCTTGCGGCGTTCTGCACGGTTCGCCATTCCACTGCTCCTCTGTTGTGATGCGGATAACACTGTGGGCCAGTGTACCGCGGCAGCTCCCCTACGCGGGATGTGGAACGTCGCATGCAGAGACGATACGGGCATCTCATCCCGCCTAAACGTATGAGATACGTCCGTGAGCATCCGTCCGACGTTACGTAGCATGATGATAGTGTGATTCGCGGATCATGGAGGCACCCTATGGATTCTCTTCGACGACGAAACGGTCCGTGGCCGTTGCGGATGGGTCTTGAGCGCGGCCTGTGCATCGCCATATCGTGGATGGGTGCCGCATTGTTCGCCCTTGATTGGCTCAACGGCATCGATCTGACCGCCTCGGACCAGATGAAGAACGCCGCGCTCATGGTGTTGATGCTGTTGCTCCCGTTCAATCCAGCCGTCCTCGGCGGTGCCATCGTGGCCCTGTCCCTTGCATTGGCCTATGCGATCCCCGTGGCCAGCATATATTGGCTGTTCACCATCCCCTGCTACGTGGCCGCCATCGTGCTGGGACAACTGGTCAGGCGCCCGATACCGGCCATCGTCGTATTCTGCGCCACGCAGCTTCTCGCCATGTTCGGCACCGTCGCCCGGCAGGAGGGATTGCGTCAATTCGCATTCACCTATCAGTCCCTGGTGATCGCTTGGGCGATCGGCACGTTCCTCGGGTACGCCATCGATGTGCAGAAAAGGCGAACGGCGAACGAGGAGAAGGCCCAGTACCGGGCCAAGCAATTGCGAATCCTGCATATCCTGCATGATTCGGTGGCGAACGATATCGTGTACGCGCTCGCGCAGAGCAAGACGCTGCGCGACGGGCTCACCGACGACGAACAGCTCGCGCGGGCCGACGATATCATCGCCGTGCTGGAATCCGGTCTTGCGCAGCTTCGCAGGCAGGTCATCGAACCGACGAAGCTCGAGGTGACCGAAACGGAGGATCCGGCCGGCGGGGATCGCGGAGATCTCGAATCGCAGATCGACGCCTCGGTACGTCTTCATCGCACCGTGCAGATGATCGGGCAAAGGCTTAGGCAACGGGGTTTCGTCGGCAGCCCGCAGGTCAACGGGGACGTCGCCGCGGTGCGCGGCGACGTGCTCGGCGTCATCGGCCTGTGCGTGCACGAGTTGGGCGGCAACATGGTCAAATACGGGAGAGCGGGCGAATACGCGTTCGTCGTGGATGTGTCCCGGGACGGGACCGTCACCATCGCCGCATCCAACCTGTGCCGGACCGATGCGGCCGGGACGGGCCGTCCTGCGACGCCGCCGACGAACGGCGGGCTGACGCTGCTGCGCGACGAACTGCGGTCGGTGGGCGGCAGCATGTCGGTCAGCGCGGAGGACGGAGAATGGACGGTGTATATCCGCATTCCCGACGCGTGTGGAAAGGACGATCACAGATGAACGGAACCGGACGGAACGCCGATAAGGATTATGCCGTGATCGGCATCGTGGACAATGATCCGCTGGTCTCGAAGGCGTTGGAGTCGATGTTCACCGACCGTCCGACGCCGTTGCGAGTGCTGTGGAACGTGCGTTCGGGCGAGGAGGCGCTACGGCTGTGCGCGGATGCGGCGATGCGGCCCGATCTGGTGCTCACCGACCTGCGCATGCCGGGCATGGACGGCAAGGAGCTGACCGAACGGCTGCTGGCCGAGCATCCCGGGCTTGCGGTGCTGGGCATGAGCGCGTTTCAGCTCGGGTATACGGCCGAAGAGCTGCGGACGGCAGGAATGGGTGCCGTGATCCGCAAGGAGGCGGGTACGCAGGAATACGTGCAGCTGATCGGAGGGTTGCTCGACCGTCCGAAGCTGCTTGAATGGCGGGAGCACACGCTCGCATTCGAGCGGATGATGCTCACCGACACGGAGATCAATGTGCTGCGCGAGTATCTGAAAGGGCGCACGACCGCGGCGACCGCGCGCGTGATGCACATGAGCGAGGGCACCGTCAAGACGCATATGAACAACGCGTACAGGAAGATGAACGTGCATTCGCGTGCGGAGGCTATCCGCATCTGCGTGCGCGAGCATCTGCTGTGACGTGCGTCTCCACGCATACGGCTCCTGACGCCGCGCGTGGAGGCGCACAGGCCGACGCCGGCTCACCAGATATAGGCCGGTTCCTCATTGGAGACGATCGCGGCGATCATCTCGGTCATGGTGACGATCTTCAGACCTCCGTAGGTCTCGTCCTGCACCCGGTACCACGGGTCGATGTACGTCCAATGCGTGACGACGCCGCTGGCGTCGGCATCGTATCCGGTGATGACGATCATGTGGTTGGCACGGCCGAGTGTCGGGTAGAGTGTGTGCGTATCGACGGCGGCGAACACGGGATACCCGTCGTCGAGATCCGCTTTCGCGCGTTCCATGAACGTGTGTGCGACGGCGGGATCCGTATCGCCGACGGCGATGGTCTGCACGTGGTATCCCGATCCGCGCGGATTCGCGTCCTCGCTGCCGAACAGGTATTTGTTCGCGACGCGTGCCAGATCGGCGTATTCGGTGCCGGTGGCCGGCTTGGCGCCCATCTCGTTGGCGAGTGTGGACTGGCTGACGTCGATGCCTTTGTATCCGAGTACCATCTGCACGGCGGCCGGCACGCACCAGTAGCCGGTTTCCTGCACGCTCTGCGGAACGTCAAGGCGGATACGGGTCTCGCTCTCTCCGCCCGAGCCGGACTGCCGATCGGACGGTTCCGGTGACTGACCGTTCTTGTCCGTCGGGTTCACGGTCTCGCCGCGGTTGGCTCCATGGAACCATTCGTCGCCGGGATAGGAATCGTCCACACCCATGTTCAGTCCGGCGAGCACGCTCGGGGAGATCAGCTCCGCACCGTTGCGGGCGAAGGCGTTCGTGGACGGCGGAACAACGTTCCTGGTCAGATCGCCCTGATCCGCCCCTTCCGTATTCCGCGACGAAGGAACCGCCTGGGACGCATGATGGCCAGATTCGCTCATCCGCATATGCCATGCCACGCCGCATACCGTCAGCATCGCCACCGCCGATATCGAACCGATCGCCGCGGCAATCGTCCGTCGCTTCATCGCGTACCGCCTTCCCCTGGTTCCAAGGCGTAAAACCCTATGATCCATGGTATAGGCCGCCCGCCAACGCCACACGATGCGACTGTGCCCGATATGTGAAAAGCCCTTCCGTTGCGGCAACGGAAGGGCTCACGGCATGCCGTCGTCCCCCGACGGTCCGACGGCGATGCGCGTTTAGCGCGGCAGCATCATCGGACGCTGGGAGGCGACGATCGGGGCCGGCAGTTCGGTCGTGCCGGTCAGGTATTCGTCCACGGCGGCGGCGCAGGAGCGTCCCTCCGAGATCGCCCACACAACGAGGCTCTGGCCGCGGCCGGCGTCGCCGGCGACGAACACGCCGTCCTGCGAGGTGGCGAACTTGTCGTTGCGAGCCACGTTGCCGCGCTTGTCGAGCTCGACGGGCAGCTGGTCGACCAGCGTGGTGGTGTCCGGGTGCAGGAAGCCCACGGAGATGAGCACGAGGTCGGCGGGCAGGATACGTTCGGTGCCGGGCTGGCGGGTGAACGGGCCGTTCTCGCCCGGCGCCACGTCGACGACCTTCAGTCCGGTCACGTGCCCGGTCTCGTCGGCGACGAAGCCTTCGGTGGCGGTCGAGTTCTCGACGTGCACGCGCGCCTGCTCCTCCTCGGAGCCGACGAAGTTGACCGAATCGGTGCTGTACACGTAGGTGCCGCCCTCCTCCATCGAGGAGGTCTTCTGATAGAGGCGTGCAAACGTCGGCCACGGCTGGCTGTCGGGGCGCGAGCTCGGCTCCTTCGGCATGATCTGCAGCACGGTCACGTCCTTCGCGCCCTGGCGGATGGACGTGCCGAGGCAGTCGGAGCCGGTGTCGCCGCCGCCGATGATGACGACGTGCTTGTCCTTGGCGGTGATGTCATGCACCGGCTTGACGCCGTAGACGCGACGGGTCGCGTCGGGCAGGAACTCCATCGCGAAGTGGATGCCCTTGAGCTCACGGCCCGGGATCTTCATGTCGCGCGGCACGGTGGAGCCGATGGCGACGACGACCGCGTCGTAGCGTGACCGCAGATCGTCCCAGCTGATGTCCTTGCCGATCTCCACGCCGGTGCGGAAGCGCGTGCCCTCGGCCTCCATCTGCTTGACGCGGCGGTCGAGCAGTCGCTTGTCGAGCTTGAAGTTCGGGATGCCGTAGCGCATCAGGCCGCCGATCGCGTCGTCGCGCTCGTATACGACGACGGTGTGGCCGGCGCGGGTCAGCTGCTGGGCACAGGCGAGGCCCGCGGGGCCGGAGCCGACGACCGCGACGGTCTGGTCGGTCAGGCGCTGCGGCGGCAGCGGCTTGACGTAGTCGAGATCCCAAGCCTGGTCGATGATCGTGCACTCGTCGTTCTTGATCATCGTCGGCGGCTGGTGGATGCCGAGCACGCACGCGGCCTCGCACAGGGCCGGGCAGATGCGGCCGGTGACCTCGGGGAAGTTGTTCGTGGTGGACAGACGGTTGTACGCGTCCTCCCACTTCTCCTGGCGCACGAGGTCGTTGAATTCGGGGATGATGTTGCCCAGCGGGCATCCGGTCATGCAGAACGGGGTGCCGCAGTCCATGCAACGCGCCGCCTGTTCGCGGGTCCACGGCTGCAGGCCGGATTCGGCATGCACGTCAAGCCAGTCCTTGATGCGCTCGGAGACCGGGCGTTCGGCGAGTTCTCGGCGGGTACGGACCTTCAGGAATCCACGAGGATCTCCCATGTCAGCGCGCTCCTTCCATCACGTGCTCGTACACCTGTTCCCAGGCGCCGGGCGCATTGAAATCGATGTTGTCCTCTTCGGCCTGCTTCATGGCCTCGGTCATGGCGAGGAAGTGCTCGGGTACCACGCGGGTGAAGCGCAGCACGTTCTCGTCCCAGTTCTCGAGCAGCTCCTCGGCGAACGCGGAGCCGGTCTCCTTGGCATGCTGTTCGACCAGGTCGCGCACGATCGGCGCGGTCGTCTCGTCGAGCGGCTGGAACAGCAGTGCGCCGTTCGCACGGCCCTCCGGGTTGACCTGGTCCATGTCGAGGTCGAGCACGTACGCGTTGCCGCCGGAGAAGCCGGCACCGAAGTTGCGGCCGGTGGGGCCGAGCACGACGACGGTGCCGCCGGTCATGTACTCGCAGCCGTGGTCGCCCACGCCCTCGACCACGAACGTCGCGCCGGAGTTGCGCACGGCGAAGCGTTCGCCGGCGCGTCCGGCGACGAACATCTGGCCGGAGGTCGCGCCGAAGCCGGTCACGTTGCCCGCGATCACGTTCTCATGCGGGTCGAACGTCACGTCGTCGTTCGGACGGACGATCAGACGGCCGCCGGACAGGCCCTTGCCGGCGTAGTCGTTGACCTCGCCGACCACGCGGATCGTCTCGCCGCTCGGGATGAACGCGCCGATGGACTGGCCGCCGGCGCCGTGGAACGTCATGTCGATCGTGTTGTCCGGCAGGCCTTCCGCTCCGTAGCGGCGGGTGATCTCGTAGCCGACCATCGTGCCGAGCGTACGGTTCACGTTGCGGATCGGCAGATCGATCGTCACCGGCTCCTTGTTCTCGAGCGCGGGCTGGGCAAGCTCGATGAGCTTGTTGTCGAGCGCCTTCTCGAGCTCGTGGTTCTGCGGCTCGGTGTTGTGCAGGATGGTGCCGGGGACCGGGCCGGGCTGCATGAGCACGTTGGTCAGGTCGACGCCGTCGGCCTTCCACCGCTTGATGGCCTCGTTCTGGTCGAGGCACTCGACATGGCCCACGGCCTCCTCGAGCGTGCGGAAACCGAGCTCGGCGAGGATCTCGCGAACCTCCTCGGCGATGTACATGAAGAAGTTGATGACCGACTCGGGCTTGCCGCGGAAGCGGGCGCGCAGCTCCGGATCCTGCGTGGCGATGCCCTGCGGGCAGGTGTTCTTCTGGCAGGCGCGCATCATGACGCAGCCTTCGACGATCAGCGCGGCGGTCGCGAAGCCGAATTCCTCGGCGCCGAGCAGCGCGGCGATGACCACGTCGCGGCCGGTTTTCAGCTCGCCGTCGCACTGGACGACGATGCGGGAGCGCAGGCCGTTGAGGATCAGCGTCTGCTGGGTCTCGGACAGGCCGATCTCCCATGGGGTGCCCGCGTGGCGGATCGCGTTGAGCGGGGCCGCGCCGGTGCCGCCGTCGTAGCCGGAGATCAGCACCACGTCGGCATGGCACTTGGCCACGCCGGCGGCGATGGTGCCGACGCCGAACTCGGAGACGAGCTTGACGTGGATGCGCGCCTTCGGGTTCGCCATCTTCGCGTCGTTGATCAGCTGCTTCAGGTCCTCGATCGAGTAGATGTCGTGGTGCGGCGGCGGGGAGATCAGCTCGACGCCCGGGGTGGCGTGGCGGACCTTGGCGATCCACGGCGGGACCTTCGCACCGGGCAGGTGGCCGCCCTCACCGGGCTTGGCTCCCTGCGCGAGCTTGATCTGCAGGTCGGTGGCGTGCACGAGGTAGTCGGAGGTGACGCCGAATCGCGCGGATGCGATCTGCTTGATGCGGCTGTAGCGCAGCGGGTCGTTGATGCGGTCGTCGGACTCGCCGCCCTCGCCGGAGTTGGAGCGCGCGCCGAGCGTGTTCATGGCGATGGCGAGCGTCTCGTGCGCCTCCTGCGAGATGGAGCCGTAGCTCATCGCGCCGGTGGAGAAGCGCTTGACGATCTCGGAGGCCGGCTCGACCTCGGAGATGTCGATCGGCTTGCGGCCGTGCTTGAACTTCATCAGGCCGCGCAGGGTCATGATGCGGTTCGACGTGTCGTTGATGTGCGCCGAATACTTCTTGAACATGTTGTAGTCGCCGCGTGCGGTCGACTGCTGGAGCAGGAAGATCGCCTCGGGGTCGTTGAGATGGTCCTCGCCGGTGCGGCGCCACTTGTATTCGCCGCCCGTCTCGAGGTTCATGTGTGGGAACGCGGTCCACTGGTTCGGATAGGCGACGCGGTGGCGGATTGCGACCTCCTCGGCGATCTCGTCGAGGCCGACGCCGCCGACCTGCGAGACCGTGCCGGTGAAGTACTTGTCGACCGTTTCCTTGCTCAGACCCACAGCTTCGAACAGCTGCGCGCCACGGTAGCTCATGATCGTGGAGACACCCATCTTGGCCATGATCTTGAGCACGCCGATGGACAGCGCCTTGGTGAGGTTCTTCACGGCGGTGGGCGCATCGACCTTGAGATAGCCGGTGCGGGCAAGGTTCTCGACAGATTCGAACGCGAGGTACGGGTTCACGCAGGCCGCGCCGTAGGCGATGAGCAGGGCGACATGGTGGACCTCACGCACGTCGCCGGCCTCGACGGCCATCGAGATCTGCGTGCGGGTGTGGCGGCGCAGCAGGTGATGCTGCACGGCCGCGGTGAGCAGCAGCGACGGGATCGGGCCCCACGTGTGGTTGGAGTCGCGGTCGGACAGCACGATGAAGTTGCTGCCCTTTTCGATCGCCTCGTCGACCTCGGCGAAGATCTCCTCGAGACGGGCCTCGAGCGCCTTGCCGCCGCCGGCGACCTGATACAGGCCCTTGACGACGAACGGACGGTAGTAGCCGCCGAGGATCCTGGCCTTGTCGAGGCGCTTGAGCTGCGCCATCTCGTCGGAGTTGATGACCGGCAGCGGAATGAGGATCTTCTTGGCGTGCAGTTCGCTGTCCTCAAGCAGGTTCGGCTCCGGGCCGATCGCGGATTCGAGCGAGGTAACGATCTCCTCGCGCTCCCAGTCCAGCGGCGGGTTGGTGACCTGCGCGAACTTCTGGTGGAAGTAGTCGAACAGCATGCGGCTGCGCTTGGAGAGCACCGGCAGCGGGTTGTCGTTGCCCATGGAGCCGAGCGGCTCCTTGCCGGTGTTGGCCATCGGCGCGAGCAGGAGCTTCAGGTCCTCTTCGGTGTAGCCGAACGCACGCTGGCGGCGCTGCACGGACTGGCCGGAGTGGCTCACATGCTCACGCTTGGGCAGGTCGCTCATCTCGACCGAGTTGCCTTCGACCCACTGGCGGTACGGATGCTGAGCGGCGAGGTTCTTCTTGATCTCCTCATCGGGGATGATACGACCCTCGCCGGTGTCGACCAAGAACATCTTGCCCGGTTCGAGGCGGCCCTTCTTGACGACGTGCGCGTCGTCGATCTCCGGCAGCACGCCGGTCTCGGAGGCGAGCACGATGTAACCGTCGTCGGTGAGCTGCCAGCGGCCGGGACGGAAGCCGTTGCGGTCGAGCAGCGCGCCGACCTGCGTGCCATCGGTGAAGATGATGTGCGCCGGACCGTCCCACGGCTCGATCAGCGTGTTGTTGTACTCGTAGAACGCACGCACGTCCGGATCAAGCTGGTCGTTGTTCTCCCAAGCCGGCGGCAGCATCATCGAGATCGCGTGCGGCATCGAGCGGCCGGCGAGGTGCAGCAGTTCGAGGCATTCGTCGAACGTGCCGGAATCCGAGTAGCCGGGCGTGGTGATCGGCAGCAGCGGCTTGAACTCGCCAAGCAGTTCGGAGCTCAGGCGGCCCTCGCGCGCGGACAGCCAGTTGCGGTTGCCCTGGATGGTGTTGATCTCGCCGTTGTGGGCGAGCTGGCGGAACGGCTGGGCGAGCGGCCAGCTCGGGAATGTGTTGGTGGAGAAGCGCGAGTGCACGATCGCGATCTTCGCCTTCATGAGCGGGTTGCTCAGGTCGGGGAAGAACGGGGTGAGCTGCATGGTGGTGAGCATGCCCTTGTACGTGATGGTGCGGGCCGACAGCGACGCGAAGTAGATGCCGACCTCATGCTCGACGCGCTTGCGGATGCGGAAGGTCTTGCGGTCCAGTTCGATGCCGGCGAGCGAGCCGTCCGGGGCGGCGACGACGAGCGTCTTGAAGCTCGGCATGGAGGCGAGGGCCTGCAGGCCCAGACCGTCGGGGTTGGTCGGCACAACGCGCCATGCGAGGACCTCGAGGCCCTCCTCGCGCACGATGTTCGCGATGGCCTGCTCCTGCTGGCCGGAGGTGGCGATGTCGCGGTCGAGGAACGCGATGCCGGCCGCGTAATGGCCTTCCTCGGGCAGATCGACGCCGGCGGTGGCGCGCATGAACTCGTCGGGCATGCTCATCAGAATGCCCGCGCCGTCGCCGGTGTTCTCCTCGGCGCCGACCGCACCGCGGTGGTTGAGGTTGACGAGCACTTCGATGGCGTCGTCGATGATCTTGCGTTCGGGTCGCTTGTTGAGGGTGGTGACCATACCCACGCCGCAGGCGTCATGCTCTGCGCTGGGGTCGTACAGACCTTGCTTGTTGTGTATGCTCAAATCGAGCGGGGCGTGGAAAGTCACCGAAACCACCTTCATATCGTTTTGGCAGGGTCTTGACATCCTGCGGTTCTTTGGCTAGTGCGTAGGACAGAGTACCGCTCAGGTATGTCAAACAGGTTTCCCTGTCCATATACCGAGTCGGCGGAAATGTCAACCCCAATTTTGCCAGACGCTTCCGGGACTCCCGAATCCAGTTTCATGTACCGTCGGAAAACGTTGGAATTCCAAGGAAAACCCCGGGTTTCGGCGTGTTCCGACAAGGATGATCGTACCCGTCCCCGGGGGACATGGGGGGACATTGCGGAAAATGCTCCACCTGGGATTCAAAGGGAAAGATGCCGGAATCGGCCTGATATCAACGATATCTACCCGAACACGGGAGAAACCGGGCCGACACGCCCGAAAAAAATACACGGGTCAGGTCCGGGGCGTGACGGGTCGCGGCCGGGCGCCGTGACGCATACCCTTATACATGACCAATACAACAGACACCAGCCTTGATCCGCTCCGCCTCCTCTCCCCCGCGCAGGTCAGCCAACTGACCGGCATCCCCATCGAAACGCTCAGCCGATGGCGCAAACGGAACGCCAACCTCCCCTACCTGCACATGGGGCGCAACGTCCGCTACCGGGCCATCGACATCCAACACTGGATCGAACAACACATGATCACACCCACCCGAACGCTCGACTAAAACAGACGCCAGGCGGGTGGAGACTGGTAGCGTGGGGAGCAAAACCACAACGACAAGGACGAACGACCAGGCATCAGACCAGAAAAACCGAGCCGTCCGCCCCCATACGACGACGGCGTGCAGGCGCTGGGCCAGACGCTCGCCGACAGCATCGGCCTACCATCGGTGTATTGCTTCAATGTTTGTTCGACAGGTTCGGCAGTGTTTCCCCCCCCCGTCAAACCGAAGGGCCCGGCGATCGAGCCACGTGGCCCGCTGGCCGATGCGATGGACCTGGCCCGCATCATGAGGGAGAGGTGAAGCACATCCACATGTGATGGCTGTCCGGAGAACCGGTTCTCCGGACAGCCATCACCCCCTATTCTTATCTTCCTCCGTTATCGCTTGACAGGTGGCTGATGGCATGTGCTTTCAGCCATGCGGATAAGGTAGTCTTGTCGTTCGTCTCGTAATAGTCGATCAGCAGGTCTCGGAACTGACGCCCCATAAGCTCAGGCGGCAGTGCGAAGACACCGGCACGATCGTGAATAAGCTGATGGTTGGCGGCTAATACCGCAGTACGCTTGTTTCCGTTGGCGAACCATTGGCCTCGACTGATATCGCAGAACAGTCCAATGGCGCGATCCTCCGGATCTGAATAAGCCAAATCGCGGGCAATGGCATCTCTTACGCCATCATAATCCGGCCTGTCGGGAACGTAATCCGTACCGCCAATGGCAACGTCCATCGTTCTCATCATCCCCGGATCCGGTTCCAGCCCATCACCGACCAGACGATTGTACTGGGACAGGTATGCCCAGTCGACATTCCACTCGGTGTTATCGAACAGGAACTGCCAGGCATGCTTCAGATTATTGACGATCCGGACTTTTCTCGCCTGCTCCCCGTTTGGCGCGATTCCTTTGAAGATCGCATCGGTTTCCGGGAACGTCACGGCGACCTCAATATTGGCCGTCCTCCAAAGCAGGTCAATTTCACGCCGTTTCGCCAGTTCAGCATAGGGATTCGATTCGGCTTGCGGAATGCCGAGCGACTGATTGATATCGACCTCCTCAAGATCGTCGGTGACATCGCCCGTGTTCTGTTTGGCGAATCTTCCGCCGTTGGGAGAGCCTTTCGGCTCATGCTTATTGCCTTGAGCATCATCCATGATGCATCTCCTCCATTCGCGCCAAAGTCAATCCTCCGGGAATTCTTTCGATGGCATGACGTTCCAGCCAGTCTTTTCGATCATGTTCCACGGCTTCCACGAGCCGATCCGCGTTCTTCGGGTTCACTCCCAATAATCCGATATTCGTATGGACCAGAACATGGTTGGAGCATAGGGCGGCCAGAACACGATTATCACCCCACAGTCCGGTCAACACGTTCATCCACGATTGGGAGTTTTTTTCAGTGTCGGGGAGTTTTGTCGCGCTACCGAATATCGAAGCATAATGAGGATATACGTCGCTGAGAGGCTTGTCCCAATTCGCCAGCATCAACTCCCAAGCATCCGATATTCGACCGCACAAGTCGACCTGCACGACGGTCATATCCCCATCCGCGATCCCTTCCGAGGCGACTGCGGCCGCACTCCCATAGGCTACGGGGATTTCCAGATTAACGAGTTTCCATACCGAATCGGACTTAAGCCTTCTCGCCAACGTCACAGCCTCGTTCTCCATGGCGGCGCCTCCTTATCCATCCCCGTGTTTTCTCGAACAATAGCATCATGCGTCCCCCTCAACCCTCCTCGCATAACCGCCCGTCACGAGTGTTCCCGTCCCGTATGCGGTGCGTTTCATGGTGAGCCATGCCTTGTGGATGACAACGGTGGATGATGAGGATGTGAAGTCCCGTGCGCGCCGTCGCGACACGCCGTGAAATAAGCGAAAAATGTTGCAATACCAACGATCCTCCTATCCACGGGAGTACCGTTATGCATCAGGCATTACCAAGACCCTGATTCTAGAAGATTTTTCGATCGGACATGCGCGGGGCACAACCAGCGTCTCGTCCGAACCGTCCGTTGCGAGTAGGATGCTCGGCAGGACATACGACATACGAGTGCCAGCGATGGCGGAAACGGGGCGGCAAGACATGACCCATGCCGAGAATGTTGCTAACGGAGCGCGGGGGCAGAAACCGGATCGGAACAGTCGGGATAGCAGGAACAGTGAGGACGGCAACGGTAAGGAAAGCCTGCTGGAACTGATTCCGTGGATTGTGGTGCCGGTTGTCGTGTTCGCACTGATCCGCGTGTTCCTGATCGGCCTGTACGTGATTCCGTCGGGCAGCATGCTGGACACGATCCAGCTCAAGGATCGCGTGGCCGCAGTGAAGGTGATCAAACCGCAGCGCGGCGATATCGTCGTCTTCAGCGATCCGGACAACTGGCTGGCCAACGGCGAGGGCGACGATCTGATCAAGCGCGTGATCGGCCTGCCCGGGGACACGGTCAGCTGTGCGGGCAATGGGGCTCCGGTCGAGGTAAACGGCGTGGCGATCGACGAGTCGACATATCTCAAGGCGGGTGTGAACCCGTCCGACGAGGCGTTCAGCGTCACCGTGGCGGACGGCATGATGTGGGTGATGGGCGACAATCGTTCCGGCAGTGCGGACAGCCGGGCCCATCAATCAGATTCGCATGGAGGCCAGGTACCGCTCAGCGACGTGCAAGGGGTCGCCGTGTTCACGTTCTGGCCGCTAGGACGCATGCACGTGCTCGACGGGCACCACGAGGTGTTCGTCGACGTGCCGGATGCCGGGACGTCGGACTGAGTCCGTAGGTTCAACGGCAAAAGGGGCGGGATCTTCCACTTGGAAGGCTCGCCCCTTTTATCGTCTCAGCTATCATCGGCGCACTGTCGGATCTCAATTGAACTTTTCCATCGATGTAGCACGCACGCTCTTTTGAACTTACAACGTTGAATCCACCGGACATAGCCGGCCTGATCCGCCGGCGCAAACTCCGTTATTCACTGTCGATAGTACGTTAGGAAGTCGGTGATCTTGCCGACCGCATCGCGCAGCACCTCGATGCGCGGCAGGTAGACGATACGGAAGTGGTCCGGCTCATGCCAGTTGAACCCGCCGCCACGCGTGATGAGGATGCGCTTGTCGTGCAGGAGGTCGAGCGCGAACTGCTCGTCGTCGGTCACGTTGAACTTCTTGACGTCGATCTTGGGGAAGATGTAGAACGCCGCCTTCGGCTTGACCGCCGTGACGCCGGGAATCGAGTTGAGTGCGCTGTAGATGTACTCGCGCTGTTCGTAGAGACGACCGCCGGGCACGACGTAGTCGTTGACGGACTGATGGCCGCCGAGCGCGGTCTGCACGATCGACTGGGCCGGCACGTTCGAACAGATGCGCATGTTGGTGAGCATGTTGATGCCCTCGATGTAGTCCTTGGCCATGTGCTTGTTGCCGGACAGGACCATCCAGCCGACGCGGTAACCGGCGATCATGTGCGACTTGGACAGGCCGGAGAACGTGACGCAGAACAGGTCGGGGGCCATCGAGGCGATCGAGACGTGCTTGAGCCCGTCCATGACGAGCCGGTCGTAGATCTCGTCGGAGAAGATCATGAGCTGGTGCTCGCGGGCGAGGTCGACGATCTGCTGGAGCACCTCGGGCGGATAGAGCGCGCCGGTCGGGTTGTTCGGGTTGATGATGACGATCGCGACCGTGCGGTCGGTGATCTTCGCACGCATGTCGTCGATGTCCGGATACCATTCGGACTGCTCGTCGCACGTATAGTGCACGGCGGTGCCGCCGGCGAGGTTCACGCAGGCGGTCCACAGCGGATAGTCGGGGCTGGGCACGAGCACCTCGTCGCCGTCGTCGAGCAGGGCCGACATGGACAGGTTAATCAGCTCGCTCACGCCGTTGCCAGTGTAGATGTCCTCGATGCCCACGTTGGGGATGTTCTTGAGCTGTGCGTACTGCATGATGGCCTTGCGCGCGGAGAACAGGCCCTTGGACGCCGAGTAGCCCTCGGTCTCGGTCAGCTGGCGGGCCATGTCGTAGACGACCTCATCGGGCGTACGGAAGCCGAACGGCGCGGGGTTGCCGATGTTGAGCTTCAACACGTGCATGCCAGCCTCCTCCATGCGCGCCGCCTCGTCGACGACTGGTCCGCGCACATCATAGAGGACGTTGTCGAGCTTGGTTGATTTGTGGAACTGGCGCATGGGGATTCCTTCCTCTTCCGACTGGATGACTGGCGCTGATGATTCGTTCCCGCTGCCATGGCCGTCGCGGTTTGCGGTTCCGGCCGCGGTCCCGCGCTCACGCGACGGCATGTGCCGTTCGTGCGGCGACGACACGGACGCCGTGGCATCGTGCCCGAGTAGCCACTGTCCATCGACGCCGAGCGTGACCGCAAGAAAGTTCAATACCTCGGCCCGCGGCACGGTCTTGCCGCTCACATACTGGCTGACATGGCTTTTGCCGAGTTTGACGCCGGCCTGCTGGGCCGCACGCACGAGATCCACCTGCTTGAGATGCCGGGCCTCCATTGCGGTCCTCAACCGCGTAGCGAAATCGTCCACGCCGCTCCCCCGATCCCATCTGACGGAAGTTCAAATCCTACGAACATTGATTCGGTATCGTACCAACAACCCGGATACGAAACGCCCTCTGGAGTTCATATATTGAACTCCAGAGGGCGCATCACGGTTGAACTAGTCGTTGAACCTGCAGGGCGGACGATTAGCATACCGACACCGCAGCGAACATGGTGGTTCAAAATTCAGAATTGAACTCGGGTTCATTCGCCTAGGTTCAACGTGCCTTGTCGGCCGGCGCCGACGCCTTGCCGTTGAGATACCAGTAGGCCAGCGCGACGAACAGCGACCCGCCGAGGATGTTGCCGAGCGTCGCGGCGGACAGATTGAACAGGATGCCCGGCACGTCCAGGGCCCCGACGCCTGCCGCATCCGCCCCGTAGCCGAGCAGTTTTGCCGCTAGGCCCATCGGCAGGAAGAACATGTTGGCCACACAGTGCTCGAATCCCATCGCCACGAATCCGGCGATGGGCAGCAGGATGCCCAGCACCTTATCGGCCACGGATCGGGCCGCGAATCCGATGCGCACCGCGAGACACACCAGCACGTTGCACAGTATGCCGCGCACGAACAGCGTCCCCCATGCGGGCGTGACCTTCGCGGCGGCCGTGGCCACGGCGAGATCCCCCACCGCGCCGTCCGCCAGGCCCATCGTGCCGGCCATCGTCACTAGGGTGACCAGCAGCAGCGCGCCAGCGAGGTTGCCGAACCAGACGATCACCCAGTTGCGCAGCATTCCGCGCGCCGTGACCTTGCGCGCCGCCAGATCGGAGACCATCAGCGAATTGCCGGTGAACAGCTCGGCGCCGCAGCACAGGACAAGCACCAGTCCCATGCAGAAGGCGAGACCGCCGACGAACCGTTTCGGCCCCCATGTCATCGCCGGATCCGCGGTGACGATGAGGAAGAACAGAGCTCCAAACCCGATGAACGCCCCGGCGAACATGGCGGAGACGAAGGCCCGCCCACCGGCCAGACGCGTCTTGGCCACGCCGGCGTTCTCCACTGCCTCCTCGGTCTCCACCGGGGTCAGCGCATTGACGCCGATCCTCAGCACGGTCGTATCTCCCTTCGGCCGCTCCCGCCGCTTATCATCATCCATCATGTTTTTACCCATGGCTCGTTCTCCCTTGTACGTTCCGGTCATCCGACGGCTTGGCCGCCGCTCCCCCGTCGATTGTACGCGACTCGGCGGCGGCAGCGAACCCGCTATAATGTACGATCGTACGCATACGGGAAATCGCTATCAGGCAAAGGAGCAGCCGATCATGACCGCGAACGCAACCGACGTCACCGCAGACCTCACGCCCGAGGGACTGGCGGAATGGAATCTCATGGTCTCGGGCGAGGTCTATCAGGACTCGCATCCGGAGATCGAACGCAAACGCGCGGAGGCGAAGCGACTGTTCGTCGCCTACAACCACACCGACTACGAGGACGTCGCCGAACGCCGCCGCATCATGGAGCAGCTGTTCGCCGCGGTCGGCGAGGACGTATTCATCGAACCGAACTTCCGTTGCGAGGTGGGCCGCAACATCACCATCGGATCGCATGCCTACATCAACTTCGACTGCGTGATGCTCGACAACGCGCCGATCACCATCGGAGGCTACGTATGGATCGCGCCGATGGTCGGCCTGTTCGCCACGAACCACGCGCTCGACTTCGAGGAACGCAAGGCCGGCGCCTGCCAGGCCAAGCCGATCGTGATCGAGGACGGCGTGTGGCTGGGCGGCCATGTGACCGTGCTCGGCGGCGTGACCATCGGCCGCGGCTCAGTGATCGGCGCCGGGTCGGTCGTCACCAAGGACATCCCCGCCGGCGTGATCGCGGTCGGCAATCCAGCGCGCGTGCTGCGGCCGATCACTGAGGCGGACAAGACCGGCTTCTGCGAGCGCATCGCGGCGCGTGACGCGGCACGATGACGGAGGTCCGGCCGGTGGTGGACAGCGTGCATCCTGCCGCATGCCGCCGGTTCGGACCAGTCGGACGGTTCAGTTCATCGCCACCGTGCTGGACAGCAGTGCGCTGGTTTTCGCCATCGCACGGCTCACCGGTGCGTACAGCGTGAATCCGATCAGCAGTGCGATGATCAGGTACACGCTCATGCGTCCCATCTGCTCCCAGTAGACGTTGCCGTAGAATCCGCCGACGGCTTCACGCAATGCGGTGATGGCATGCGAGAACGGAAGGTACGGGTATAGCTGTCGGAAGCCGGCGGGGAGCATTTCGACGGGGAACGTGCCGCCGATGCCTGCGATCTGCGAGACCATGAGCAGCGCGCATAGCGCTTTGCCGGGGGTGCCGAATACGGCGGCCAGCGTGTAGACGAACGTCGAGCATACGAATGCCGACCACCACAGGCATAGCATGAACAGGAGCGGATCGTCCGCCTGCGCGCGCAGGTACAGCAGGTCGCCGAGTCCCAGCACGGTGGTTTGTGCCAGTGAGAACGCGACGAACGTCATGCCGCGGCCTAGGTAGAGTTGCCATGCCTTGGGTCGGTCCAGCGTCGCGACGATCCGTTCCGAAACATCCGTTTTGAGAATGAGGCCCAGGAACATGGCTCCCACCCAGATGGCCAGCAGCGTGTAGAACGGGGTCATCGCCGAGCCGTTGTTCGACACGGGGTATACGGCGATGCGTTTCATCGACACGGGTGTGGACATGGCCAGGGCGATGGTGTCCGTGGGCTGCGAGAACAGTTCGCGTACGGCGCTCACCCCGCCGGAGGCAAGGGCCTTGTCGATGCTGTCGGCGGTTTCGTCGAGCTTCTTCGACTGTTCGAGCAGCGTGTCGTGTGCCGCGGTGAGGTTGTCGGTCAGTTCATGGATGTCGGTCTGCGCTCCTGACGGGTCGTTGGCGTTCTGCGTCACCGTCGATAGTGCGGATGTGGCTTCGTCGAGCAGCGCCGCGGCATCCGCGCCGGCCTGTTTGGCGGAGTCGGTCACGCCGGTGATCGAGGTGGCCACGTTGTCGTGGTACGACTGTTTCAGATCGCGGATCGATTGCGCGCCGGACTGTGCCTGTGCGGCGATGTCCTGGCCGGCGGCGGTGATCGACTGGCTTTTGCCGGACGCCTTGTCGGCGGCGGCGTTGACTTTGGCGTCGGTGGCGTTCAGCCGGTCAAGCGTGCGGTCGACGTCCGCGATGGCACGGGTCATCGCGTCTTTGGCCGCGCTCGTGTGCGCCGCGTCCCGGATGGACGCCAATGTGCCGCGGTATGTGGTCAGGCTTGCGATCATCGGCTGGATGCGGTTCTTGGAGATCGCGCGCAGCGCGTCCGCGGTATCGGCGGCTCCGCCGGCCGGCTTGCTCAGCGCGCTCTGCGCGTTGGTCCCGACGGCGTCGAAGGCGTCCGCCGCCGCATCGAGCCCGTTGTCCATGCTTGCGCCGGCCGCATCGGCCGCGTTGGAGGCGCTGGAGAGCTTGTCGGAGATGCTGCCGGCATCGGTTGAACGGGATCCCAGCGAATCCTTGGCCTGCGTCATCGACGCGGAGGACGCGTCGAGCAGGGAGACGGCTGAATCGACGAGACCGGCATAATTGGACGCCAGTTCGGCGGCGTCCGCCAGATCGTCTGACTGCTGCCTGAGCCGGGTGCTCAACGCGCTGATGGTCTGCGCGCTGCGGTCCGTGTCAAGATAGGACGTCACGGTGTCGATCACGCCTACCGAAGCCTTCGCCACCGCCGAGGTGAGCGTATCGCTGACCTGCTGGCGTACGGTGGATGCGCCCTGGTTGGTGACGGTGGATCCGATCGGGTTCTTCTTCGGATTGGCGTAATAGACGAGTTTCGCCTGTCTCGACGGCTTCGCGGCGCCGTCGGCGTCGGAGTCGCCGGCATCCAGCATCGAGAACAGGTCCGTGCTGAAATGCTCCGGGATCACGATGGCGGCATAGTATTCGCCGGACTTCACGCCGTCCTTGGCCTTTGTTTCGCTTACGAACGTCCAGTCGAGACTGTCGTTCGCGCGCAGCGCGTTGGCCACCTGATCGCCCACGTTGACCTGCGCCGGCAGCATGTCGCCTTGGTATCCCTTATCCGCATTGGCGACCGCCACTTTCATGCCGCCGGTGTTGCTGTAGGGGTCCCAGTTGGCATAGATGTTGAACCATGCGTAGAACGATGGCATAAGAATCAGCCCGATGGCGATGATGAGCGCTATCACGCTGCCGCGGATGCGCCTGATGTCGCCGCGGAAGATGGTCCATACGTTTCGCATCAGTGGATCTCCTTTGCGTTGGCGCCGCCGTTGATGGCCTCGGTGACGGCGGTCACGGCCGAATGCAGCAGACCTTCGGCGCCCATGGCGGTGTCCCGTGCCTGCTGCGGCAGGTTGTGGTGGATGTATTCGATGACGATGAGCGCGATGTCCACGATCACGATCAGCGCCAGCCATGCGGCGAGGAAGCCTATGCCCGGTCCGACGATCGTCATGATCGCGAAGAACGCGACCGGCACCAGCCAGATGAGGTGGAATCCGAAACGGATCAGATGCGGGTACAGCCGTTCGAACTTCTCGGCCCGACGTCGCACGCCCGCACCCCAGGTCGGATCGGCGAGCATCTTGCGCACGGTGATCATGACGTTGCGCTCGGCGCCGACTATCTCCAGCCGCTTCGTGTTGATCAGATCGGTATCGGCCAGTTCGCGGTTGAACAGGTCGTTGAGATTGGCGAGCGCCGGGCGGCACAGCAGCGCCATCAGCAGGAACGCCACGGCGAACGTCGAGGTCTGCCCGAGCCGTATCCAGAAGTCCGCGCCGTAGAAGCCGCCGATCGCCTCGCGCAGCGCCTCGACTCCGTAGGTGAACGGCAGGAGGGGGTACAGTCTCTGGTAGAAGGACGGCATCATTTCGATCGGGTACATGCCGCCTGCGCCCGGTACCTGCAGTATCAGGAATATCACGCTGAGCGCCATGCCGATGTGTCGGAACATCATGACCAGGCTGTAGGCGATGGAGATGTAGGTCATCGAGCAGATCATGGTGCCGAGGTAGTACGCCCATGGCACGTTGCATTGGATGCCGATGATGAGGTTGCCGGATGCGATCACGATGCTTTGCAGGATCGCGACGGCCATGAGCAGCAGCCAGCGTCCGAGGAACGCCTGTTTCGGCGTGAGGCCCTCGATGCCGTCCGAGTCGGCGTCGTTGCGCAGCAGGGTGAGTGCCACGAATGCGCCGGCCCAGCAGGCCAGGTTCGTGAAGAACGGGGCGATGGCGGTGCCGTAGTTCTTCATCGGATAGTATTCGCGGCTGTCCAGTCCGACCGGGGATGCGAGGAATGAGGAGATCTGGTCGGCGTCCGCGTGTGCGAGATCGTTGACGCCGGCCCATGCGTCGCTTGCGCGCAGCACGGCGAAGTCGGCCTGGGTGCTCTGCACCGATTCGCTCACCCGGCCGAGGGCCGTGCCGGTTTGTCTCATCACGTCGGAGGCCGTTTTCAGGGTGTTGTCGAATTGGGCGAGATTGGCGTCGAGCTGTTCGAGGGATTCGGATGCGCCGCCCACCGTTCCCGACAGGCCGACGAGTTGGGTGGAGATTCCGTTGAGGCTGCCGTCGATGGTCTCCGAGGCGTCCGAGGACATTGATGACAGGTTGCTCGTCGTTTTGTTCAGCGTGTTCAGTGAATCGGACAGTCGCTGGTTCGTCATGGCCATTGCGGAGGGGATGCCGTCGTTCAGCTGTTTCACCGCATCGATGTGCTTGGCGAGATCGCGCTGCTGTTGTCTGGCTTGGGCAAGGGCGTCCGAACCGGCGAGCTGCGAGTCGGATGCCATCGCGTCGATGGCGTCCTCCAGGGCGTCGTTCGCCGTTTCGAGTGTGGACAGCGAGGATTCGACGCGGCCGGAGATCGTCTCCGTATTGCCGTTGACGGTATCCGTCATGCCTTCGATGCGCCCCGAGATGGCGCCGAATCCCGCCTGTCCCTGACTGGCTGCCGTGTTCGCGGCCTGTTGGAACGCCGACAGGTTCTTGCGTGCCGCGTCGACGGACGTTGCCGTGTCGCCGATGCTTGCGGACAGCGTGTTCGCGCGGTTCGCGATGCTTGCGATGCGTTGTCGTGCCTGGGTGATGGCGGAACGCGAGTCCGAGATGGCGGATTGCGAGTCGGCGACTTTGCGTTGCGCCGACGTGATGCTGGACTGGACTTCGCCGAGCTTCTCGTCGAGCTGGTTTGCCGTCCCGTCGAGGGAGTCGTTCATCTTGCCGGCTTCTTCGGCAAGGGTCGTGGTGACGGTGGAGCTGACGGTGGAGACGAATGATTCGTTGATCTGCTGTTCGAGCGCGTTGGCGCCGGATTGCGTCACTCGCGGCGATAGCGTGTTGACCTTTTCGTTGACGTAGAAGGACAGTTCGGGCCGCGTGAAGGTGCCGTGCAGCACGCTGGTCAGATCCGAGCTGAAGTCTTCCGGGATCACGATGGCGGCATAGTATTCGCCGGATTCCACGCCGTTCCTGGCTTGCGTCTCGCTCACGAACCGCCAGCCCAGATCGTGGTTGTCTTCAAGCGCGTCGATGGCCTGGTCGCCCACGTTGAGCTCGGTGCCGTTCACCGAGGCCCCCTTGTCGTTGTTAGCCACCGCGATCGGCACGTTGCCGGTATTGGCGTACGGGTCGAGGTTCGCCGCAACGTTGAACCATGAGTACAATCCCGGCACGAAGCAGGACGCGAACACGATGATCACCGCGGCGGGCACCGCGCAGATGCGCTTCACGTCACGGATGAAAACGCGAATGATGTTATGCATGGGTCAGGTCTCTTTCCAATGTCGCTTGCTTATCGTCCGCAATCCGCCCGCAACGCAGGCTGGTGCCGGACCACCGATCATCAAATTCAATCATCACGTTGTCGATTTAAGGCGGTTCATATTATGCCGCCCCTCACGGTTCGCCGCAACGAACAGATTCTTCGAAACTGTCGATTCGAACGCGGCCGCGCCGGCGGAATACCACCGACGCGGCCCGTCATCGGCGCGTCCGCCGTGTCGCCGCTCACTCGACCGACTTGAGCGCGGCGAGCATGTCGACCGTCTTGAGCTGCCGGTAGACGACCCAGCCGAGCGCTGCGAGCACCACGGCGACGAGCGCGAACGGCACCACGAACGCCGGCCAGCCGAGCGCCGGGTCGAACATGACCTCGTCGGGCGGCACCTCGGCGATGATGTACCGGTGCAGTCCCGCGCCGAATCCATAACCGGCGAGAATGCCCAACGCCGACAGCACGATGGTTTCGCGGTAGATGTACATGGTCGTCTCGTCGCTATGGAAGCCGAGCACCTTGATGGTGGACAGCTCGCGGATGCGTTCGGACACGTTGAGGTTCGTCAGGTTGTACAGGATCACCACGGCGAGCAGTCCGGAGACGAGCACCAGCACCTCCATGATCTGGTTCAGGGAGTCGACGATCGTGGCGACCTGGTTCTTCATCGTGGTGTTCTGCACGACGCCGCGCACGCCGTCGTCGGTCATGAACCGCGCGCCCTGCTTCTCGGCGTTCTCGATCGAATTGTCCTTGAGCCGCACGAGATAGGCGTTCGGCTGGTAGTCCTCGCCGAACACGTGCTCGTATCCGCCCGACGACATGACCATGAGATGGCCGATGTACATTTCGTTCACGCCGTCGACGCGCACGGAGCGTTCGACGCCGTCCTCGCCGGTGACGCGGATCGTGTCGCCGTCCTTCGCGCCGAGCATCGAGGCCATGCGTTCGGAGATGACCGCGCCGCGGTCGGTGAGGATCTGCGGTGTATGATTCACGCGCGAGCGCAGGGTCACATAGTCGGCGAAGTTGTACGTGTCGTCGGTGACGAGCAACGTGATCGACTGCTTGTCGTCCTGCTTGCCGGCGGTTTTGGTGAGTTCCTCGTAGCGGATCGGCATCGCCTCGTCCACGGCCTTGTCGCCCATGCTCTTGGCGACCGATGCGCGCTGGTCGTCGTTGTTGTCGGATTTTTCGGCGACGATCATGTCGTAGTGGATCACCTCGTCGAACTGGCGTTCGCTGATCTGGTTGATCGACCCCTGCACGCCGAGTCCGGCGACGAGCATCGACACCGAACCCATCACGCCGAAGATCGTCATGAACCCGCGCGTCTTGTAGCGGAACAGGTTCCTCGCGGTGACCTTGCGCGTGAAGCTGAGCCGGCTCCAGATGGGAGTCAGCCGTTCGAGGAAGATCTTCGACCCTTTGGCCGGCGGCTTGGGCAGGAGCAGCGCGGCCGGTTTGTCCTTGAGCTCGCGGGCGGCGGCGAGCATGGCAGGCACGACGGCGCTCACCCACGCGAGCAGGAACGCGGCCACGGTGACCGTGGGGTGGAATTTCAGTTCGATGGCCGGCATCGTGAACCCGCTGCTGTACGCGTGGTAGACGATGAGCGGCATGACCGTATGTCCGGCCGCGACACCGAGGATGGTGCCGACGGTGGACGCGGCGAACCCGTAGACCGTGAATTTCTTGAGGATGTCCGCGTTGCCATAGCCGAGCGCCTTGAGCGTGCCGGAGTTGACGCGTTCCTCGTCGACCATGCGGCCCATCGTGGAGAACGTGACGAGCGCGGCCACGAAGTAGAGGAACACGGGGAAGATCAGCGCGAGCTTTTCGACGATGTTCGCGACGATCTCGTACACGCGGTAGCCGTTGGACGTGAGTCCTTCGCGCCGGCCGTCGATCGAGTAGGCGGGCACTTCGAGCGTGTCGACCTTCTCGCGGGCGAGCGCGATCTCGCGTTCGGCATCCTTGATCTTCGCTTCGGCGGCGGGCTTCGCGTCGTTGAACTCCTGCAGTTTTTCGGCATACTCGTCCTCGGCTTTTTCGATGTCGCGCTGGCCTTGGATGAGCTGCGTGGCGCCGTTCGCGGCGCTACCGGATGAGCCCGTGCCGGCCGGCGCGGTGGAGACGGCCTGGCCGAGTTCGGTCTGCTTGGCGGCGAGCTGGTTGGACGCGTCGGCGAGCGCGGCCGCGTTCTTCTGGTATTCCTCGGTGCTCTCCTCAAGTTGCGTGGCTCCGTCGTTCCACTGTTGGAGCGCGGTGTTGTAGGCGTTCAGTTGGCTGTTGTATTGGGCGACGGCGTCGTTGTAGGCGTTCAATGCTTTGTCGTACTGGGCTTTGACGGTGTCGTACAGGCTGCCGGTCAGTCCGCTGTTCGCCCAGTCGGTCAGGAGCGTGCCGGTGTTGTCGAGCGTCGGCTTGACCGATTCGAGGATGGTACGGGCCGCGTCGAGCTGTGTTTTGGCCTGCGTAAGCTGCTGCCATGACGAGTCGAGCTGCGCCTGGCCTTGCGTGAGCTGTTGAGCGCCGGCCGCGAGCTGGGTTTGCCCGGAGGTGATCTGCGAGCCGGCGGATGCGATCTGCGCGAGTGCGCCGGACAGTTCCGCGGCGGCGGTCGAGCCTTGGTCGATGGCGGTGAGCTCGCCTTGGGTCATCTGATCCTTGGCGGTTTCGATCTGCGTTTTCGCGTCCGTAAGCTGCGTTTGGGCGTCGTCGAGCTGTTGTTTCGCATCGTCGACCTTGGCCTGCGCCTTGTCGATCTGCGTACGGCGGTCCGCTCGGATGGAGGCCGCGCGCGCCTTGGGCTGGCCGGCGAGACGTTTGGTGAGCGTGTCCTTGTGCGCCTGCACGCGGTCGCGGTATTCGCTGGTCCAATAGTCGAGGTGCTGCGTGTCGGCGAACGTCACGCGGCCGATCATCGTCACGTCCGAGTCGAACGTGCCCCGCACGACCACGCCGTAGCCGTCGAGTTCGCCGGTGCCGGCCGTGGATTGGCCCATGTTGAGGTCGGAGACGATTTCGCTGGCGTCGACGAAGCCGACCACAGTGTACTTGGTCTGGTTGAGGATCGTGTCGCCGGCGATGTCGGGCAGTTCGGTGACCTTCACGGTGCTGTCGAGCGCATACCGGTCGCGTTCGGCCGAGTCGAGCGCGATTTCGCCGGTCTTGTCCGGCAGACGGCCTTCGATGACGCGGTATCCGGAGACGGCGTCGGGCCTGGAGTAGATGCGCAGGCTGTGGTTGCTGCCCTCGATCGTCACGTCTTTGAAGTAGCCGAATTCGGCCTGGCGTACGCCGTCGGTCGAGCGGATGATCGTTTCGTCGTCGCGGCTCAGTCCGTAGTCGCTGATGACGGTCACGTCGGCGAGGTTGTTGTCGCGGTAGAAGGTCGCGCCGGTCGCCTGCATGTCGGGGCCGGTGACGAACAGGCCGACGAGGGCGAACGAGCCGAGCATCATGAGGCTGACGATCGAGATGAACCGGCCTTTGGATTTGGCGAGGGTGACGCGGATGTCCTTCCACAGCATGCGTTTGCGGGGCGTGGTCATGCGGCGGTGTTTGCGTTTGGCGGCGTGGACGCGGTCGTTTCGGCGGCCGGTTTCGGCCGGTTCCATGAAGTCTTCGAGGTCGGTCACGGTTACCACTCCAGATCCTTGATGTCCATCGGATGTTCGTTGACGTCGATCGACTTGACATGTGCGTCGTGCATGTGGATGACGCGGTCGGCGATGGGCGCGATGGCCGAGTTGTGGGTGACGATGACGACGGTCGCGCCCTTCTTGCGGCTTTGGTCCTGCAGGATCTGCAGGACCTGCTTGCCGGTGTTGTAGTCGAGCGCGCCGGTCGGCTCGTCGCACAGCAGGATCTTCGGGTTCTTGGCGACGGCGCGGGCGATGGCGACGCGCTGCTGTTCGCCGCCGGACAATTGCGCGGGGAAGTTGTCGACGCGGTCCTTGAGCCCGACGTCGATGAGCGTCTGCACGGGGTCCTGCGCGTCACGCACGATTTCGGAGGCGAGTTCGACGTTCTCCTTGGCGGTGAGGTTGGCGACGAGGTTGTAGAACTGGAACACAAAGCCGATGTCGTAGCGGCGGTAGTCGGTGAGCTGACGGGCGGTGTAGTTCGAGATGTCCTTGCCGTCGATGATCACCTGGCCTTCGGAGTTGGTGTCCATGCCGCCGAGGATGTTGAGCACGGTCGATTTGCCGGCACCGGACGAGCCGAGGATGATCGCGAGCTCGCCTTTTTCAATGCCGAAGCTCACGTCGTTGTTCGCGACGATGGTCGTGTCGCCCATGTGGTAGCGCTTGAAACTGTGGATCATTTCGATATAGGACATGTCGACGTCTCCTTGTCCCCTTCCGGCTCGGCCGGCTGAAGATGGTCATATGCGTATGCGGTCGTTCACAACACCTTGAATAAACAACATGTTGATTTAACTGCTGTGATTGTATGAACGGCCAAAACACGCAGTCAATGCACAATTATCAACATGTTGTTCAAATAGAGCACCTCGTCGGAAACTGTCGATTTAGTCACTAAACGAACAACGTGTTGTTATAATCGAGGCAGCATTCACCGACTGATCCGACAGCCGAGGCATCACACGCATCATCAGGAAAGAGGACGCACATGGCATCCGTGACCGGCAAACGCAACACGCAGACCGAAGCCAAGATCAAGGCAGCCTTCACCACGCTCGTACAGAGCAAGGGCTTCGACGCGCTGACCGTAAGTGACATCGCCCGCACGGCCGGCATCAACCGCGGCACGTTCTACATGCACTACGTCGACAAGTTCGATCTGCGCCGACAGCTCATCGACGACACGATCGACGACCTGACCGAAATCCTCATCAAGAACGCCGAACCGGACGGGCAGGTCACGACCCGTACCGGTAGGGCGATCTGCGACGCGTTCCAGACCAGGGCCATCGCCGAGGCGCTGCGCTACGTCAAGGACGACTACGCATTCTTCGACGCGGTCTCCCGCTCCGGCAACGACATGCAGCTGTACGACCGGCTCAAAGAGGTACTCAAGAAGCTCATCATGACGCAGGCCAAACGGTTCGGCGCCGAACCGCAGTCCAGCTACAACGGCATCCCGGCCGACTACGCCATGGAGATCCTCGTCTCCGCCGTCTCCTCGATCATCTGGCTGTGGATCCGCCGCGGCTGCAAGGAGTCCCCCGACGAGATCTGCCTCATCATCGAAAAGAACAAGGTCACCGCCCCCATCGACGTGCTGTGGTGAGGTCCCATCCCACCTCCTCTAAAGGGGGAGCTGTCAACGGAGCCGACTGAGGACGAGGAAACACCCGTCACTTCAAGCCCTGCAAAACACTCAGTCCCGCAGGAACGCCACGAACGCGGTGGCCGCGGGATTAAGGACCCTCCCCCGCTTCCAAGCGACGGCGGACGGCACGTCGAGACGCGGTTCCAATGGCACGAACCGCAATCCCTCGCCGATCTGGCCAACGTCGATGCACAGAGCCGGGCCAAGCCCGTGTCGCACCGCGACCGCGGCGTTCAACGGCAGGTTGTAGGTGCCGGCGACCGTCACGGCGGCACGCACGGCACCGAGCCAGTTGTCGAGCGTGCCGCGCGCCTGCGGCCGATACGGCATCAGCAGCGCACGGCCCGCCAGATCATCGGGCGTGATCACGTCGAGACGGGTCAGATCGTCGTCGTCGCACATCATCACGCCCCAACGATCCGTCTGCGGCAGCCGCAGGAAATCGAACCGTTCCGCGTCGATCGGCTCGCTCATCACCGCGATGTCGCTCAACCCCAGTTCCATGCGCTCCCGCGTCACGTCGGCCGTCGCGGAGAACAGGGCGAACCTTACACGCGGATGCAGCGCGCGGAACGCGGCCATGCGGTCGGCCAGCCAGTCGACGCCACGCAGCTCGCCGCATCCGACCGCGATCTCGCCGTCGAGCCCCGTCTCCGCGTGGTTCGTCACCTCGGAGACCGTCCTGTCGGCGAGTTCAACGAGCGCACGGGCGCGATCGCGCAGCAGCACGCCTTCGGAGGTGAGCGCAATGGCATGCTGGCCGCGTTCGAACAGCCTCACGCCAAGCTCGCGCTCCAACTGTTGCAACTGGCGCGACATCGTGGGCTGGGATATCCGCAGCAATTCGGCGCCTCCCGTCACGCTGCCCTCCTCGGCCACTGCCAGAAAATACCGCAAGACACGCAGTTCCATGACGCCTCCGTCCTCCCATCGTCTTTTCGTCGCCCCTGTTCACGGCCTCGCCGCCATCGCGAAGCCGGCAACCCGCCGATCGGACACCGACCCAGGCAACGCCATCATCCATACGGTTCAAGCATAGATGGGCATATGTCCATGCTATTGGACGATACGCGGGCATGGCGGTTCAATGGTGACGCATACCGAAAGGACGATCATCATGACAGCCAGCGCAACCATCGACGACGCCGCGACCGACGGCCGCACGGCGAACGGCGTACCGGACTCCCCCGCCGACATCCTCGCCAGCGACCGATCCGGCATCCCCGTCGACCCGCATGAACCCGGATACGACGCCGCGATAGGCACGATCATCCGCACCGCCAAACGACTGTGCGCCGAACTCAACACGGGATACCACGAACCGGAGGAGACCCACGCGATCTTCGAGCGGATCGTCGGCCACCCCGTCGACCAGTCGTTCCGACTCAACCCGCCGTTCCACACGGATTTCGGACACAACATCACGCTCGGCCGCAACGTGTTCATCAACTGGGGGTGCACGCTCATGGACCGAGGCGGCATCGCCATCGGCGACGACTCGTTCCTCGGCCCCAACGTGCAGCTCATCACCATCAACCACATGAAGGATCCGACCCGCCGCGCCGTGACCGTAAGTCGGCCGATCACGATCGGCGCTCGCGTATGGATCGGCGCGGGCGCGACCATCCTGCAGAACGTGACGGTCGGCGACGGCGCGATCGTTGGCGCGGGCGCGGTCGTCACGCACGACGTGCCGGCCGGCGCGATCGTCGCCGGCAATCCGGCGCGCGTGATCGGCCACGTCTGACCGCTCCCGGCAACGGGAGCCCCCACACGCATCCGCCGCCGGCACCCCGGCCATCGCGGCGATGCGGCATCCACAGGAAACCAAGGAAAGACCATCCATGATCCACGAAACACTGCGGCTCTTCGACGACCGCGACGCCACGCTGACCACCTATCTGCACGCCGAATCATCCCAACGCGACTTCCAGATGCACCCGCGTTCGGCGGTCATCGTGCTGCCGGGCGGCGCATACTCGTTCCTGTCGGACACCGAAGCCGAGCCGGTGGCGCTCACCTTCCTCAAGGAAGGCTACGACACCTTCGTGTTCGACTACACGGTCGGCGACGACTGCCGCTACCCCGACGTGCTCATCGAGGTGTCCAAGGCGATCCTTGAAGTACGCCGCCACGCGGACGAATGGGGCATCGACCCTCGCCGGATCACCCTGATGGGCTTCTCCGCCGGCGCGTGCATCGCCGGGCTCTCCGCCACGCAGTGGAACACGCCGGAGATCGCCGAGGCACTCGGCGTGCAAGACGATCCCGAACTGCTCAGGCCGGACGCGATCGTGTTCGGATACGGCGCCTGGGACAACTCGAACACCATCCAGAACAACCCCGAATACCATAACCCGGAGGCGGCGCGCATCGCCACGTCATGCACTCCGCAGCTCGACCTGATCAACTACGTCGGACCGCACGTGCCGCCCATGTTCATCTGGCACACCTTCGGCGACAGGTACGTGCCCGTCACCAATCCGCTGATGATCGCCGACGCGATGTTCCGGCTGCGCATACCCGTCGAACTACACCTGTTCGCCTACGGTGAGCACGGCATGTCGGTGTGCAACAGCCTGAGCTCCTACGACGACGCCTCATACCGGCTGGCCGAAGACAGCCCCAACGTGGCCTCCTGGACGACCATGGCCACCGATTGGATGAACCGGCTGTTCGGCCTCAAGCCGCGCATCAGGTAAACCGGCGAAAGTCCGCGTCCGTCCCGGCCGTGGTCTTCGACGGACGCGAGAGGAAACATCACGAAACGAAAGGAACGAATCATGAAGACAAGTGATCAGACGTACGACGAACCGATGCCGACACGTACGCTGGGAACCGGTCCGGCCAAACTGGACGTGTCGGCCATCGGCTTGGGATGCATGGGATTCACGATGAGCTGGCCGCCGTTCCTGCCGCACGACGAGTCCATCCGCGTGATCCGCACGGCCTACGAGATGGGCGAACGGTTCTTCGATACGGCCGAAGTGTATGGTCCGTTCACGAACGAGGAGCTGGTGGGCGAGGCGTTGGAGCCGTTCCGCGACGATGTGGTGATCGCCACGAAATTCGGGTTCGCCCTGCACGGCGACCCATTAGGCGGACAGGCCGGCGCAAGGGCGGTGCTGGACGCTTCCGGCCGCGTGCAGCAGACCGATTCGCGCCCCGAGACGATCCGCAAGGCCGTGGAGGGATCGTTGAAACGTCTGCGTACCGATCACATCGACCTGTACTACCAGCATCGCGTGGACACCAAGGTGCCGATCGAGGACGTGGCCGGCGTGATGGGCGAACTGATCGCAGAAGGCAAGATCCTGCACTGGGGCCTGTCGGAGGCCGCGCCCGCCACCGTGTGCCGGGCCCATGCGGTCACGCCGGTGACGGCCGTGCAGAACGAGTATTCGATGTGGTGGAGAAAGCCCGAGGAGGAGCTGATTCCGACGCTTGAGGAGCTGGGCATCGGCCTAGTGCCGTTCAGCCCGCTCGGCAAGGCCATGCTGGCAGGTCGGTTCGATGCCGCATCGCGTTTCACCGACGATGACTATCGCAGCAAAATCCCGCGCTTCTCCCCCGAACATATGGCGCACAACGTGGCGATGGGCGACTACGTGCGTTCGCTGGCCGAGGCCCGCGGCGTGGCGCCCGCGCAGATCGCACTCGGCTGGCTGCTCGCACGGAAGCCCTGGATCGTGCCGATCCCCGGCACCAAGCACATCGACCGGCTGCGGCAGAACCTGGGCGGCGCGGCCGTGACGTTCACGCCGGACGAGCTGTCCGACATCGACCGGCATCTCGACGCGATCCACATCGAAGGCGCGAGGTACGCGCCCACGCAGGAGGCGCTCACCAACCACTGACCCGAAAATCGCATGCGCGCATGCCGACAAACGAATCGGCGGGCATATGGTCCATACCATATGCCCGCCGATGTGCGTTCCGCCGGACTCGCCGACGCGCCCGGAAACATGCCGGCGGCATGTCAGGCCGAATGCGTGCCCCACTGCATGACGATGATGCCGACGATCATGATGGCCATGCCCAGCAGCATCTTGAGGTTCAGCGGGTCGTGGAACAGCACGCGTGCGGCGAACGCGGTCAGGATGATGCCCACGCACGACCACACGCCGTACGCGAGCGCGGTCGGCATGCCTCGCTCCAGCACCACCGACAGCAGGTAGAAGCACACCACGTAGCCGATCACCACCGGGATCGCCCATATCGGCTTGGAGAATCCTTCGGATGCGCGCAACGACAGCGTGGCCACCACCTCGCAGCAGATGGTCACGAACAGCAGCAGCCAGGTGACCGCCATGGTTCCTCCCCTAGGTTCGGTTTCACTCATGGTGCCCTATGCTACCCAACGTGCAGGAATGCCGTCTTGGCGGGCGGCCATCGAGCTCGTCTATATACTGGAGCGCATGGAATTGACGATCAAACGTTTCGATGAATTGACCGTGCACGAGCTCCACCGGATCTATCAGGCCCGCATGGCGGTGTTCGTGGTCGAACAGCATTGCCCGTATCAGGACATCGACGGCGACGTCGACCTGCACAGCTGGCATGTGTTCGCACATGACGAAGACGGCATCGCCGCCTACTGCCGGGTGGTCGACGCCGGCGTCACGTTCAATGAGACAGCCGTCGGCCGCGTGCTGACGCTGCGGCGCGGGCAGGGACTGGGCGCGCTCATCGTCAGGGAGGGACTGAGGGTGGCCCGGGAGCGCGCCGGGGCGGATACCGTGCGCATCGAGGCGCAGTCCTATGCGCAGGGCTTTTACGAGAAGCTCGGGTTCACGCGCGTTTCGGACGAGTTCCTCGAGGACGGCATCCCCCACGTCGAAATGATCTGGCACGCCGAAGCCGACTGATCACACCCGGTTACAGGTCCAGTCCGTCGACCCACTTGGCGAGCGCCGTCTCGCTTTCGGACGTGGCGATGCGCCGGCCGTTCACCCAGTAGGCGTTCGGCCGTGGTGATGGATGATGTTCCAGTCCTACCGACTTCGAGCGCTCGAAGTCAACACGTTCCGTTCATTCCGCCCGCAGCGCGATGACCGGGTCCTGTTTGGCGGCCTTGCGGGCGGGCAGCAGACCGCCGAGCATGGTGATGATCACGCTGATCGCCACCAGTACGGCCGCATATCTGACCGGCAGCGCGACGGTCAGCGATCCCGCGCCGAGCAGTCGGCCGACCACGGCGTTGGCGGGGATCGTCAGCAGCGCGGTGACGCCCACGCCCAGCAGTCCCGCGCACAGGCCGATGATGGCCGTCTCGGCGTTGAACACCTGCGAGATGTTGCGCCTCGAGGCGCCCAATGCGCGCAGCACGCCGATCTCCTTGGTGCGTTCGAGCACGGAGATGCGCGTGATGATGCCGATCATGATGCACGAGACGATGAGCGAGACCGCGACGAACGCGATGAGCACGGTCGAGATCACGTTGACGATCGTGGTGACCGAGCTGGTCATCAGCGCCACGTAGTCGGTGTAGGTGATCTGCCGGTCCTCGTCCTTGCCTTGGTTGTACGCCGTGATGCAGTCGGCGATGGCTTCCTTGTCGTCGAAGCCGTCGGCGTAGATGCTGATCGACGATGGCGCGTCGTAGCTGACCTTGCCGAATGCGGCAAGATTGTCGTCGTACGCTTGTTCGATATCGTCGTCGGTGGCGTCATCGATCTCGTCGGCGAACGCCGTGCCGGTGAGCACGTTCGTGTCCGGCGACGCTTCCTGCGTGGTGACGACCGCACTACCGTCGGCGTGCACGATGAGTTGGTCAGTCAGTTGCGACGTGTATGCGACGGCCGTGGAGATGGTTGCGTTCTGCGCGTCGTCGGCGGGTCGGATCACGCCGGATACCGTCAATGTGATGCCACGTGAGCGTAGTTCGTCCCAGTTGTCGTCGCCGTCGGCCAGATAGGTGAACGTGCCGTCGCCGTTGTCTTGGTATCGGTCGGAGGCGCTGACCAAGGTGAACGTGCGGCCGACGAGATCGTCGACGTTCCAGTCGATCGTTTCCGCGTCCTTGCCGTCCGCGATCGCGTCGGCTGCGGCCGTGTACTCGTCGGCGCTGATCAGTCCGAGCTGCAGCAGGGTCCCGGCCGGCAGCGCATTGTTCTCGTCGAGCACGAGCATCACGTCGCCGGACTGTTTCACCCAGGATCCGGACAGCAGTTCGTAGCTGTCGCGGGTCAGGTCGCTGACCGCTTCGCCGTCCGGTCCGGGCGTCATCTGGGAGAAGTTCGATGCCTGCGATTCCTCGGATGACGCGTCCGACGAGCCGGATGAATCGGACGAGCCGGTCCCTGCCGCGGTCGAGCCGAGACCGGCCGCGCCACCGGCCAAGCCTCCCATGCCGCCCGACATCATGCCGTTCGCACCGGTCGCTCCCATTGCGCTGGTCGCCACGGAGCCCGTATCGTCGCCGGTGAGTTCGGCCACGTCGGTTTCGGTGTTGATGACGTTGCCGTCCGGATCGTCGGCGAGTACAGAGAACGGCACGTCATACGAGTAGACGATGCCGTTGTCGCCTAGGTATTGACGTATGTCGCTGTCGGGATCGTCAAGGTAGCGTTTGAATTCGGTCAGGTCGTTGGTTTTGACCGCATTGGCCGCGGCCTCGCTCTGTTCGATGTCGCTGTAGTCGACGTGGGCTTTCGTACGGTCCGCATCCGCCTTCTTGGCTTCGGTTGCGCCGCCGGCCGTCGTTCCGCCCATCATGGAACCCATGAGCGAGGTCATGTCGACGCTTTGGCTGTTGATCGTGATCGGATACGACGACATCGTGTCGCGTTGCAGGTCGGCGATATACGTGTTCACGCCGCTGGAGAGCGCCAGGATCGAGGCGATGCCGATGATGCCGATCGAACCGGCAAACGAGGTGAGGACCGTCCGTGCCTTCTTGGTGCTGAGGTTGGCGAAGCTCAGCGACAGCGACGTGGCCCATGACATGCCCACGCGGCCCGGGCGGAGGCCACGGCGAGGCTTGCGAAGGCCCGGGACGCCGACGCCCGTCGCGTCTCCTGTACTGCCGGCAATTGCGACGGCCGTCGCGTCGAACGGCATCGTGTCGTCGACGACATGTCCGTCGGCCAATCGCACGATGCGCGTCGAATAGCGTTCGGCCAGTTCGGGATTGTGCGTGACCATGATGACGAGCCTGTCCTTGGAGACCTCGCGCAGCAGTTCCATGATCTGGATGCCGGTGGCGGTGTCGAGCGCGCCGGTCGGCTCGTCCGCGAGCAGGATGGCCGGATCGTTGACCAGCGCGCGGGCGATGGCGACGCGCTGCATCTGCCCGCCCGACATCTGGTTCGGCTTCTTGTGCTCCTGTCCGGCGAGCCCGACCTTGGCGAGCGCCGTCATGGCCTTCTCGCGCCGTTCGCCGCGCGATACGCCGCCGATAGTCAGCGCGAGTTCGACGTTCGCCAATACCGTCTGGTGGCCGATCAGGTTGTAGCTTTGGAACACGAAGCCGATCGTGTGGTTGCGGTAGGCGTCCCAGTCGGCGTCCCGATACCGTTTGGTCGACACGCCGTCGATGATCAGATCGCCTGAATCGTAGCGGTCGAGTCCGCCGATGATGTTGAGCATCGTGGTCTTGCCGGAACCGGACGGGCCGAGGATCGAGACGAATTCGCTGTTCCGGAATCCCAGCGACACGTCGTCGAGCGCCTGTTGGGTCAGGCCGCCGGTCACATAACGTTTCGATACATGGTCGAGTGCGAGCATCATGGCTCCTTGCTTGTCGGATGCGGGACTAGCCCCAGCCTGCCGTCATCGATTCAACGCAGCCTCTCGCGTATCTCTCGCCAATCTCAACGGCGAATGGACGGCGGATCGCAGGCGACGGCACGGCAATTGAGATTCGGTTGATTCAGCGCGCTTACAATGTTCCGTGATCGGCCGGCGGCGTGGTCCAGCCCGCCGACGGCCTGAGGTTTCGATTCCTGACGGCTCGTTTCATGACGTTGCGTCTCATGGCAAAGGAGCGGCTATGCCCACCGTGCTTGTGGTCGAGGACGACGAACAGTTGCGAGATCTGTTCGCCGACGTGCTTGCGGACAACGGGTATACGGTGCGTACCGCGGACGATGGCGTCGGCGCCTTGGATGCGTTGTCAAGGACCAACATCGACCTTATCGTCTGTGACGTGATGATGCCGCGCATGGACGGGTTCACGATGATCGGCCTGTTAAGGCAGATGGGCGATGTGACGCCGATCCTGGTCATCACCGCGCGCAGCGGCATGGCGGACAAGAAACTGGGATTCCAAAAGGGCGTCGACGATTACATGGTCAAACCCATCAACGTGAACGAGATGGTGTGGCGTGTCGACGCGCTGCTGCGCCGATCGCGGATCGGCGTGCAGCATCGCACGCGTATCGGCGGCACCGAATTCGACGCGGATACGCTCGGCGTGCGCGTGGAGCGGGCGGATGGCGGCGTGGATGAGATCCAGCTGCCGCTCAAGGAGTTCCAACTGCTGTTCAAACTCGCGGCCTCGCCCAACCGGTTCTTCACCCGCCGGCAGATCATGGAGGACGTCTGGGGCTCCGACGGCGCGGCCACGCATACACTGGACGTGCATATCAGCCGTTTGCGCGAACAGTTCCGGGACAATCCCGATTTCGAGATCGTGACGATCCGCGGTCTTGGCTACAAGGTGGTGCAGCGTGCGCATGCGTGACGCTTGTGGCGGACGGGACGGGCATGACGGCCGCCATAGCCGTTCCGTCAAGACGATGGCCGTGTTCTCCGCGATGGTGTTCGTCATCATGACCGTCACGATGCTGCTCACCGGCGCGGCGATCGTCACACTGGGACGTCTCAGACTGATCGGCGGCGATCCGCGCGGCATCACCATCCTCATGTTCGCCGTGGTCAGCGTGATCGTCGGCACGCTGCTGTCCAGACTGATCGGGAAACGGCCGATCGATTTCATCGTGGACATCAATGAAGCCACCAAGAAGGTCTCCGCAGGGGATTTCGACGTCACCATCGACGAGGACGGCATTCCGGCCACCGAATTGCGGGAAATGGCGCATAACTTCAATGTGATGACCGGCGAACTCGCCGGCATCGAGATCCTGCGCAACGATTTCGTCGAGAACGTTTCGCACGAGTTCAAAACGCCGATCGCCGCGATCGAAGGCTACGCCACGCTGCTGCAGCGTCGCGAGCTAAGTGAAGAAAAGCGACTGGAGTATGCGGACCGGATCCTGGTCAACGCGACACGGCTGAGTTCGCTGACCGGCAACATCCTGCTGCTCTCCCGGCTCGATCATCAACGCATCGAGGCGGCGCGGGAGCGATTCAGTCTCGACGAGCAGATCCGTGAGGCGCTGCTGCTGCTTGAACCGCAGTGGAGCGCACGCGGCATTGCGCTTGACGTGGATCTCGACGCCGTGGATTACGTAGGTAACGCCGAACTGCTGGAGCAGGTGTGGCTCAATCTCATCGGCAACGCGGTCAAGTTCACGGCCGACGGCGGCACGGTCGGCGTACGGCTGCGTGTAACGGGCCGGCAGGTGCGGGTCGGGGTCTCCGACGACGGGCCGGGCATGGACGAGGCGACGATGCGGCGCATCTACGACCGGTTCTATCAGGCCGACGCGTCGCGCGCGACGGCCGGCAACGGGCTGGGACTGACGATCGCCAAACGCATCGTCGACCTGCATCACGGCACGATCGACGTCGACAGCTCCCCCGGCGCCGGTTCGACGTTCACCGTCACGCTGCCGCTGCACGAATCCAGCAAGGTATAAGTCCCGATCGCCGCATCCGTCTTGATTGGCTTTACCAAAATGCACTATTCACTCGATAGACGTTTCCCATTTAAGATCGGCGTGATTCCAGCGCGTGGAATATAACTCTTCCGGAATGGGCACGTCCAAAAAACGAGCGACAAGCTCTTCTGCATCTTGGAGCTCATACGACTGGACAGGTGTACCTGCCGCGGTTTTTCTGAACTGCGAGGTCTTCCAACTTCCCGGGATGTGGAAGATGAACGGGAATGAGAGTCGTCGCCTGCGGCATTCGCCACGTAAAGCCTCCATAAGCTCAGATGCAGAGCAGTCCTGCGTGTTGGCAATAATGGCCAAATCCACCAGATCCTTGATCCTTGTGGACTCTCGTCCGTTTATTCGTTCCACTACGGCACACGCCTTGTCGGCAATCTGATTGGCAATGGGATAAAGACGATATCGGTGGGATTCCAATTTCTTGGACAATATCGGAAGATTTCTAGGTGAGACGACTTCGACACTCCGTAAAGCTCCCTGGTGGGTAACAAGATCGACATGGATATTTCCAAGTTCCTTCGTTCCCAGGCTCATGCGGAAAACCACGCGGTATCCATCAAGATACGGTTGGTTGTCACCCTGTACGATGGGTGTGATTGATTCGAACGTGAAAGCGAAGAAGTCATGCAGGTCCTTGGAGGCAAGGCGCTTCAGATCTTCGAGAGATTGGTCCAAATCATAGCCTTGTTTGAACAAGTCAGCACCGAGTGTTCGTCGGGTCGTCGGGATACGAGCAAGCATGGCACTCCCTCCTTTGAGCACCCATTCACTCTGTTCGTCTTCACTGAACACGCGGCATAGGAAACGGTCATAATGCATCTGCCGAATGATGTCGGCGATATTGCGCTCCGGATGCTGCTGATGCTCACGTTTTGCCGCGGTCTTGATGGCCTGTTCGACAGCCAGGCCGCTTGTATAACGATCATCGTTCATCATTTTGGAGGCTTCTGTTGTTTTCGTGGGTTAGTTTGTTGGTGTTGGTAGTTGGATGTTGAGTCCGCCGCATCTGAGCATGATGAGTGCGATGAGGTTGGTGACGTGGTGGAAGCCGTAGGCCATGCGGATGGTGACTTTGATCCTGTTGTTGAATGCCTCGAGCCTGGCGTTGGAGTAGCCCAGTTCGATCGTGCGTAGGATGTCGGGACGGCGCCGGCGGATCTTCCTGGCGAGTTCGACGATCTCGGGGATGCGTGAGTGTGACGCCCAGAACACCCAGTGGTTCAACTCGGTCTTGGCTTGGTCGAGGGGATGTTTGAGCAGGGTCCTCAACAGTTCCTTGAGCTGCCAGGCGCGGTAGAGCTGGCCCTTGGGATCCGTGTTGCGCAGGGCGTCGAATGCTTCAGACTGCTTGTCGGTCAGATCGCGCGGGTTCTTCAATACCGCGTATTTGACGCCGCGCATGCGTTTAGTCGTTTCCTCGTCGTGTTCGCGGCGTGCTTGGTTCCACAGGCGTTTTCTGACCTTGTCGAGCGCACCGGTCATCCAGGAGACGATGTGGAAGCCGTCGAGCACGCGTTCCGCGTTCGGACAGTGCTCGGCGACGCATGAGTCGATCCAACGCGCCCCGTCGCCGGTGACGACCCTGATGGACTTCTTCTGTTCGTCGGTGAGCTGCTGGAAGAACAGGTCGAACACGTCTTTGCCGTACCCGTCGTGCGCCCAGATCACGCGATGCCGTTCATGATCGACGACCACTGTGACGTAC